>NZ_CP173677.1:2072409-2407891 GCF_045055315.1 Allobrachymonas wangyanguii
GCTGCTGCTGGTGGCACCGATCCGTCGCCTGGCCGATGTCGCCAGCCCGATCACGCGCGGCGTGGCCGCGCTGGAACGCGGCCTGGCCATGGTCGAAACCGTGCGCCCCGAACAGGAAGCCGAAACGCCCGCCAGCAGCCCGCTGCCAGCCCAGGTGCGCGGCGAGATCCGCTTCGACAACGTGACCGTGCGCTACCCCTCGCAATCCCCTGGCGTGGCACCGCATGACCTGCCCAACACGATTCCGGTCGAGGCACCGGAACCAGACGACAGCCTGGAAGCGCGCGAGCAGCAGGCCGCCAGCGCCGGCATTCCGCCCGAGCTGGCGGCCGATGCCGATCAGGGCGCGGCCCTGCAACAGGTCAGCCTGGAGATCCGCCCCGGCGAAGTGGTGGCGCTGGTCGGCCCCTCGGGATCGGGCAAGACCACGCTGGTCAACCTGCTGCCGCGCTTTGTGCTGCCCACCGGCGGCCAGGTCGAGCTTGACGGCATCGCGCTGGACCAATGGCCGCTGGCCGCGCTGCGCCAGCAGATTGCCATGGTCAGCCAGGACGTGGTGATGCTGAACCAGACGATTGCCGCCAACGTGGCGCTGGGCCAGGAGATCGACCGCGCCCGCGTGGAGCAGGCGCTGGAAGCGGCGAATCTGGCCAGCCATGTGGCGCGCCTGCCGGCCGGCATCGATACGGAAGTCGGCCACAACGCCACCCAGCTGTCCGGCGGCCAGCGCCAGCGCCTGGCGATTGCACGCGCCATCTACAAGAACGCGCCCATCCTGATCCTCGACGAAGCCACCTCGGCGCTCGACAACGAATCGGAACGCCTGGTGCAGGAAGCGCTGCAGCGCCTGATGCAGGGCCGCACCACGCTGATCGTGGCACACCGCCTGAGCACCATCGAGCACGCCGACCGCGTGGTGGTGATGGAACAGGGCCGCATCGTCGAACAGGGCACGCACGCCGAACTGCTGGCGCTGGGCGGTGCCTACGCCCGCCTGCAGCACCACGGCCTGGCGCATTGAGCGCCGCCGGCCGGCAGCTTACATCAGCACCACGTCGTACTGTTCCTGCGAGAACAGGCCCTCGGCCTGCAGCGAGATCGGCTTGCCGATGAACTCGCTGAGCGAAGCCAGGTGCTGGCTTTCCTCGTCCAGGAACAGGTCGATCACCTGCGGCGCCGCCAGGATGCGGAACTCGGCCGGGTGGAACTGTCGCGCCTCGCGCAACACCTCGCGCAGGATCTCATAGGCCACGCTGCGCGGTGTCTTCACGGTGCCGCGCCCTTCGCAGGCCGGGCAGGGTTCGCACAGCATGCGCTCCAGCGATTCACGCGTGCGCTTGCGCGTCATCTCCAGCAGCCCCAGCTGCGAAAAATCCCCCACCGTGGTCTTGATGCGGTCGCGTTGCAGCTGCTTGCGCAATTCGGCCAGCACGCCCTCGCGATGCTCGGCACGCTGCATGTCGATAAAGTCCACGATGATGATGCCGCCCAGGTTGCGCAGCCGCAGCTGGCGCGCAATCGCCTGCGCCGCCTCCAGGTTGGTCTTGAAGATGGTCTCGTCGAAATTGCGCGTGCCGACAAAACCACCGGTGTTGACGTCGATCGTGGTCAGCGCCTCGGTCTGGTCCATCACCAGATAGCCGCCGGATTTCAGGTCCACGCGGCGGCCCATCGCCTGCGCCACTTCCTCGTCGATGTTGTAGAGGTCAAAAATCGGCCGCTCGCCGCTGTACAGCGCCAGCTTCTGCACCGCGTTCGGCATGAAGGTCTGGCCAAACGCCAGCAGCACCGCATGCTGCGTGCGCGAATCGATGCGTACGCTGGCGGTGTGCTCATCCACCATGTCGCGCAGCACGCGCTGCATCAGGTTCAGGTCCTGGTGCAGCAATGACGGGGCCGGCAGCGTACGCGCGGCCTGGCGCACGCGCGCCGCGGCCTTGCGCAGATACAGCATGTCTTCCTGCAGGTCGGTATCGGGCGCGTCTTCGGCATTGGTGCGCACGATATAGCCGCCGGGACGGTCCAGCCCGGGCTCGGGCGGCAGCGTCTCCATCAGCTGCTGCACGCGCTGGCGCAGGACATCGCGCTGCTCCAGTGCAATCTTCTGCGATACGCCAATGCTGCCGTCGTCACGCGGCAGGTGCACCATCAGGCGACCGGCGATGCTGATATGGGTGGACAGGCGCGCGCCCTTGCTGCCGAGCGGGTCCTTGATCACCTGCACCATCAGCGTCTGGCCTTCAAACACCAGTTTCTCGATCGGCTTGGGTGCCTGCTGCGAGCGTTCGCCCTCTTCCTCGCGCCGGTCACGACCCTGGCCACGCTGCCAGACGTCGGCCACGTGCAGGAAGGCGGCGCGCTCCAGGCCGATATCGATGAATGCCGATTGCATGCCGGGCAACACGCGTGCTACCTTGCCCAGATAGATATTACCCACCAGGCCGCGCTGCAGCTCGCGCTCCACGTGCAGTTCCTGCACCACGCCGTTTTCGACGACGGCCGCCCGGGTCTCCTGCGGAGACCAGTTGATCAGAATGTCTTGTTGCATGAATGAGAATCCAGCGCCTGCGACTGTCGCAGGCCGATGCTCATATTGTCCACCCGAAAGTGCGCAACAACCGGGCGGTTTCGAACAGCGGCAATCCCATGATGCCGGAGAAGCTGCCCTCGATGCGCGTGATCAACGTGGCGGCATGGCCCTGCACGCCATAGCCGCCGGCCTTGCCAAACGGCTCGCCAGTCTGCACATAAGCGGCCATGCGCGCCTCGTCCAGCGTATCGAACACCACTTCGGATTCGGACAGCGCCTGCTCCATGCGCACGCCATCGGCCTGCGACAGCGCGATGGCGACGGCCGTCAGCACCTGGTGCCGGCGGCCGGACAGGCGGCGCAGCATCTCCAGCGCCTGGCCGTCGTCGGCCGGCTTGCCGAGGATGCGCTCGTCCAGCGTGACCGTGGTATCGGCACACAGGATGGGCGCCGGCGGCAGGCCGCGCGCCTGCCAGCGTCGCACCGCGGCTTCGAGCTTGAGCCGGGTCACGCGCTGCACATAGGCATGTGCCAGCTCGCCTGGCAGCTCGGCTTCCAGGCTTTCGGCATCTTCTTCGGGGCCGGGCAGCAGCAATTGATGCGCCACGCCGATCTGCTCCAGCAGCTGGCGGCGGCGCGGGCTTTGCGAGGCCAGGTAGACAAAATCCTGCAACATGCTTATTCGCGGTGGTAAGGATGGCCGGCATTCACCGACCAGGCGCGGTACAGCTGCTCCACCAGCAACACACGCGCCATGGCGTGCGGCAACGTCATGTCGGACAGGCGGATGCGCTCATGCGCCTGCTGGCGCAGGTCGGGGTGCAGGCCGTCCGGCCCGCCAATCAGCAGCGCCACGTCATCGCCCTGCTGCTGCCAGCCGTGCAGGCGCTCGGCCAGCGCCCTGGTGGTGAGTGCGGTACCGCGCTCGTCCAGTGCCACCACGCGGCGGCCTTTCTGCGTGCCGCCGTCGATGGCGGCCTCGATGCGCTGCATCTCGGCCTGCATCATCTGCTGGGGGGTCTTGCCGCCGCTGCGCGGTTCGGTCTTGACGGTGCGGCAATCCAGCCGCAACTCGGGCGGAAAGCGCTTGGCGTAATCGTCAAACGCGGTCTGCGCCCAGTCCGGCATTTTCTGGCCCACGGCCACGATGACCAGTTTCATGGCCAGCCTGCGGGAATCCGTGCCGCCCGCTCAGGCCTTGCCGACCGGCTTGCTGCCCACGGTCTTGCCGACGATCAGCTTGACCTCGGGTGCAGCGCTGGCGGTACGGCGGCGCGGCGTAGTGGCGGGCTTGGCCTCCGTCGTGGCGGCATCAGCAGCCGGCTTGGCCGTAGTGGCGCGCGGCTTGCGCGCTGCCGCGGGCTTGGCTGCCGTGGCAGGCTTGGCGGCAGCGGGCTGGCGACGGCTGGCGGCGGGCTTGCCCAGGCGCATGCGCACCGGCTTCTCGCCCCAGATGTCTTCCAGCATGTAGTACTGGCGGATCGCCGGCTGCATCACGTGCACCACGGCGCTGCCGCAGTCCACGATGATCCACTCGCCGTTTTCCTCGCCTTCGCTGCGCGGCTTGGGAAAGCCGGCTTCGCGCACGGCATCGCGCACGCTGGAGGCCAGCGCCTTGGTCTGGCGGTTGGAGGTACCGGAAGCGATGATCACGCGTTCGAACAGCGGCGACAGGTGCGCCGTGTTGTAGACCACGATGTTCTGGGCCTTCACATCCTCCAGGCCATCGACGATGGCGCGCTGCAGCTTCTGGATCATCTTGGCCGCAGCCGGGCTGTCTTCGGCAATGCCGTCATCGCCCATGGGCAGATCGGTTTCGGGATTTGCCTCGCGGACGGGCGGCTTGGGAGGGGTCTTCTTGACTGCGGAACGTTCAGTGGCCATCAGGGTGTCTGGTGAAAGATAAAGTTTATGGTGCGCAATATACTGTGCTACGGCTGGGGGCACAAGGGTTTGCAGCCAGTCCTCCAGCTGCTCGGGGCTTTCGTGCTCACGCTCCAGCACGCCGGCGCGGATGCGGGTGGAGCTGAAATCGCTGGGCGGTAGCTGCAGCACTTCGGTGCGCAGGGCCGGCAGCTGCTGGCGCAACTGCTGCAGGTCCAGCTCCAGCTGGCCGCTGCCCTGCTGGCCGTCGGGGCGACACAGCACTGCCACCGTCACCTGCCGCAGCAGGTCTTCGGCGCGCTGCCATTGCGGCAGTGTCAGCAGCAGGTCCTGCCCCATCAGCAGGAACCATTCGACTTCCTGTTCATGCCGCGCGGCATGGCGCTCCTGCAGCTCCTGCAGGGTATCGATGGTGTAGGTGATGGTGCCGCGCTGCACCTCGCAATCGTCCACCTGCACCTGCGGCAGGCTGGCAAACGCCAGCTGCGCCATCACCATGCGGTGACGCGAGGCGCTCAGCCGGCGCTGCTTCATCCAGGGCTGGCCGGTGGGCACCACATACAGCAGGTCCAGCTGCAGCTGCGCCACAGCCGCCGCCGCCAGCCCCACATGGGCCAGGTGCGGCGGGTCAAAGGCACCGCCGTAAATGCCGATTCGCTTGATGGGCATAGTCAGGCCGCCAGCCAGTCCTGCCGCGGCAGGAACTCGGTATACAGGCGCGCCTCGGCACTGCCCGGCTGCTCGCCACGGCGATAGGCCCAGCTGGCCTGCGGCGGCATCGACAGCAGGATCGATTCGGTACGGCCACCGGACTGCAGGCCGAAGTGCGTGCCACGGTCCCAGACCAGGTTGAATTCGACATAGCGGCCACGGCGATAGAGCTGGAAGCTGCGCTCGCGCTCGCCCCAGGCCTGGTCCTTGCGGCGCTGCACGATCGGGATATAGGCCGGCAGGAAGCCGTCGCCGACCGCCTGCAGCATGGCAAAGTTGCGTGCGTGGTCGAACTCGGAGAAATCGTCAAAGAAGATGCCACCTACGCCGCGTTGCTCCTGGCGGTGCTTCAGGTAGAAATATTCGTCGCACCATCGCTTGAAGCGCGGGTACTTGTCCTCGCCAAACGGTTGCAGCGCATCGTGGCAGGTCTGGTGGAAATGCACGCAGTCTTCACGCTGACCGTAGTACGGCGTCAGGTCCATGCCGCCGCCAAACCAGCACACCGGGCTGCCGCCAGCCGGCAAGGCCGCCAGCATGCGCACGTTCATGTGCACGGTGGGCACGTAGGGGTTGCGCGGGTGGAACACCAGCGACACGCCCATGGCCTCGAACGGCGCACCGGCCAGCTCCGGGCGATGCTGCGTCGCCGAGGGCGGCAGCTGCGGGCCGCGCACATGCGACAGGCCGACGCCGGCGCGCTCGAACACCTCGCCGCCTTCCAGGATCATGGTGCGGCCACGGCCCTGCAGCAGCTCGCCCGGCGCCTTCTGCCAGTCGTCCACGACAAAGCGGGCTTCGGGTTCAAAGGCGGCCACGGCATCGGTGATGCGCTGTTGCAGGCCGGTGAGATAGCTCAGCACGGCCTGGGTGTCGGCCGCTGCGGTCAGGGAATCTGTCATGCGGATATCCGGAAAATGCGGGCGGCTCAGGACCTGGAGCCGTCGCGGGAAGCCTGGCGGTCAAACGGGCGCACTGGCGCCGCGTTGTCGGGGTGGTAGCCGGAGCGGCCGGCGTAATACTCGGCCAGGCCGGCAAAATCGGCCTCCATGTCACCGCTGCAGCGTGCGAAGTGCTGCACGCCGACCTCCTTCTTGCCAAAATCAATAAAAGCCAGGCCGAGCGGACAATCGGCGGCGCGCCACAGGTGGTAGAAACCGGTACGCCAGCCATTGGTCTTGCTGCGCGTGCCCTCGGGCGTGACGGCCAGCCAGAAGAAATCGGCCTGGCGCATCTGCGCCACGGTTTCCTCGACCACGCCATGCGCGGCGCGGCGATTGATGGCAACGCCACCAATCGCGCGGATCCAGTTGCCCAGCACCGGCACGTTCACCACGCTGTCCTTGATCCAGAAACGGAAGGGTACGCCAATCGCCCACTTGAACAGCAGGCCGACCGGAAAATCCCAGTTGGAGGTGTGCGGATAGACCACGACCAGGCCACGCGTCTCGGGCAGGCCATTGAAGTAGGACTTCCAGCCCAGCCATTGCAGCATCTTGCCGGCCAGCTTGCTGCCACGACCGGGAAAGACCGGCTGCGCCGGCATCGGATAGACCTGCAGACCCCGCATGCGTCCTGTTCCTGTTGCCGCTGCCGGCGGCGTCACCTCCGGCCCGGTCATGCCTGCGAAACGGTCGAAGGCACGGCGCGGAAGCCGATATCGGTACGGAACTGCATCTGCGGCAGCTGCACTTCCTGCATTGCGGCATAGGCCTTGGCCTGCGCCTGGCGCACGCTGTCGGCCAGCGCCGTCACGCACAGCACGCGGCCACCGCTGCTTACCAGCGTGCCGTCTTCCTGCAGGCGCGTGCCGGCATGGAATACCTTGAGTTCTTCCTCGACATCCTGCGGCAGCTGGCAGATGGCCTCGCCGGTACGCGGGTGCATCGGATAACCCGGAGCAGCCACCACCACGCCCAGCGCGACACGACGGTCCCACTGCGGCTCGACGTCGGCCAGGTGCTTGCCGGTACCGGTAGCCGGTTCGGTCGCCGCCATCAGCAGCTCGACCAGGTCGGACTTGAGGCGCATCAGGATCGGCTGGGTTTCCGGGTCGCCCATGCGGCAGTTGAATTCCAGCGTCTTGAGCTGGCCTTCGGGGCTGATCATCAGGCCGGCGTAGAGGAAGCCAGTGTAGGGGATGCCGTCCTTGGCCATGCCGCGCAGCGTCGGCAGGATCACCTCGCGCATGGCGCGCGCGTGCACGTCGGCCGTGACGATGGGTGCCGGGGAATAGGCACCCATGCCGCCGGTGTTCGGGCCCTGGTCGTTGTCCTGCAGGCGCTTGTGGTCCTGGCTGGTGGCCAGCGCCACCACTTCCGTACCGTCACACACCACCATGAAGCTGGCTTCTTCGCCCTGCAGGAATTCCTCGATCACCACGCGGGCACCGCCCTCGTTGTGCTGCACGCCCAGGGTGTTGTCGACCAGCATGAAATCGATGGCGTCATGCGCTTCCTGCAGCGTCATCGCCACTACCACGCCCTTGCCGGCGGCCAGGCCATCGGCCTTGATCACGATGGGCGCGCCCAGCTTGTCCACGTAGGCATGGGCTGCGGCAGGATCGGTAAAGGTGTCAAACGCCGCCGTCGGGATGCCGTGGCGCTGCATGAAATCCTTGCTGAAGGCCTTGGAGCTTTCCAGCTGGGCCGCCTGTTGCGTAGGGCCGAAGATGCGCAGGCCGGCAGCGCGGAACTTGTCCACCACGCCGCCTGCCAGCGGTGCCTCGGGGCCAACCACGGTGAGTTCGATCTTGTGCTGCAGCGCCCACTGGCACAGCGTGTCCAGATCCATGGGCGGCAGGTTTTCGAGCTTGTTCTCGTGCGCGGTGCCACCGTTGCCGGGCGCCACATAGACCTTGTTGACGCGTTCGGATTGCGCCAGTTTCCAGGCCAGCGCATGTTCGCGGCCACCGCCGCCAATCACCAGTACTTGCATCGTTTACTCTCCCAGATCCAGTTCAGCGTTGTGGTAGACGTTCTGCACGTCGTCCTGATCCTCGAGCATGTCGAGCAGTTTTTGCATTTTGGCAGCATCTTCGCCGGTGAGCGCAATGCTGTTTTCGGCACGCATGGTGACTTCTGCCAGCTCCGGCACCAGGCCGGCGGCCTCGAGCGCGTTCTTCACCGCCTCGAACTCGGCCGGCGGCGTCAGCACCTCGATCGCGCCATCGTCATCGGTGATCACGTCTTCGGCGCCGGATTCGAGCGCCACTTCCATCACCTTGTCTTCATCGGTGCCGGGGGCAAAAAACAGCTGGCCGCAGTGCTTGAACTGGAACACCACCGAGCCTTCGGTGCCCAGGTTGCCGCCGTTCTTGCTCAGGATGTGACGCACTTCGGCCACGGTACGCACGCGGTTGTCGGTCATCGTGTCCACCATGACGGCGGCACCGCCGATGCCGTAGCCTTCGTAGCGGATTTCCTCGTACTGCACGCCCTCGAGGTTGCCGGTGGCCTTGTCGATATTGCGCTTGATGTTGTCGGCCGGCATGTTGGCGGCCTTGGCCTTGTCTACCGCCAGGCGCAGACGCGGGTTGGCGTTCAGATCGCCGCCACCCTGACGCGCCGCCACAATGATTTCACGGATCAGGCGCGTCCAGATACGGCCGCGCTTTTCGTCCTGACGACCTTTGCGATGCTGGATGTTGGCCCATTTGCTATGACCTGCCATGGTGGATAATCCTCTGTATTCTTTCTGGGGGGTTAGCCCTTGCTGCAACACCCAGCATTCTACTTTTGATCCCGTTGCACGGAGCACTTCCATGGCCGAACCCCTGCTGATCGCCCAGAATTCGCACACCAGCTGCTACTTGCTGCCTGGTCTGGCCAACCGCCACGGCCTGATTACCGGCGCCACCGGTACCGGCAAGACCGTCACCCTGCAAAAAATGGCCGAATCCTTGTCGGCGATCGGCGTGCCGGTGTTCATGACCGACATCAAGGGCGATCTGAGCGGCATCAGCCAGCAAGGCAGCATCGGCAGCAAGATGGCCGGCGTGCTGCAGGAGCGCGGCATTGCCGTGCCCGAACCGGTCGCCTGCCCCACCACCTTCTGGGACGTATTCGGCGAGCAGGGCCACCCGGTGCGCACCACCATCAGCGACATGGGCCCGCTGCTGCTGTCGCGCATGCTGGACCTGAACGACACGCAAAGCGGCGTGCTCAACCTGGTGTTCAAGATTGCCGACGACAACGGCCTGCTGCTGCTCGACCTGAAGGACCTGCGCAGCATGCTGCAGTACGTGGGCGAGAACGCCAAGCAGTTCACCACCGAGTACGGCAACATCAGCAGCGCCAGCGTCGGCGCCATCCAGCGCGGCCTGCTGCAGCTCGAGACACAAGGCGGCGACCAGTTCTTTGGCGAGCCCATGCTCGACATCGCCGACCTGATGCAGACCGATGGCGGCAAGGGCATGATCAACATCCTGGCCTCGGACAAGCTGCTGCAGGCACCACGCCTGTACGGCAGCTTCCTGCTCTGGCTGCTGTCCGAGCTGTTCGAGCAGCTGCCTGAAATCGGCGATCCGGAAAAGCCGAAGCTGGTGTTCTTCTTCGACGAGGCGCACCTGCTGTTCGACGACGCGCCCAAGGTGCTGCTGGAGCGCATCGAACTGGTGGTGCGCCTGGTGCGCTCCAAGGGCGTGGGCGTCTATTTCGTCACGCAGAACCCGATCGACGTGCCCGATACCGTGCTGGCGCAGCTCGGCAACCGCGTGCAGCACGCCCTGCGCGCCTTCACCCCGCGTGACCAGAAGGCGGTCAAGGCCACCGCCGAAACCATGCGCAGCAATCCCGACATCAACATCGTCGAAGCCATTACCGAACTCGGCACCGGCGAGGCACTGGTCAGCTTCCTCGACGAAAAAGGCCGCCCCGGCATCACGCAGCGCGTGTTTGTCGTGCCGCCAGGCAGCCAGATCGGCCCGATCACGCCGCAACAGCGCCAGTCGCTGATGGCCCGTTCGCTGGTCGCCGGCACCTACGAAAAAACCATTGACCGCGAATCCGCCTACGAGATTCTGATGCAGAAGCGCGCCATGCCAGCTGATGCCGGCAAGGCCGGCTCCAAGGGCGCAGCGGCTGCTGCCGCCGAAGACAGCGGCATGCTCGGCGGCATGGGCACCATGGTCAAGGAAGCGCTGTTTGGCCGTACCGGCCCGCGTGGCGGCCAGTACGATGGCCTGGTGCAGTCGATGGCCAAGTCGGCGGTGCGCAGCGCCGGCCGTGAAATCATCCGTGGCGTGCTCGGAGGCATCCTGGGCCGCCGCCGCTAATCCGCAGGAACACCACCATGTCCGAAGTCCACCACATCACCCACCCGCTGATCCAGCACAAGCTCACGCTGATGCGCAACAAGCAGGCCAGCACCAGCTCCTTCCGCCGCCTGCTCAACGAGCTGAGCGCGCTGATGGCCTACGAAATCACGCGCGACATGCCGATGCAGGAGATCGAGGTCGAAACGCCGCTGGAAACCACCACCGGCCAGATCATCGACGGCAAGAAACTGGCGCTGATCAGCATCCTGCGCGCCGGCAACGGCCTGCTGGATGGCATGCTGAGCATCGTGCCGGGCGCGCGCGTCGGCCATATCGGCCTATACCGCGACCCGCAGACGCTGCAGGCGGTCGAATACTATTTCAAGATGCCGAGCCACATGGAAGAGCGCGATGCCATCGTCGTCGATCCGATGCTGGCCACCGGCAACTCGGCCGTGGCCGCACTCGACAAGATCCGTGCGCTGAAACCGCGCAGCATCAAGTTCATGTGCCTGCTGACCTGCCCGGAAGGCATTGCCACGCTGCACAAGGCGCATCCGGACGTGCCGATCTACACCGCGGCGATCGACCGCGGCCTGAACGAGAAGGGCTATATCGTGCCGGGCCTGGGCGATGCGGGCGACCGCATCTTTGGCACGCTCTGAGCGATCGGCAGCCGCTCAGCGGCGCTTCAGGTAGTGGGTGCAACTGGCGCCCGCTTCCTGCTGGCCCAGCAAGGCATTGCCAGTCTGCACGGCAAAGGCCTGGAAATCGCGCAGCGCACCGGGATCGGTGGTGATGATTTTCAGCACCTGGCCGCTTTCCAGCGTGTTCAGCGCCTTCTTGGCCTTGAGGATGGGCAGCGGACAGCTCAGGCCGCTGGCGTCGAGTTCAACGTCGAAAGCAATATCAGTCGTCATGGTCAGGCCGGGAAGACACCGGTAGAAAGATAGCGGTCGCCGCGGTCACAGACCACGAACACGATGGTGGCATCACGCACGGTGGCGGCCACCTGCTGGGCCACCCACAGCGCGCCCGCCGCGGAAATACCGGCAAAAATGCCCTCTTCACGCGCCAGTTGGCGGCACATGTCTTCGGCATCGGCCTGGGTTACGGAAATCTGCTCATCCACCAGGCTGGCATCGTAGATGCTGGGCATGTATTCTTCCGGCCACTTGCGGATGCCGGGAATGCGCGAGCCTTCGGCCGGTTGTGCCCCGATGATGCGCACGTCCGGATTCTGCTCTTTCAGGTAGCGGCTCACGCCAGTGATGGTGCCGGTCGTGCCCATGGCGCTGACAAAGTGGGTCACGCGGCCACCGGTATCACGCCAAATTTCCGGGCCGGTGGTCTGGTAGTGCATCAGCGGGTTGTCGTGGTTGCCAAACTGGTCCAGCACCTTGCCCTTGCCGTCGGCCTGCATCTGCAGCGCCAGGTCGCGCGCGTATTCCATGCCGCCGCTCTTGGGCGTGAGGATCAGCTCGGCGCCATAGGCGCGCATGCTTTGCGCACGCTCGATGCTCAGGTCTTCCGGCATGATCAGCAGCATGCGGTAGCCACGGATCGCCGCCACCATGGCCAGCGCGATGCCGGTGTTGCCACTGGTGGCCTCGATCAGGGTGTCGCCCGGGCGGATCTCGCCGCGTGCCTCGGCCTGCATGATCATGGACAGCGCTGCGCGGTCCTTCACCGAACCGGCCGGGTTGTTGCCTTCAAGCTTGCCCAGGATGATGTTGCCGCGTGCGGCATTTTCTTGCGCGCCAATGCGCTGCAGCGCCACCAGCGGGGTATTGCCGATGAACTGTTCGATGGTGGGATAGGTCATGGGAGCTGTTCTGGGTAGGGAAATCAATCGCTTTGCCCGATTCTACTTCCGGTGCCGGAACCGCACGCCGGATAGGTCTACCGCGCGCATCGCCACGCACACGGAATCGCCGGAACGGACTGCAATTTCTGCTGCAGGCAGTGTCACACCTATGGCACAATGGAGGGCTTCACAAGCCCCGGTGGTGGAATTGGTAGACACAGGGGATTCAAAATCCCCCGCTAGCGATAGCTTGTCGGTTCGAGTCCGACCCGGGGCACCAAGCGCACGGCCTACTTCCAGGCTGGCGTCACCACCTCTCTTTCGGCATGCGCCTGCCTGCAGCGCGCCACCATGCCCGCCCTTCCACACCGTCTGTCCGCCCCCTGCCCAGTTGCCGGTGGCATGACCGTGGGTGCAAGCCCTTCTACCGTCTGCCGGCCGCAGGCCGCATAATCCCGCCATGGCACTGATTACCCTGTTGAACGCGCATCTGGCTTTTGGCCACGTGGCCCTGCTGGATGGCGCAGATTTTTCCCTCGAAACCGGTGAGCGCGTCGGCCTGATCGGCCGCAATGGCGCCGGCAAGTCCTCGCTGCTGCGCATCCTGGGCAGGCTGGAGCAGGCCGACGACGGCAACCTGCAGCTGCAGCAAGGCGTGCGTGTCGTCTATGTGGCACAGGAACCGCTACTGGATCCGCAGCACACGGTGTTCGAAGCGGTCAGCGCCGGCCTGGCCGAGGTGCTGGAACTGCGCGAACGCTATCTGCAGACCACCGACACGCACACGCTGGACCAGCTGCAGGGCCGCATCGAGGCGCTGGACGGCTGGACCTGGGAACAGCGCGTGGAAGAAACCCTGCAGCGCCTGCGGCTGGATGGCGCCGCCATCGTGGGTGACCTGTCAGGCGGCACACGCAAGCGCGTGGCGCTGGCGCAGGCACTGGTCACACGCCCCGACGTGCTGCTGCTGGACGAGCCGACCAACCACCTGGACATGGATTCCATCCTCTGGCTGGAAGACCTGCTGAAGAACTTCCGAGGCAGCGTCGTCACGATCAGCCACGACCGCGCCTTTCTCGATGCCGTCTGTACCCGCATCGTGGAGCTGGATCGCGGCCACCTGAGCAGCTACCCCGGCAACTTCGCGCAGTACCAGATCCTCAAGGAAGAACAGCTGGCGCAAGAGGCCGTCATCAACGCACGCGCCGACAAGCTGCTGGCGCAGGAAGAAGTATGGATCCGCAAGGGCGTGGAAGCGCGCCGCACGCGCAGCCAGAGCCGCGTGGCGCGCCTGCACCAGCTGCGCGATGCCCGGGCACAGCGGCGCGAAGCGGTGGGCCGGGTACGGCTGGACGTGGACAGCAGCGTGCCCAGCGGCAAGATCGTGGCCGAGCTGAAAGAGGTCAGCAAGGCCTATGGCGAGCGCAGCATCGTGCGTGATTTCAGCGCCACCATCCTGCGCGGCGACAAGGTTGGCCTGATCGGCGCCAACGGCGCCGGCAAGACCACGCTGCTGAAGCTGGTCCTCGGCGAAATCGCGCCGGACAGCGGCAGCGTGCGCCAAGGCGCCAACCTGCAGGTCGCCTACTTTGACCAGATGCGCGCCAGCATCGACATGGATGCCACGCTGGAAGATTTCATCAGCCCGGGCAGCGAGTGGATCGAGATCGGCAGCCGCAAGCAGCACGTGAAAAGCTATCTGGGCGATTTCCTGTTCAGCCCGGCGCGCGCCGCCTCGCCGGTACGCAGCCTGTCCGGTGGCGAACGCAACCGCCTGCTGCTGGCGCGCCTGTTTGCGCGCCCGGCCAACGTGCTGGTGCTCGACGAGCCCACCAACGACCTCGATATCGATACGCTGGAGCTGCTGGAAGAGCTGCTGCAGAACTACGAAGGCACGGTATTCCTGGTCAGCCACGACCGCGAATTCCTCGACAACGTGGTGACCAGCACCATCGTCAACGAAGGCGATGGCCGCTGGCGCGAATACGAAGGCAGCGTGCAGGACTGGCTGACGCAATCGCAGCGCGCCGCCGAACTGGCACGCAGCGCCGAACCGAAACCGGCAGCCAGCAAGCCTGCCGCCGCCGACAGCGCTATCCCGGCCGCGCCGCGTAGCGGCAAGCGCAAGCTCAGCTACAAGGAACAGCGCGAGCTGGACGCCCTGCCGGCGCTGATCGAATCGCTGGAGACCGAACAGGCTGCCATCCAGGCCGAACTGGCCGACGGCACGCTCTACAGCAGCAATCTGGAGCGCGCACTGGCATTGCAGGCGCGCGATACCGAGATTGAGGAAGCCCTGATGACCGCGCTGGAGCGCTGGGAAATCCTGGGTGAAATCGGCTAATCTCCTGGACTGCCATGCCCGCCCACTCGCACGCTCCCATCTCACGCCAGCCACGCTGGCTGCTGGCATGGCTGCTGGGTCTGTTGCTGGTGCTGGGCGGCTGCGCCAACCTGCCGGCCAATGACCAGCAGACGCCCTCCTACGCCTTGCCGATGCAGCAGGCCACGCCGCTGGGCCAGCTGGCCGGCCAGCTGCGCCAGCAATCCGGCAGCCGCCACACCACCGGCTTCCGCCTGCTCGGCAGTGCCGATACCGCCTTTTCTGCCCGGCTCGCCCTGACGCAGCAAGCCCAACGCACGCTGGACCTGCAGTACTACGCCATCCATGCCGATGCCTCCACGCGCGAACTGCTGCTGGCGGTGCGCGAGGCGGCAGCACGCGGCGTGCGCGTGCGCATCCTGCTGGACGATTTCAATACCCAGGGGCCGGACGCCCAGGTGCTGCAGCTGGCCTTTGTACCCGGCGTGGAAATCCGCCTGTTCAACCCGATCCGCGGACCTCGCAGCAATGGCTTTTTGCGCATCCTGAGCTCGCTGCACGATTTCAAGCGCATGCAGCACCGCATGCACAACAAGCTGTTCCTGGCCGACAACGCCTTCGGCATCACGGGTGGCCGCAACCTGGGCGATGTCTACTTCGGCCAGGGCGATCGCAGCAACTTCATCGATCTGGACGTACTGGCCACCGGCCAGCAGGTACGCGCCATGTCGGCCAGCTTTGACAAGTACTGGAACAATCCGCTCGCCTACCCGGTGGAAACACTGTTGAGCAAGAAGGAAATCGCCGCCCTGACGCCGGCCTCCGGCAGCAGCGAACCGGCAGCGGACAGCCACGGCATCGGCCCGACACAGACAACGCCGGCGCAGCGCAGTTTCCCACAAGCCATGGAACTGGCCAGCCAGCCCTGGATCTGGGCCCCCAGCGTGCTGCTGAGCGACAGCCCGGCCAAGCTGGATCCGGAAGACCACAGCAGCGATGACGTCCCGACCGTGGTCGAGGGCCTGCTGGACATGATGCAGCAGGCGCGCCAGCAGATCACGATTGTGTCGCCCTACTTTGTGCCAGGCGACAAGATGATGGAGCGCTTCGCCGAACTGCGCCAGCGCGGCGTGAAGATCGTGGTGCTGACCAACTCGCTCTCGTCCACCGATGCGGCCTTTGCCCATATCGGCTACGCGCGCTACCGTGAGCGCCTGCTCGCGCTGGGCGTGCAGCTCTACGAAATGCGCGCCCTGCAGCAGTCTTCGGTGCGCTCGGCCTTCGGCTCCTCCGGTTCCCCCAGCCGCGCCAGCCTGCACTCCAAGCTGGTGATCGTGGATGGTCGCATCCTCAGCATCGGCTCGATGAACCTGGACCTGCGCTCCAAGCTGCAGAATACCGAAGTGGCGCTGATCATCCGCAGCCGCGCGCTGTCACGCGAGATCACCGAACGCATGCAGCCGCTGCTCGACAACGGCACCTGGAAAGTGCTGCAGCAGCCCGATGGCAGCCTGCTGTGGCAGTTGCAACCGCCGGGCAGCGGGCCAGACCAGCACCAGGACCCCGACAGCAGTGCCTTGTTGCGCTCGATTTTGTGGATTATTTCACCGCTGGCTCCCGACGAATTGCTGTGACATCTGGCCTGCAACCCGGCAAATAGGCTATAATTAACGCTTCACTGCATCTGATGCAGTACGCCGGCTTAGCTCAGTTGGTAGAGCAACGCACTCGTAACGCGTAGGTCGCCAGTTCGATTCCGGCAGCCGGCACCACCCCATTCGGATTCCAACAGAATCCCTCAGAAAAGCCAGTTTCCCACAAGGAACTGGCTTTTTTGTCGTCCGTATCCAGCACGACAAGGCTGCACTATTTGGCAATTGCCACGCGTCAGCAATACCCACAAACACGTGTCGCAGCCTACAATCATTGCCATAAATAGCCCCGCAGCAGGAACACAAGGAGCCCCCATGAAGAGCTGGCAATACGCCAACCGCGCAGCCGCCATGACACCGTCCATCATCCGCGAGATTCTCAAGGTGACGGAGCGTCCGGACATCATCAGCTTTGCTGGCGGCCTGCCCTCGCCGCAGGCGTTCCCGGTGCAGGAGTTCCGCGAGGCTTTTGACAAGGTGATGAGCGAGCATCCGCGTGCGGCGCTGCAGTATTCTTCCAGCGAAGGCTTTGCCCCGCTGCGCGAGTGGGTGGCGGCCTCGCTGCCCTGGCAGGTGCATCCGGATCAGGTGCTGATCACCACCGGCTCGCAGCAGGCGCTGGATCTGGTCGGCAAGGTCATGCTGGACATGGGCAGCCGCGTCATGACGCAGACGCCGACCTATCTGGGTGCGCTGCAGGCCTTCTCGGTGTTCGAGCCCGAGGTGATCGGCCTGCCCAATGATGACCAGGGCGTGCAGATTGCCGCCATGGAACGCGAACAGCTGCGCTACGGCGCACGCTTCCTCTATCTGCTGCCCACCTTCCAGAACCCGACCGGCCTGACGCTGTCTGCCAGCCGCCGCGAAGAGCTGGCGAGTTCGCTAAATGCCCTCGGCCTGCCGGTGGTCGAAGACAACCCCTATGGTGAACTCTGGTTCGACAACCCACCGCCGGCTCCGATCAGCAGCCTGCTGCCGGAACAGAGCCTGTATCTGGGCTCGTTCTCCAAGGTGCTGGCACCGGGCCTGCGCCTGGGCTATGTGGTGGCACCGGACCATGTCTATCCCAAGCTGCTGCAGGCCAAGCAGGCGGCCGACCTGCACAGCCCGACGCTGAACCAGCGCCTGGCCTACGAAGTGCTGTCACGCCCCGGCTTCCTCGACGGCCACCTGCAGCGTACGCGCCAGCTCTATCGCGACCAGTGCCAGGCGATGCTGGATGCGCTGCGCCGCCACATGCCCGAAGGCGTGACCTGGAACGTGCCGCGCGGTGGCATGTTCCTGTGGCTGCGCCTGCCCGAAGGCCTGGACAGCACGCACATGCTGCCGCTGGCGGTGCAGCACGGCGTTGCCTATGTACCGGGTGCCGCCTTCTACGAGAACAATGCCGACGTACGCACCATGCGCCTGAGCTTTGTCACCGCCAGTGCGGAAGAGATCGATCGCGGCATTGCCCAGCTGGCACGCACGGTCAACGAGTCGCTGGACGCGCGCCGTTCAGCCAGCTAAGTCACGCAGGGTATCGGCCGGCAAGCGGTCGATTTCCTGCAGCAGGCTGGCCAGTCCCTGCCCCACCGCCTCCAATAGCGCCTGGCCTTTGGCGGCACTGGCCTGCGTCGCCTTGCCGGCAGCGCCCAGCGGGTGGTAATCCTGCATCTGCCAGGCCAGCTTGGCGCTGCGGCCGTTGCCCAGCAGCGGAAAGTGTTCGGCGCGATATTCGGAACTGCTGGCAAAGTCCTGAATGGCTTCGCTGCGCACCAGCTCCGGGTGCAGTGCCTGCATCAGGCTGGTTTCGGTGGCACCGGCGTGGATGCCAAAACGGTGTTCATGCTCATCAAACGCGCCACCGGCCGCGCCCAGCGGCAGGTTGAACCAGCTGCAGCTGTAGACCAGCATGCCCAGCCGTGCACGCAGGTCGCGCGCCACCGCATCCAGCAGGCCAACATTGCCGCCATGCGTGTTGAACAGCACCAGCTTGCGCACGCCACTGGCATGCACGCATTCGGCAATCTCGGTCCAGAGCCGGATCACGGTCTCGGCCTTGAGCGTGAGCGTGCCGGCAAACGCCGTGTGTTCCGGGCTGTAGCCAATCGCCTGCGTGGGCAGGAACACGGCCGGCAGCTGTTGCGGCAGCCAGGGCAGGGTCGCCTGCACCATGCCATCGGCCAGCGCTGCGTCCACGCGCAGCGGGAGATGCGGCCCGTGCTGCTCGATCGCCGCCACCGGCAATACGGCGATGGCACGCGCCTTGTCCAGCCGGGCAAAGTCGGCGCTGATGGCATCGGCCCAGAAACGCGGAAAGGCGGTGGAGGCATTATCTTGCATGCCTGCATGATACCGAAAGCGCCATGCCTGCACAGGCCTTTGCCGGCCGGCTTCCGGCACCAGCAGGCTTGCCGCGATAATGGCTTGTCCTTGTGGACGCGGCCGGCTGTTTGGCCAGAACCAAGACGACAACCATTCCATGCCTGTGATTTCTCCCGAATTTTCCCGCCATTTGCGCCGTCTGGCGGGTGCCGGACTGGCCGCCCTGGGCCTGCTGGCCGGTGCCAGCCAGGCGCAGTCCAATCCGATCGCGGACACTACCGAAGTCCGTACTGACCAGGTGCAGGCGCGTCTGCTGGCGCATGCTCCCGAAGGCGTGATGGCCGGCAAGCCGGTCTGGCTCGGCCTGCAGCTGACGCACCAGCCCGACTGGCACACCTACTGGAAAAACCCCGGCGACAGCGGCCAGGCCACCACGCTGGAGTGGAGCCTGCCGCCCGGCGTCACGGCCGGCGAGATCCAGTGGCCCATGCCGAGCAAGTTCCCGATCGGCCATCTGGCCAACTATGGCTACGATGCCAGCGTGCTGCTGCCAGTGCCGCTGACACTGGCGAATACCCCGCAGCAGCCGCTGCGCGTGCAGCTGGAAGCCTCCTGGCTGGTGTGCCGCGTCGAGTGCATTCCGCAAAGCGGCACGTTCGCGATCACGCTGCCGGTGCAGCAGTCCATCGCCAGCCATGCCGCCCTGTTCGATGCCACGCTGCAGCAGGTGCCGCAGGCCCAGGCCAAGGTGCAGGTCAAGGCGCAGGTGCAGCCACAGGACAGCACGATCCGCTTTGAAGCCAGCCAGCTGCCGGCCGACTGGCAGGGCAAGCCACTCAACCTGTACCCGGAAGATTTCGGCATCACCCAGCCAGCCGCTGCTGGTGAGCAGCGCTGGGATCAGGGAACCTGGCAGTTGACCGTCCCGCTGCAGGCCTTCCGCTCCACCAGTCCGGAAACGCTGTCCGTGGTGCTGGTGCCGCAGGCCGATACCGATGCCAAGGGCGTGATCCGCAATGCCGCCGATAGCGCCGGCGTGCTGGCCAGCGCCCCGGTACAAGGCGAGTGGCCAGCGCTGCAGCAGGTGACCGGCCTGTCGCCCGAGCTGGCGGCCGCGCTGCAGGCCGGCCAGAATGCGCCTGCCACAACGACCAGTGTGGCCCCGGTATCGCTGCTGCTGGCACTGGGCGGTGCCCTGCTCGGCGGCCTGCTGTTGAACCTGATGCCCTGCGTGTTCCCGGTGCTGGCGATCAAGGTGATGGGCTTTGCGCGCCACGCCCACAGCCCCTCGGCGCTGCGCGTCAGCGGCATCGCCTATACGCTGGGCGTGCTGGCCAGCGTATTGCTGCTGGGTGTGCTGCTGCTGGCGTTGCGCGCTGCCGGCGAACAACTGGGCTGGGGCTTCCAGCTGCAGAATCCGTGGATGGTAGCCGGCCTGGCCGCACTGTTCACGCTGATTGCGCTCAACCTGTCCGGCCTGTTCGAGTTTGGCCAGCTGCTCTCCTTGGGATCGCGCAACAGCGACAAGGAGCGCCATCCGGTCACCGATGCCTTCCTGTCCGGCGTGCTGGCGGTGGTGGTGGCATCGCCCTGTACCGCCCCCTTCATGGGAGCCTCCATGGGTCTGGCGATCAACCTGCCGGCCTGGCAGGCGATGCTGCTGTTTGCGCTGCTCGGCCTGGGGCTGGCACTGCCGATCCTGCTGCTGTGCCTGTTCCCGTCGCTGCTGCGCTGGATGCCGCGCCCCGGCGCGTGGATGCAGACCTTCCGCCAGCTGTTGGCCTTCCCGATGCTGGCCACGGTGCTCTGGCTGGTCTGGGTGCTGGGCCAGCAAAGCGGCATCAATGGAGCGGTCACACTGCTGGCGCTGCTGCTGATCGGCAGCGCGCTGGTCTGGGCACTGACGCTGCCCGGTCGCGGCCGCTGGTGGCTGGCCGGCGTATTTGCGCTGGCGCTGGCCTGGCTGGGCTGGCAGCATGGCGCGCGCCTGGCGACACCAGTCGCCAGCACCGCCACGGCTGCCGATGCCAGCTGGGAGCCCTGGTCAGAGGCCCGCGTGCAACAGGCACTGGCTGCGGGCCAGCCGGTATTTGTCGACTACACCGCCGCCTGGTGCATCACCTGTCAGTTCAACAAGCAGACCGTGCTGTCCACACCGGAATTCCTGCAGGCGGTGCAGGCGCACAAGGTGCTGCTGCTGCGCGCCGACTGGACCCGTAACGACCCGGCCATCACGGCTTCGCTGAATGCGTTGGGGCGCAACGGCGTGCCCGTGTATGTGCTGCATGACCCGGCCCAACCGCAACAGCCGCAGATCCTGACCGAAATCCTGCGCTTGGAAAACGTGCAGCAGGCCTTATCTGCCTTGTCATAAGCACCACCAACCAAGGAGACCTCCATGACCGATCGCATCCGCCAGATTCTGGAAAACGACCGCACCATTGCCATTGTCGGCATGTCCGACAAGCCGCATCGCGCCAGCCACGAGGTCGCCCACTACCTGCAAAAGCACGGCTACCGCATCGTGCCGGTCAATCCGCTGCTGGCTGGCCAGCAACTGCTGGGCGAAACCGTTTATGCAGACCTGCCGGCTGCCGCTGCGGCCCTGCAAGCCGCTGGCGAAGCCCCGATCGACATGGTGGACGTATTCCGCCGCAGCGAGGACGTGCCGCCGGTCGCCGACCAGGCCATCGCCATTGGTGCCAAGACGCTCTGGCTGCAACTGGCCATCTCCCACCCGGAGGCTGAGCAGAAGGCCGCCGATGCCGGCCTTCAGGTGGTGCGCGACAAGTGCACCAAGATCGAACACGCCCTGCTGGACTGAGGCATGGCGGCAGGCACCGGTCGCTCGCGCTGGCTGCTGGCTGTGCCGGTTGCTGCCGCGCTGCTGGCCGGGGCTGGCCTGAGCTGGTGGTGGCTCTCACCCCAGCTGGATCAGCGCACGTTGCAGGCGCAGATCCTGGAACAGGAAGTGACGCGCCAGCACAAGGAACTGCTGGGCTACTCGCGCTACACCAGCTACCTGAGCGTCAGCAAGCAGACCCTGGAAGCCCAGGTCAAGCTGCTCACCGCCACCATGGTGCGCGCCGAAGGCGTGACCCAGGTGCTGGAGCGCAACATCCTCGGCATTCCGTCCACCGGTACCGTGGCGATCTGGTACACCGCCGAATACCCGTTTGGCTACGACCTGCAGCCCGGCCAGTACGATATCCGCCCGACCGCGACAGACATCGAAGTGCGACTGAAAAAGCCGCGCCTGGTGGCAACGCCCGCCGTACGTGACCTGCGCTACCAGATCCTGTCCGGTGGCCTGTTCACCGACGAGAAAGCTGCCGTGATCGACCTGTATGCCCAGGCCGCACGCCAGGCCCAGGCCCAGGGCGAACGGCTGGCCGCCGAACCGGCCGTGGTCGCCCTGTGCGAAAAGAAGCTGACCGAGTTCCTGCGCGATTTCCTGGCCAAGCAACCCGGTGTTACTGTGGTGCCGCATATCCGCATCGTCTATACCGATGCGTGACAAGACCTTGTCATTACACCAATCTTGCAGGTATTCACGAAATTGTCATATTGAGTGCCTAGTATTCCATTTACAGTGCAACGCTGAGGCGTGACCTCGCTCTGAGAAATTCAAGTTACACATTTGTGACACCCCCTGCCGTGAGGCCAGCCAGCCCGGTAGAATTCTTTCGCAATAGCCACATGAAACAGGACTGCAGCACAGTCCGGAAGGGAAAACAACATGCGTGCCATCAAGGAAGCGCGAAAATTCATCAAGGCCAACCCGGCCGACCCCAGTGCCGTCACCCTGTCCCGTCTGGTGCTGGCACTCGAATCCGAAGCCGATTTCCCGATCGCTGACATCTACCTGCTGGACTACAGCAACTTCAAGATCGCCCTGCAAATCCTGCAGGAATGGCGTCTGGACCGCCACTACGCCGGCAAGTCCAAGCTGCTGGACACCTCGCGTCAGGCGACCGGCAATGGCAGCACCGCTGCCAGCACGGAAAGCGATACCAACAACGCAGCTGCAGCTGATGCCCAGCCTGCTGAAGCCGCTGCCGAGAAGAAGCCGGCCAAGGCCAAGGCTCCTGCCAAGCGCAAGTCGGCCGACAAGTAAGCCGGTGCTGTGCCACGCCTTGTGCCTGGCCAGCCCATGAAAAAAGCGACCTGGTAGCAGGTCGCTTTTTTGTGTGCCGTTGCCGGCGTCAGGAAGCCACTACGGCCGAATCAGGCCAGAGCAGCGCATCCACGCCATACAGCTGCGCCAGCGATTCGAGCCGCTGCGGCACCTGTTCCAGCTCCAGCCGGCCTCCGGTGGCACGCTCCAGCTCCAGCAGCACGGCCAGCACCGAGGAATCGAAGCGCGTCAGCGCCCCTGCCTGCACCCGGACCGCATCAGCACCCTGGAGCTGCCTGCAGCGCGCCAGCAGGTCCTGCTGCACCTGGCGGGCATTGGCCATGGTCACTTCGGCTGGCAGCGCCAGCATGGCGGCTTGATCCGGCTGTGCCATCTTACTTGCCAGCCAGTTCGCGGTTCTGCTGCTGCAGCGAGGCGATCAGGCCATTGATGCCCTTGGCACGCACGATCGGGGCAAACTGCTGCTGGTAGGAGTTGACCTGCCAGATTCCTTCGATGGCGATGTTGTAGACACGCCAGCCCAGTGCGCTGTTGGGCGCCTTTTCCAGACGGTAGTCGATCTTGGCCGGGGTGGAGCTGCCCATCAGCTCGCTGCGCACCAGCACGTCGTTGCCGGTAGCACGCACCGGCAGCACCTTGAGCGAGCGGTTGCCGGCCAGCTTGAAGGCACCGGCGTAGGTACGCACCAGCAGCTTCTTGAACTCGTCCTGCACCTGCTTCTTCTGGGCAGGCGTGGCCTGGCGCCAGGCCGGACCCACGGCAGTGCCCATCATGCGCTCGAAGTTCACATGCGGCATGACGCGGCTGTCCACCAGCGCCATGATGCGGTTGACGTCACCGCCCTGCACCGACTTGTCGGCCTTGATGGCGGACAGGATGTCACCCGCCACCTTCTCGACCATGGCCTGCGGACCCAGATCGGCAGCCAGCACGCTGGCGGGCAGCGTCAGGGCACCACCGGCCAGCACGGCACCAGCCAGTGCACCCAGGGACTTGTTCAGGCTACGACGATTCATCATTGCGATTTCTCCTTGTTCATTACGGGCCGTGGTCCGGGCATTCGCCCTCCCTCCACGGCTCAGGTATTTGTTGGATGGCTCATGGTGCCGCAGGTTCCGGTCCGGCGCCGGACCAGTTGCAACAAGCTGCTAATCCGATGCGCCTGTCTGTCACATCTGGACGCGCTTGTTGCGCCTGCACCACGCTTCAGGGTTGTACGGAAGCTGCAGTTCCCGCCGCCAGCGGCTCCACCGTCATGCGGATGGTGCTGCCAGGCGCGCCCGCCACGGGCAGCAGTTCGGTGCGTGCATCCGGGTTGGCAGTGCGTACCACCGGCATGGGTGCGGCCGTGGCGGCTTCGTCCGCGGCCGGTACCTCTGGCGTCACGGCAGCAGCCGCCCCTTCGTCGGCTGGGGGAATATAGCCTGCATCGTCGCCATCGACCGGTGGCAGGTAGCCATCGTCCTCACCACCTTCGCCAGCAGCGCCGGCGCCCGTCACGCGGGAATCGCGGTTCTGCAGGTAGGCATCGCGCGTGAAAACATAGGGATCGAGCGCGATCTGGTCACGCAGGTCGCTGGCTTCCATGTACTTGTCACGCGTGCTCACCACGTCCAGGCCGTACAGCGCATTGCGCACGCCGACATCATCCAGGTGGCCCAGCGGGTTGCCGAAGGAGTCGACCGGACGGGCGATGGTGTCGCGCAGCGTGGACGAGCCCAGCAGCGGCAGCACCACATACGGGCCGGACTGGACGCCATAGTGCGCCAGCGTCAGGCCGAAATCCTGCTTGACGCGCGGAATCTGCGCTTCCGTGGCAATGTCCAGCAGGCCACCCAGGCCCAGCGTGGAGTTGATGGTGAAGCGCCAGAAGCTGTTCATCGCCTCCTGGCCCTTGAACTGGGCCAGGCTGTTGACGGTCGACCAGGCATCCGACAGGTTGTTGAAGAAGTTGTCCACGCCGGTCTGTACCGGGCTGGGCGTGACAAAGTCATAGGCCTTGGCGGCCGGCTTCAGCACGGCGCGGTCCAGCGCATCGTTGAACTTGTAGACGCTGCGGTTCAGCGGCTCCATCGGATCGCGTGGATGCGCATCCGGGCCGGTGGCGCAGCCGGCCAGCAAGGCCGTGGCCGACAGACTGACCGTCAGCAGCAGGCGGCCGGAAGATCGGGAGGTCATGGGGGTGTTCATTATTGGCTGGCTCCGGAGGCAGGTTCATCGGCCGGGGGCAGGCTGCCATCCGCAGCATCACCGCCGCTGGCGGCATCCGCCTTGGCAGAGTCCAGTGCCGTGCTGTTGATCAGCTGGCCGATCAGGTTTTCCAGCACCACGGCAGACTGGGTGTTGCCGATGACGGCACCATCGGCCCACTGGTTGTCGGAATAGCCGGCTTCGATACCGATGTACTGGTCACCCAGCAGGCCGCTGGTCATGATCTTCAGCATGCTGTCATCGGGAAAATGGTATTTCTGGTCCATGTCCAGCACGGCCACGGCCTGGTAGGTGGTGTTGTCAAACTCGATGCGGTTGACACGACCCACCACCACGCCGGAGCTCTTCACCGCGGCTTGTGGCTTCAGGCCGCCAATGTCCTGGAACTCGGCGCGCACCTGATAGGCGTCGCGCGGGGAAATGGTCAGCAGATTGCCGGCCTGCAGCGCCAGGAACAGCATGGCTGCCGCTCCCAGCATCACGAACAGGCCAACCCAGATATCGATTTTTGAACGTTGCATGTGCACGCTTCCTTTGCTTGTCTTGTCGATTTGTCGAGTTACGCGCCGAACATCATCGCCGTGAGCAGGAAGTCCAGCCCCAGCACGGTCAGCGAAGCGACCACCACGGTACGCGTGGTGGCGCGGGAAACCCCTTCGGGCGTGGGACGGGCGGTATAGCCCTCGAGCAGCGCGATGAAGGTGACGGCAACGCCGAACACCACGCTCTTGATCACGCCATTGGCGATGTCATCCCAGATGTCGACGCCGGCCTGCATCTGGCCCCAGAAGGCACCGGCATCCAGCCCGATCAGCGGCACCGCCACCAGCCAGCCGCCGATGATGCCAACCGCGCTGAAAATCAGCGCCAGCACTGGCATGGCGATGATGCCGCCCCAGAAACGCGGCGCCAGGATGCGGCTGACCGGATTGACCGCCATCATCTCCATGGCGTCGAGCTGCTCGCCGGCTTTCATCAGGCCGATTTCAGCCGTGAGCGAAGTGCCGGCGCGGCCGGCAAACAACAGCCCGGTGACCACCGGCCCCAGTTCGCGCAGCAGGCTCAGCGCCACCATCAGGCCGACGGTTTCGGCCGAGCCGAAGCTCTTGAGGATGTAATAGCCCTGCAGCCCCAACACAAAGCCGACAAACAGGCCGGACACCGCGATGATGGACAGGGAATAGTTGCCCAGGAAGAACACCTGGTCGCGGATCAGGCCGGGGCGCTTCCAGGCGCCGAGCGAGAGCAGCAGGCGCACGAACAGGCGCGCACCGGTACCCAGACGCACCAGTTGCTGGCGCAGCGCAAAGCCGATATCGGCGGGATTGAACAGGCTCATGGCTGCCCCTTCCGGCCGCGCAGGCCCAGGTCAGCCGCCAGATCGGGGCCGGGGTAATGGAAACGCACCGGGCCTTCCGGCTCGGCGTGCACGAACTGGTGCACCAGCGGATCACTGCTGTTGCGGATTTCTTCTGCCGTGCCCTGGGCGGCAATGCCGCCATTGGCCAGGATCACCAGGTGGTCGGCGATATGGAAAGTCTCTTCCAGGTCGTGCGACACGATGATGCTGGTCAGGCCCATGGAATCGTTCAGGCGGCGGATCAGGCGCGCGATGGTCCCCAGTGAAATCGGGTCCAGGCCGGCGAAAGGCTCGTCGTACATGACCAGTTCGGGATCGAGCGCGATGGCGCGTGCCAGCGCGACGCGGCGTGCCATGCCGCCGGAAATCTCGCTCGGCATCAGGTCACGCGCACCACGCAGGCCAACGGCATGCAGCTTCATCAGCACGATGTCGCGAATCATGGCCTCGGGCATGCGGGTGTGCTCGCGCAGCGGGAAAGCCACGTTCTCGAACACGCTCATGTCGGTGAACAGCGCGCCAAACTGGAACAGCATGCCCATGCGGCGACGCAGCTTGTACAGCTCGGCATGCGACAGCTGGCCGACGTCCTGGCCGCCGAGCAGCACCTGGCCCTGCTGGGCGCGCTGCTGGCCACCGATCAGGCGCAGCACCGTGGTCTTGCCGCCACCGGATGCGCCCATGATGGCCGTGACCTTGCCGCGCGGCACTTCGAGCGATACGTCGTCGAGGATCTTGCGCCCGCCGTCATAGCCGAACTGCACATGCCGCAGCGCGACCAGCGCCGTCGAGGGCGCAGCCGGCTCCGTTCCCGCCTGTGGGGAAAGTTGCGAAGTTTCTTGCATCACGCGATTTTAGTAGTTTTACCGATTGGCAGTCAGTACAAGGACTTGACCTGTTGCGCCAATGGTCCATTTCCGGGCGTTGTTCACGCTCCTGAAACAGACGACTGGATCAGCTGACCAGCACCTCGCCGCGCAGCGAGTGCGGCAGCGCCTCGGTGATGCGCACGTCGATCATCTGGCCGACCAGGCGGTCACGGCCGGCACCGGCGCCAAAGTTGACGATGCGGTTGCAGGCGGTGCGGCCCATCAGCTCTTCGGGATTCTTGCGCGAGGGGCCTTCGACCAGGATGCGCTGCACCGTGCCAACACGGCTGGCACTGATGGCGCGCACGTTCTGCTCGATGGTGGCCTGCAGGTGCTGCAGGCGCTTGAGCTTGACCTCGTGCGGGGTGTCATCGTGCAGGTTGGCGGCCGGCGTGCCGGGGCGCGGGCTGAAGATGAAGCTGAAGGAGGTGTCGTAGCCGACATCCTCGATCAGGCGCATCATCTTCTGGAAGTCGTCTTCGGTCTCGCCGGGGAAGCCGACGATGAAGTCGCTACTCATCGACATGTCCGGGCGCACAGCGCGCAGCTTGCGGATGATGCTCTTGTACTCCATCGCCGTGTAGCCGCGCTTCATCGCCATCAGGATGCGGTCGGAACCGTGCTGCACCGGCAGGTGCAGGTGGCTGACCAGCTGCGGCACCTTGGCGTAGACGTCGATCAGGCGCTGGGTGAATTCGTTCGGGTGGCTGGTGGTGTAGCGGATACGCTCGATGCCGGGGATCTCGGCCACGTACTCGATCAGCAGGGCAAAGTCGGCGATCTCGCCACTGTCGCCCATGGGGCCGCGGTAGGCGTTCACGTTCTGGCCCAGCAAGGTGATTTCCTTCACGCCCTGCTCGGCCAGGCCGGCGACCTCGACCAGCACTTCCTCGAACGGGCGGCTGAATTCCTCGCCACGCGTATAGGGCACGACGCAATAGCTGCAATACTTGCTGCAGCCTTCCATGATCGAGACAAAGGCGCTCGCGCCTTCGACACGCGCCGGCGGCAGGTGGTCGAACTTCTCGATTTCGGGGAAGCTGATATCGACCTGCGGCTTGTGCTGGGCGCTGCTGCTATCGAGCAGCTCCGGCAGGCGGTGCAGCGTCTGCGGGCCGAACACCACGTCCACGAAAGGCGCGCGCTTGATGATTTCCGCACCTTCCTGGCTGGCGACGCAACCTCCCACGCCAATCTTCACGCCCTTGGCCTTCAGGTGCTTGACGCGACCGAGGTCGCTGAACACCTTTTCCTGCGCCTTTTCGCGCACCGAGCAGGTGTTGAACAGGATCAGGTCGGCATCTTCGGGGTTGTCGGTCTTCTCGTACCCCTGGGCGGCGCCCAGCACGTCGGCCATCTTGTCCGAGTCGTACTCGTTCATCTGGCAGCCAAAGGTTTTGATAAAGACTTTCTTGGGTGTGGTGGTCGTGGTCATGGTGTGGCAGCGGTTCGTGGTGTTGATCCAGAGGCTGGGGGAAAATATGGGGAACTGCGCATTTTAATGCGGCGTCTGCAAAGAGCCAAACTTCGCATTACCATGCAGATACACCGCGTGACGTTTTTGGTAGCCTTGCTTCATGTCTTCCCAAGCCCCTGATACCCCGACTTTCCTGCCGCACCAGCACAAGGTGCTGGGCGAACTGTTGCGCCTGCAGCGCGATCCCGATGGCCTGTTGAGCAACCCAATTCCGGATGTGAACATCAACGGCATGCTGTTTGGTGGCCAGCTGATCGGTCAGGCGCTGATGGCGGCCTGCGAGGATCTGCCGGAAGACCTGATCGCGCACCAGATGCAGCTGAGTTTCCTGATGCCGGGTCGCCCGGGCGCGCCAATGCGCTACGAGGTGCTGTCGCTGATGCATGGCCGCAACTTCTCGGTGCAGCAGGTGACCGGCTGGCAGAACGAGCGCCGCATCATCGTGGCGACGGTGTCCTTCCACCGTGGCGAGCTGGGCCCGACGCACCAGGTCAGCATGCCGCCCAATGTGCCCGATCCGGAATCGCTGCCGACCATGCGCGACATGGTCCTGAGCGATGAATCCGGCCTGGTGCCGGGCCACGTCAAGGGCGTGCTAAAGCATGCCTCCATCGTCGACCTGCGCCCGCTGGACGGTCTGGATTTCCTGCTGCAGCACGTGGAAACACATTCGTTCCGCTACTGGGTGCGCATCCGCGACACGCTGCCCGATGATCCGCAGCTGCATCTGGCCGCGCTCGGCTACATGTCGGATTACTGGTTCCCGTTTACCGCACTGTCGCCGCATCTGGACAACAAGTTCACTTCCGGTCTGTTCCTGGCCAGCCTGAACCACGGCATCTGGTTCCACAACGCAGTACGCGCCGACCAGTGGCTGCTGGTCGACGCGCGTTGTCCGGCTACTGGTCACGGCCGTGGCCTGACCGTGGGCAATGTCTTCACCCAGGACGGCACCCTGGTCGCCTCGCTGGCGCAGGAAGGCCTGCAGCGCGGCTGGGTCGCCCTGGGCAGCGATATCCTGCCGCCGGGTATCAAGACGGCAGGATAAGGCGGCGCGCCTAGCGCGCCTGGGCTCAGGCGCGCTCCACGCGCACCGGCAGGCCCTGGCGCACGACGCCGCCCGAGACGGTCTCGACCCAGGTGTTGACGTGGCCGTTGCGGGTGGCATCGGCAAAGCCCAGCGTGTTCAGGCAGACGCCCGTCGCCAGATCCGGGTTGCTCGGCATCGCCTTGCCGTCGATGCGGTGTTCGCGCGCGCCCAGCTCCCAGTGGCCATAGCCGTGCTCGATGGCAATCGCGCCCTGCTGGATGCCGTCTCGCACGATCGCCACACCGACCAGGCTACCGCCCGGGCTGGTGACGCGGATCTTCTGGCCGTTGCCAATGCCCAGGCGTTCGGCGTCGGCACGGTGGATGGAGATCGGGTTGTGCGGGTGTACCTGACGCAGGCGGCTCACCGCGATCGACATCGAACTCATCAGGTTGGACTTGTAAGACGTCATCAGGAACGGGTATTCCTGTTCGGTGTAGCGCTCGCGCATCGGCGTGCCGTCGGCGAGGCGCGTCGGGTGCCAGGTCGGGCAACCGTCGAAACGCTGTCCGGTCATGGAGTGGCGCATCTTGCTGATCTCTTCGCTCCAGACCTGCATCGCCGGCTTGTGGCTCGCCTTGATCTGATCCCCTTTCCAGGCATCTTCCAGCTTGTCGAAACGGCCGCCGCGCGTCATCACCATGGCGACCTTGCGCCATTCTTCCGGCTTGAGCGCACCCTGCAGCTGGGCTGCATAACGCTTCACGCCGGTCACTTCCAGATCGTCATCGGAGGCATCGCCAACCGGCTTGCCGCCGGACCAGGCGATGTTGGCGATACCGCGCAGGTAGAAGTCGGTGGCGCTGTCCAGATCGTAGGCATTGCCTTCCTTGTCCTTGAGCGCGCCCTTGCCGAAACCCGGCATCTTGAGCGTGCGGGCACAGGCGAACAGGAAGGATTCCAGGTTCACCGGCTCGCCCGTGGCCGTCCTAGCGACCTTGGGTTCGACCACTGGCGTGCGCACGGTGGAGGACTTGACCACCACATCAGCCCAGGGCACGGAGATACCCCAGCTTTCGTAGGTCACGGTATCGGGCACGATGTAATCGGCGTAGGCATTAGTCTCGTTGATGAAGGGGTTGATCGACACCACCAGCGGCAGGATGGACGGATCCTTCAGCTTGTCCAGCAAGGCATTGCGGAAGCCATTGATCGAGTACACCGGGTTGCTCATGTGGTTGAACCAGACCTTGGCGCGATAGGGATAGCCGTTCAGGGCCGATGCCACCATCTCGCTGCTGATATTGCCCACGGCCGGGTACCAGGGTGCCTGCGCCGGGTACGGCGACTGGCCGCTGTCCTTCTTGCGCTTGAATTCGCTGGTCTTCTCGTAGGGGAAGCGGCTGCGCGACAGCGCCACGCCGGCCGGCTTGGCCTTGCCCGGGAACTGGGCAAAGTTGTAGCGCGGACCGGGGCCGAAGGGGCCGAACTGGCCGGCATCCAGCACCAGGCCACCGGCCACGTTGATGTTGCCGACCATCACGTTCAGCATGGCGATGCCGTAGGCGGTGTAGAAACCGGCACCACCCATGGTGCCACCGTGGGCATCGGCCACGGCCAGCTTGCCGTGGCTGGTGAATTCCTTCGCCAGCTCCTCGATCTGCTCGCGTGGCACGCCGCACAGTTCAGCGTATTCGTCCAGTGTCTTGCGCTGGGTTTCGCGCTTGAGCAGCGTGAAGGAGGTGGCCACGGCCACGGCCACACCCAGATCATTCTCGGTCCAGGCCGGCACGTCAATCGTGCTATCGACTTCCAGGTTCACCGGAGCCAGCGTGGTGTGCGGTGCCAGCGTGCCGTCGACCAGCTGCACCACGTAGACGTCCGGCACTTCCTCTTCGGTCGGGGGTGCCGGCGGCGTGGCCGCAGCGGCGGGCTTGGCGGCAACAGTACCGGCGACAGCTGCCGAGGCAGCAGCGACCGGAGCCGGAGCAGCAGCCACGACTGCGCTGGCGACGGGGGCAGCGGCGCTGGCCACAGCAGCGGCGCCAGTGGCGGCAGCCGCCGCCGGAGCCGCTGCAGCAGGCGCCGCTGCCGGCGCTTCCGGCTTCGGCTCGGGCTTGGGGCGCGGCCAACCCAGGTCTTCACCGCGCAGGAAGGTGCCAAAACGCGGATGCTTGGGATCAGCGATCACCAGGTGGGTGGCGTTGGTCCAGGTCGCTTCACCGGCAGCGGCCATGGCCTGCGGGCCGGGTTGCTGCAGGTAGCGCACGTCGTAACGCTCGTTCTCGATGATCCAGCGCAGCATGCCCATGACCAGTGCCAGATCGGATGCCGGCTTGACCGGCAGCCAGCGGTTGCCGCTGCCGGCAGCCAGGCTGGACGAGGTCGGCAGGATCGGCGATACCACCACGTAGCGGAACGGGTTCTCCTTGCGCGAGCGCGCTTCGGCCAGCTGGCGGCCCTGGCGCTGGAACGGGTTGCCGGATTGTGCCGGCGCCGCACCGATGAACAGGCCGAAACGGGCCGACGGCCAGTCCGGCTTGCCGTGCGGCTGGCCTGCCAGGTCACCCAGGGCAGCACCGGTACCGACGCGGAAGGTCTGGCCGCAGTAGGAGCCGTGGTTGGCAAAGTTGCGCGATCCGAAAGACTGCTCGGCAAAGCGGCGCACCAGCGCGGTGCGACCCTCGTTGGCCGAATCGGTAAAGATGAACTGGTTCGCCAGCGGGCCGTATTCCGGGTTTTGCGCATCAATCAGCGTCTTCTGGTCGAAGATGGCGCGCATGCCATCGACCTGGCCTTCGCCGAACAGGTCGCCGCCTTCGCAGACTTCCTGCACCAGCTGCTCGAAGGAAATCGTTTCCCATTTGCCGGAGCCACGCGGGCCGACACGCTTGAGCGGCTGCAGCACGCGATGCGGGTTGTTCTGCTGCTCCAGCATGGCCGAACCGCGTGCGCAGGAGGTGGCGCGGCCTTCCAGGCCGTTTTCACCACCCAGCATGGCATAGACCTCGCGCACCGGCGTTTCCATTGGCGCCGGATTCACGGTCGCCAGCGGGTGGTAGGGGTTGCCGGCCACGCGCAGGATGCGGTTCTGGGCATCATCGACACGTACGCGCACGCCGCACTGGGTCCAGCAGCCCAGGCAGCTGGACATGCTCACGGTCTGACCCGGCTGGGTGCTGAGCTGGCCAGTCGCGGCATCAATGATGAATTCCGGCGTCAGCGAGTTGCCGCGCAGGGCATCGGCCGTGGGCGTGCCGGCCGTGCCGGTCACCAGCCCCTTGGCGGCCTTGTAGACGGTCTGGCCGTAGCCGGCGGCAAAGGCGGCCAGGCCACCGGCGGCGATACCGCCGTGCGTCAGCAGCTTGCGACGGGAGGTGCCGCCAGCCGGCTTGTCATTGCGGGAAGGAGTGTGCTTGTCAGTCATGGTCTTGTTCCTCGTCATTCCAGTCGTCGTCCGTCAGGCGCTTGCCAGCGGCTTGCCGGGGTAGCGTTCCAGCGCGTAGGTCACCATGGCCAGCAATGCGGCCACCAGGCCAAACACGCCCACCATGCCGAGCACGCCATCGCTGCCCCAGGAGATACCCTGCAGATACAGGCCGGCACCAAACTTGGGCACCGTCTGCACGGCCATGAACACCATCCAGCGGAACACCCAGGAAGCGGCCAGCATCAGCACCGCCAGCAGCAGCTGGTCACCGGCCGTCAGGGACTTCTGGCCGAGCGGACGCCAGACCATGGTCAGCAGCAGCACGCCACCCAGGATCGATCCCAGCAGCGCCAGGCGCCAGGCGCCGAACTCGTTGAACAGCTGCAGCGCCGCATCAAAGGAAGGCTCCTGTCCGGTGGCACCCAGGGCCGCCCAGGTCACGGCTGCGGCCAGCAGCGCCAGCGTGCAGAGCTGCGCCATGCGGCGTACCAGGCCAGCCGGGAAGCTGTCACGCCAGTTCGCCGGCAGCCAGCGCGCCACCAGCAGCATCGCGCCCAGGCTGCCCAGCCAGCCGGTCAGGGCCAGGTTGACCGGCAGCAGCAGCGTGTGCCACAGCGGACGCGCCTTGATCACCGCCATCTCGCCGCCGGTATAGACCAGGATCGATACCGCACTGAGCGCCAGCAGCAGCGCCACCAGGCGCAGCAGGCCCTGCTTGCCCTGCCACCAGAGCAGGCTGAACAGCAGCGACAGCACGACGAACACCGGCAGCAGGTAGGCGCCGAGCGACATCCACGACCAGGGCGTGGGGTTGGCGTAGAAATGCCAGAACCGGCCCGGCTGGTGCAGGTCGGCCAGCAGCGATACCGGTGCCGCGATACAGGCGGTCAGCAACACGACCACCGCCGCCGGCAGCAGGCGCGCCATGCAGGAACCCGGCTTGCCGAAAGCCAGTACCGATGCCGTCAGCGCGGTAGTGGCGGCGATGCCGATCAGGAAGAAATATTGCACGGCCCAGGGCAGCCAGGCCGCTTCGTAGGCAGGGGTCAGCAGTTCGATAATGCCCATGATGGACTCCTTGTTCAGTGACCGGCCACGACGCGCACGCCGGCCTGGCCGTCAATACCGTCGACAAACGCGTCCGGCAGGCCGATGTAGAACACGTGCGGGCGCGTGTCCAGATCAGGCTTGAGCGTCTTGATGTCGTCGCGGTTTTCGCGCAGCAGCGTGGCGACTTCGCTGTCCGGGTTGTTCAGGTCGCCGATCTTGCGCGCGCCGCCCACGCAGCTTTCGACGCAGGCCGGCAGCAGGCCGGCTTCCAGGCGGTGCTCGCAGAAGGTGCACTTGTCAGCCGTCTGCGTCTCGTGGTTGATGAAGCGCGCGTCATACGGACAGGCCTGTACGCAATAGCCGCAGCCGACGCAGCGCTCGTTGTCTACCAGCACCACGCCATCGGTGCGCTGGAACGTCGCCTGCACCGGGCAGACCGGCACGCAGGGTGGGTTGTCGCAGTGGTTGCACAGGCGCGGCAGGCTGACCATGGCCGGCGGTGCGCCTTCGACCTTGGTATCCACCTCGTACTGCAGCACGGTAGTGCGGAACTGGCCGATCGGCGGCAGGTTCTCCATGGAGCAGCTGACGGTACAGGCCTGGCAGCCGATGCAACGGCGGATATCGACCACCATGCCGTAGCGCTTGCCTTCTTCGCCTGGGCGGCGCACCGGCTGGCTGTTGATGGCGGCCTCGGCCGGATCGGCAACCACCACGCCGGTGGCGGTCACGCCCAGGCCGAGCATGGCGCGCAACAGGCCGCGCTTGCTGCCAGAGGGAGGAGTGCTAGGAGTTTTCATACGCGGGGCGTCCTGTAAGCAGATTCACACAACATGGCTTATTCTGTAAAAACCCGTCCCCGCTGCCCATCCGGAAGAGCGGGCATGCCCCTAGACTATTTTCCCTATTGCCAGAAGGGACATTCCTCCTAGAATTTCGGCTTGTCTACCCATCCCATCCCCGCATGACGAACCAGCCTCCTGTTCCGCGCCGCACCCTCTGGCTGCGCGCCGGCCTGCCCTGGCTGCTGATCGGCCTGGCGCTGCTGCTGCCGGCACTGGCCCAGGCCAAGCCGCTGCGCCTGGGCGTGCTCGCCTATCTGGGTGCCGAAGCCGCCGTCGAGGAATGGAGCCCGGTCGCGCGCCAGTTGGAACAGGCCCTGCCCGACTACCAGGTCGAGCTGCTCTCGCTCGATCACGCCGCCTTGCAGCAGGCAGCCGAAGCACAGCAAATCGATTTCGTCATCACCAACCCCGGCCATTACGTCGAGCTGGAATCCAGCCTTGGCGCCTCCCGCCTGCTGACGCTGCAGACCGGCAGCAGCATGCCCGGATCGGCCTGGCAGGCGGTCGGCAGCGCCGTCGTCACGCTCAGTGGCCGCACTGATATCCAGCGCCTGCGCGACCTGCGCGGCAAGCGCGTCGCCATCATCGGGCAACAGGGCTTTTCCGGTTACCAGCTGGTCTGGCGCGAACTCGCCGCCGAAGGCATCGATCCGGCACGTGACCTGACCCTGGAGGTGGTCGGCCTGCCGATGGACAAGGTGCTGGAAGCCGTCGCCGCCGGCCAGGTCGATGCCGGCCTGGTGCGCGCCTGCATGCTGGAAAGCCAGCCGGCCTGGCTGGAGCGTTTCCGCGTCGTCGCGCCGCGCCGCGAAACCGGCTTTCCCTGCGCCAGCTCAACCCGGCTCTACCCCAACTGGCCGCTGGCCGCCTTGCGCCATACCGATCCGGTACTGGCCAAGCAGGTCACCATCGCCCTGCTGGAAATGGACAGCCGCAGCAGCCCGATCCACTGGACCGTGCCGGCCGATTACCAGTCGGTACACGAATTGCAGCGCGAGCTGCATATCGGCCCCTACGCCGTGCTGCACACGCCCACGCTGGGCGATCTGGCTGCACGCTTCTGGCCCTGGCTGGCTGGCCTGGCGGCGCTGATCATCTTTGGCGGCCTCTATACCGCCCATGTGGAACGGCTGGTGCATGCGCGCACCTCAGCGCTGCGCACCGCGCTGGCCGAGCGCAAGGAGCTGGAGCAGCACCTGCGCCAGAGCCGCGAACAGGCAGAGCACATGTCGCGCCTGTCGGTGCTGGGAGAGTTGTCCGGCACGCTGGCACACGAGCTGAACCAGCCGCTGGCCGCCATCGGCAACTATGCGCAAAGCCTGACGCGCCGCATCGACAACCAGCGCCTGACGCCCGATGCCGTGCGTGAAGCCGCACGCGAGATGACCGGCCAGGCCGAACGCGCTGCCGGCATCCTGAGCCGCATCCGCAGCTTTGCCAAGAAGCGCGTGGCGCAACCCGAGCTGCTGCAGCCCACGCCCATGGTGCAGGAAGCCATCGCCCTGTTCCGCGACATGCAGGTCAACCCGCCTGAAGTCACGCTGCTGGACGAGCTGACAGCCGAAACGCGCGTGGTCGCCGATCCGCTGCAACTGCAGCAGGTGCTGCTGAATCTGCTCAAGAACGGCTCCGACGCCACGCAGCAGCTGCCACCGGAACGGCAGCGCCTGGAAGTGCGACTGGCGACCAGCAGCTCCAGCCTGCAGATCATGGTGCGTGACCACGGCGAACCCTTGCCGCCGGAGCGTCTGGCGCACCTGTTCGATCCCTTCTACACTACCAAGCCGAGCGGCATGGGGCTCGGCCTGTCCATCTGCCGCAGCATCGCCGAAGCCCACGGCGGCCGGCTGGATGCCGAATCCGCCGACAATGGTACCGGTCTGGTCTTTACCCTCACCCTCCCGCTTGCATGATGTCCACCGATTCCCTTCCGTCCACCTCCTGGCAGATCCATGTCGTCGATGACGATGAAGCCTTCCGCCGCTCGCTGGTGTTCCTGCTGGAATCGATGGGCTGGGACGTGGTGGCGCACACCTCCGCGACCAGGTTCCTGGAGCAGGGCCTGCCGCAAGCATCTGCCATCGGCTGCCTGCTGCTGGATGTGCGCATGCCCGGCATGAGCGGGCTGGAACTGCAGCAGCAGTTGCGATCGCTGGAGTGCGCGCTGCCGATCGTGTTCCTGACCGGCCATGGCGATGTCGAACTGGCAGTCCAGGCGATGAAGCACGGGGCCTTCGATTTTCTGGAAAAACCGTTCAAGGACCAGCGCCTGCTCGACATCGTGGCCGCTGCGCTGCGCCAGCGCGAGGCCAGCCTGCAATCCGAAGAGCGCACGCGCCAGGCCAGCACCCGCCTGCAGCAGCTGACCCCGCGTGAAGCCGAAGTCGCGCTGCTGGTGGCACGCGGCCTGCCCAACAAGCTGGTGGCACGCGAGCTCGACATCAGTGAAAAAACCGTACACATCCACCGCCAGCACGTGATGGAAAAAACCGGCCTGGGCAGCGCGGCCGAGCTGGCGCGGCTGATCCTGCAGGCAGATCCACAAGCGCTGGATTGACGCGCTGCCGCCTCCACCTCAGGCGCACCGTCCTTCCCCGCAGCACATTCACGCAAGCGGAATGTGCGTATCCCCAGGCACGTATCATGGATCGGCATGCGCGCTTGCGTCCTGGCAAAGCGCCAACCACAAGGACAGCACCATGGCCACCATGAACACCCCCGCCTACTACGACTCGGTCCCCGCCATCCTGATGATGGACCCGCTGGCCCGGACCCTTGGCTCTGCCGAAGACGGCCTGATCGAATACCGCTATCTCGATGCCGTCAAGCTGACCGGCCACTCCTGCCCCACCGTCGCCGGGGCCTGGCAGCTGACCCGCGCCGCCCTGGCGCGACTCTACCCGGACAGTACACCGGTCCGCAGCCATATCCGGGTCGAATTCCGCCAACCGCTGGATGAAGGCGTGGTGGGCGTGATCGCCAGTGTGGTGAGTCTGGTCACCGGCGCTGCCAATGCCGGCGGCTTCAAGGGCCTGGCCGGACATTTTGGCCGCAAGGACCTGCTGCAGTTCGAGGTACCGATGCGCGGCGACATCCGACTCACGCGTCTGGATTCAGGCCAGTCGGTGGAATTCATGCGCCGCGGCCACAGCGTGCCCAGCCCGGCCAACATGAGCCAGTTGCTGCGCCCGGCACTGGAGCCGCAGGCGTCCGACGCGGAACGACAGGCGTTTGCCACGGTCTGGAGCGGCTGGGTCGAACAGACGCTGCAGCCGACCAGTGCGCCGGACTGGGTCGAGCTGGAGGCCTGAGCCTCCTCAGCCCGGCTTAGTGCAGGAACGGCAGCTGCGTAAAGACCTGCAGGATGGCAGCGTTGACCAGGTCCACGAAGAACGCGCCCACCATCGGCACGATCAGGAAGGCCTTGTACGACACGCCATACCGATCGGTAATCGCCTGCATATTGGCAATTGCCGTTGGCGTGGCGCCCATGCCGAATCCGCAATGGCCTGCCGCCAGCACGGCAGCGTCATAATCGCGCCCCATCACCGTGAAAGTCACGAGGCTGGCATACAGCATCATCACCACGGTTTGCACCGCCAGGATCAGCAGCACCGGCAGCGCCAGATCGGTCAATTCCCACAGGCGCAAGGAGAGCAGCGCCATCGCCAGGAAGAGTGACAGCGAGGCGTTGCCAAAAACGTCAATGGCGCGATCGAACATGTCAAACTTGAAGAAGTTGGTCAGCACGTTGCGAATGATCACGCCGCCGCCCAGCGCCCAGACAAAAGTCGGCAATTCAAAAGCCGTGCCTTTTGCCGCCGTCGTCATGACCCCGGCAAACGCCATGCAGGCGGCAAACAGGGCCAGCGTCTCGATGGTGGAGGATGCGGTGATCAGGCGGATTTCGTCCGGCTTGTCGAACATGGCCTCGTCCAGCTGGTCACCAGACTCGGTATGGCGCGTGCTGTAGAGCGATTGCGAGGCGGCAACGGCTTCCACCTGCGTCTGCTGCTCGGGCTCGGGCAGCTTCTGGTGCCCCATCCTCGCCAGCAGATAGCGGGCCACCGGCCCACCGATCAGGCCACCCGCCACCAGGCCAAAGGTGGCCGTGGCAATGCCCAGCGTCGTGGCACCGGTCACGCCATAGCGCTGCTCCAGCACCGGCCCCCAGGCACCGGCGGTGCCGTGGCCGCCAGTCAGGGTGATCGAGCCCGTGACCAGTCCCAGCAACGGCTCCAGTCCCAGCAGGCTGGCCATGCTCACGCCCACCGCGTTCTGCAGCAGGATGAACACCGCCACCACCAGCAGGAAAATCGCCAGCGGCTTGCCACCCGCCCGCAAGCGGCTGAAGTCGGCGCTCAAGCCAATCGATGAGAAGAACATCAGCATGAAAGCTGTCTGCAGCTGCGTCTCGAACTTGAAAGTCAGCCCGAAAATGGAGTTGAGCAGCACCACCACGATCCCTGCCAGCAGGCCTCCCGCCACCGGCTCCGGAATATTGAAATCCGACAGGAACCGGATCTTGACGATGAGGAAGCGGCCCAGCAGCAGCACCAGCGTGGCCAGAATCATCGTGTAGTAACCGTTGAGCGCAATTTCCATCTCGACATCCTCCAGTCCAATGAAGCCCGGCGTCCGGCAGACGCCCTCCTTTCTTCATGCAGCCGTGTGGACATCCTCTTCAGGGAGTCCGTAGCGGCCAGCTACCTGAGCCATTCTAGGCCATGCGTCCGGTCGTTCTGGCGAACGCACCATCGCGAAACGATCCACGAAAAAAATCCCCTGATGATGACTCATCAGGGGATTTTTCATGTCTGGTGGCGCTTCACGGATTCGAACCGCGGACCTGTGGATTATGATTCCATCGCTCTAACCGACTGAGCTAAAGCGCCGAAGAACGACATTGTAGCAGCATTTTTGCCGGCGTGTCACAAAAATGTGCGCCGCCGGCAAAAAAATCAGTTGTTGGTGAAGTTGGCCGGACGCTTCTCGACGAAGGCCGCCATGCCTTCCTTCTGGTCGTTGGTGGCAAACAGGCTGTGGAACAGGCGACGCTCGAACCACACGCCGTCGTTCAGCGAACCTTCGAAGGCGCGGTTCACGGCTTCCTTGGCTGCGTACACGGTCAGGCGCGGCATGCTGGCGATCACCAGGGCGGCAGCCAGGGTTTCTTCCATCAGCTTGTCCAGCGGCACCACGCGGCTCACCAGGCTGGCGCGCTCGGCTTCCTCGGCGTTCATCATGCGGGCGGTCAGGCACATGTCCATGGCCTTGCTCTTGCCCACGGCGCGCGGCAGGCGCTGCGTACCACCGGCACCCGGGATCACGCCCAGCTTGATTTCCGGCTGGCCGAACTTGGCATTGTCGGCGGCGATGATGAAGTCGCACATCATGGCCAGTTCGCAACCGCCACCCAGTGCGTAGCCGCTCACGGCAGCAATCACCGGCTTGCGGATGGTGCGGATGCCTTCCCAGTTGCGGGTGATGTAGTCACCGCCGTAGGCATCGGCAAAACTGTAGGTCGCCATGCCACCAATGTCGGCACCAGCGGCAAAGGCTTTCTCGCTGCCGGTCACGATGATGCAGCCGATCTTGTCGTCAGCGTCAAACGCCTTCAGCGCCGCGCCCAGTTCGTCCATCAGGGTGTCGTTCAGCGCGTTCAGGGCCTTCGGACGGTTCAGCGTGACGATACCGACCTTCTCGCCTTCCACACGGGTTTCAATGCAGGTATAGCTCATGGATTTGTCTCTCCTCTAGATCATGGGGGATGTCGATGATTCCTCCTGCACTATAAACGACAACGGTGACGTATACGTCAGCCAAGGCGCTGCAGGCAGGAGGAATACCTGGGATAATCTTGCGCCATGTCTGCTGTCATCGACAAGCCCCCCCTCTGGCGCACTGCCCTCTCCCTGTTCAAGGGCTTTGACGGCTGGCTGGCGCTGGCCATCCTGATCCTGATGGGCATCGGCCTGACCGCCATGTACTCTTCCGGCTTTGACCACGGCACGCGCTTTGTCGACCACAGCCGCAACATGCTGCTGGCCTGGGCCATCATCCTGGCCGTGGCGATGGTGCCGCAGCAGCGCCTGCAGCAGCTGGCGGTACCACTCTACACGCTAGGCGCCGTGCTGCTGCTGGCGGTACTGCTGTTCGGCATCACCAAGAAAGGCGCCACGCGCTGGATCAACATCGGCGTGGTAATCCAGCCGAGTGAACTGCTCAAGATTGCCGCCCCGATGATGCTGGCCTGGTGGTTCCAGCGCCGCGAAGGCACGCCACAGACCATGGATTACGTGATCGCCTTCGGCCTGCTGCTACTGCCAGTCGGCCTGATCATGAAACAGCCGGACCTGGGTACCGCCCTGCTGGTGCTGATGACCGGTGCCTCGGTGATCTTCTTTGCCGGCCTGAGCTGGAGGCTGGTGCTGCCGCCCATCATCCTCGGCGCCATCGCCATCACCCTGCTGGTCTGGAATGGCGATGCCCTGTGCCAGCCCGATGTCGACTGGCACATCCTGCGCGAATACCAGCGCCAGCGTGTCTGCACCCTGCTCGATCCCACGCGCGATCCGCTCGGCAAGGGCTTCCACATCCTGCAGGGCATGATCGCCATCGGCTCCGGTGGCGTCTGGGGCAAGGGCTTCATGCAGGGCACGCAGACGCACCTGGAGTTCATCCCGGAGCGCACCACCGACTTCATCTTTGCCGCCTACTCCGAAGAGTTCGGCTTTATCGGCAACATCGTGCTGCTGCTGGCCTTCATCTTCCTGATTGCCCGCATCTTCATCATCGCCGCCCAGGCCAGCACGCGCTTTGGCCGCCTGATGGCCGGCTCGATTGGCGTGATGTTCTTCACCTACACCTTCGTCAACATCGGCATGGTCAGCGGCATCCTGCCGGTGGTGGGCGTGCCGCTGCCCTTCATCAGCTATGGCGGTACCGCCATGGTCACGCTGGGGCTGTCGCTCGGCATCCTGTTCTCCATCGCACGCGACCGGCGTACCTTCCATAGCTGAAACACAGGGATCTGCCAGCTTGCGTGACATATGCACGGTATCCACGCAAACACGGATTCCGCCTGGCTTTTTTCACCTTACCATGTGCGTGCAGACCCCTCCGGCAGGGGCCGGATATGCGTGTCTGCACCATCCCTCAGGAGACGTACATGGCAGGCCAGATCGATCTGAAAAAATCCAGCAACGGCAAGTTCTTCTTCACGCTCAAGGCCAGCAACGGCCAGGCCATCCTGAGCAGCGAGATGTACGAAACCCGCGCCAGCGCCAACAAGGGCATTGCATCGGTGCAGAAGAACGGCGCCGACGCCAACCGTTTCCAGCGCCTCGAAGCCAAGGATGGTTCGCCCTACTTCGTGCTCAAGGCCGGCAACCACCAGGTCATTGGCCAGAGCCAGATGTACAAGAGCGAAGCCTCGCGTGACAACGGCATCGAATCGGTGATAAAGCACGCCCCCGAAGCCACCGTCAACGACCTGACGGCCGAAGCCTGACTCTCCCCTGACCCGGCACGCCATCCCCCCGGATGGCGTCGGATATCCGCTGGCAGCGGCTGGAGCAGCTGGCCTTCTGCGCCTACAATCCGCCCATGAACCTGACCAGCGCCCTGACTGCGGCCATGCCCGCCCCTTCGTCCCAGAATACCCGCCAGCCCCTGGAGATTGCCGAATCGCTGTTGCTGGCTCCCTTCGGCCTGAGCCAGGCCCAGCTGCACAAGGTGCTGGCCAGCATGCGCACTCGCGGTGTCGATGATGCCGACCTGTATTTCCAATACACCTGCAGCGAGGGCTGGAGCCTGGAAGAAGGCATCGTCAAGACCGGCAGCTTCAGTATTGACCAAGGCGTCGGCGTGCGCGCCGTGGCGGGTGAAAAAACCGCTTTCGCCTATTCCGATGACATTTCGCTGGCTTCGCTGAAGGACGCGGCACGCACCGTGCGCACCATCGGCTCGGCCGGCCAGCACGGCCGCGTCAAAGTGGAGCCGGCCAGCAAGATTGGCAAGCTGTCGAAGAGCCGCCGCCTCTACACCCCGGAAAACCCGATCCTGACGCTGGACAGCAGCGCCAAGATCCAGCTGCTGGAGCGCATCGAAGGCATGGCGCGCGCCAAGGATACGCGCGTCAAGCAGGTCATGGCCGGCCTGGCCGGCGAATACGATGTGGTGCTGGTGGCGCGCGCCGACGGCAAGCTGGCTGCCGACGTGCGCCCGCTGATCCGCCTGAGCCTGACCGTGATCGTGGAACAGAAGATCAGTGGCGAGCTGCGCCGCGAGGTCGGTTCTGCCGGCGGCGGTGGCCGTCTGGGCATGGACTATTTCGACGATGCCCTGCTGCAGCAGTATGTTGATGAAGCAGTGGGCGCCGCGCTGACCAACCTGGAAGCGCGCCCGGCCCCGGCCGGCCAGATGGACGTGGTGCTCGGCTCCGGCTGGCCCGGCGTGCTGATCCACGAAGCCGTCGGCCACGGCCTCGAAGGCGATTTCAACCGCAAGGGCAGCAGCGCCTTTGCCGGCCGCATCGGCGAACGCGTGGCAGCCAAGGGCGTCACCGTGCTGGATGACGGCACCCTGCCCGACCGCCGTGGCAGCCTGAACGTGGACGACGAAGGCCACGCCACGCGCCAGACCGTGCTGATCGAGGACGGCATCCTCAAGGGCTACCTGCAGGACCGCATGAATGCGCGCCTGATGAAGACCAAATCCACCGGCAACGGCCGCCGCGAGAGCTACGCCCACCTGCCGATGCCGCGCATGACCAACACCTATATGCTCGGCGGCAGCGAAGACCCCGAAGCCATTATCGGCAGCCTCAAGCGCGGCCTGTACGCCACCAACTTCGGCGGCGGCCAGGTCGACATCACCAGCGGCAAGTTCGTGTTCTCGGCCAGCCAGGCCTGGTGGGTGGAAGACGGCAAGCTGCAGTATCCGGTCAAGGGCGCCACGCTGATCGGCAACGGCCCGGACGCGCTGACCCGCGTCAGCATGATCGGCAACGACATGCGCCTGGACAGCGGCGTCGGCACCTGCGGCAAGGAAGGCCAGAGCGTGCCGGTGGGCGTTGGCCAGCCGACCATGCGCATCAACGGCCTCACGGTGGGCGGTACGGCGTGACGCAATCCACATGTCGGGCCGGAATTGCATGTCCGACCTTGACATGCGGGATTAGGCTCATGGTATAGTCAGTTCCATGCAAGTTTCACGCGCTTTCTATTTTGGCTTTTGGTTCTCTGTCTTTGGCGGACGAGAGGCTTGAGCACACCTGAAAAGCGTAACCCTCCTGAACCGCCCGGAAACCCCTGGCGGTTTTTTTTCGCCCCGTTTTTGACCAGTCAACCTACCCACACAGGAGCTCTCCGATGACCCCGCCCAAGACCAGCGACACGACTCTGTATGCACAGCCGGCCGACAAGACTGGAACGACCGACAACGCCCGCATCAAGAGCCTGACCATGCTGCCCCCTCCCGAACACCTGATCCGCTTCTTCCCGATCAAGGGCTCCCCGGTTGAAAAACTGGTGGGCAATACCCGCAAGACCATCCAGCAGATCATGCGTGGCAAGGATGACCGCCTGCTGGTCGTCGTCGGCCCCTGCTCGATCCACGATCCCAAGGCGGCGCTGGAGTACGCGCAGCGCCTGAAGCAGCAGCGCGACCACTTCGCCGACACGCTGGAAATCGTGATGCGCGTCTACTTCGAGAAGCCGCGCACCACGGTGGGCTGGAAGGGCCTGATCAACGACCCCTACCTGGACGAAAGCTGCCGCATCGACGAGGGCCTGCGCATTGCGCGCCAGCTGCTGATCGACATCAACCGCCTGGACCTGCCGGCCGGCAGCGAGTTCCTGGACGTGATCTCCCCGCAGTACATCGGTGACCTGATCTCCTGGGGCGCGATTGGTGCACGCACCACCGAAAGCCAGATCCACCGTGAGCTGGCCAGCGGCCTGTCAGCTCCGATCGGCTTCAAGAACGGTACCGACGGCAACCTGAAGATCGCCACGGACGCGATCCAGGCCGCTTCACGCGGCCACCACTTCCTGTCGGTGCACAAGAACGGCCATGTCGCCATCGTCGATACCGAGGGCAACCCGGACTGCCACGTGATCCTGCGCGGCGGCAAGCAGCCCAACTATGACGAGGCCAATGTCGATGCCGCCTGCGGCGACCTGAAGGACGCCGGCCTGCGCCCGACCGTGATGGTCGACTGCAGCCACGCCAACAGCAGCAAGAAGCACGAAAAGCAGCTCGAGGTCTCGCGCGAAGTCGCGCGCCAGCTGGCCTCCGGCTCCGACAAGGTGTTCGGCGTGATGCTGGAAAGCAATATCCACGCCGGCGCCCAGAAGTTCACGCCGGGCAAGGATTCGCTGGCCGGGCTGGAGTACGGCAAGAGCATTACCGATGCCTGCCTGGGCTGGGATGACACGCTGCAGGCGCTGGAAATCCTGTCCGAAGGCGTCAAGGCGCGTCGCAAGCAGGGAAAATAAGCGCTAGTGCTTTCCCTGAGTCGGCTTCCGCACACGTCAACTCTTTCTAAAATGGGTGGATTCCGGTCACCTGCTGTGACCGGTTCCAGCCAACGGAGACATGCGACATGCAAAGCGAATTGATCGTCAAGTTCAGCCCCACCCAGGAATTCATCATCCCGCTCGACTCGGTGCCCGAGATGGACACCCAGGAAGCACGTACCTGGCTCGACCAGGAATTCGTGCGCCTCGACTGCGAGCCGATCCGTTCCTCGGGCAAGGTGCTGAATGCCGACAAGGTGGTGCGCATTGCCCAGAGCGCCGGTCCTTCCGGCTTTGAAAACCAGGAATGGGCCACCAGCTTTGCCAGCGCCGCCAAGACGGCCCTGGCCAAGCAGGTCATCAGCATCGATGCCGAAAACACCATGATCTCGTTCTGAGATCCAGGATTTCCCCGCAAGTACGCCAGCCTCGCGCTGGCGTTTTGCTGTCTGCGGTCTTGCCTGCGGCTAGGGTTTTCCCCGGTACGACCCGGCTGTTGCCTGCCTCTATGATGGTTTTTGCCGCTCCGGCAGGCACCCTCATCACGACAGGAGACTCCGTATGATCTGCCCTGCTCCTGCGTCTTTACCAATGAGGAGCTGGCCAGCCTGCCGCCCACCATTCCCGGCGACCAGCTCTGACGCTGTCCTGTTTGTCCGTTACCCGCCTTTTTCGTGACTGCTACGCCTACCCCATCGACCCTCGCCCAGCGCCGCCGCGTCATCCTGGCCGGCATTTGCGCCCTGATCCTTACCGTTGGCATGGGCCGCTTTGCCTATACGCCGATGCTGCCCATCATGAGCGAGCAGGCCGGGCTGTCAGCGCTGGCCGGCGGCTGGCTGGCCACGCTGAACTATGCCGGCTACATGAGCGGCGTCCTGCTGGCCGCCACGGTCGGTGACCTGCAGCAGAAATACCGCCTGTACCGTTACGGTCTGCTGCTGGCTCTGGTCAGCACGGTCGGCATGGGGCTGACCGAAAACGTCTACCTGTGGGCGCTGCTGCGCTATATCGCCGGCTTTTCCAATATCGCCGGACTGTTGCTGGCCTCCGGCCTGGTGCTGAACTGGCTGATCCGCCACGGCTTCAAGCCGGAGCTCGGCCTGCACTTCATGGGCATGGGCCTGGGCATGGTGGTGACTGGTGTTGCCGTGGCCAGCATGGTCGACCACCTGTCCTGGCAGGGGCAATGGATCTGGCTGACGCTGCTCGGACTGCTGTTCTTCGTGCCAGCCTGGTGGTGGATGCCGGCCCCGGCCAGCATGCCGCCAGCTGCGGCCGGCGCCAGCCCTGCAGCAACGGTCACCAGTCCGGGCGGCCGCTGGATGCGACTGATGATGGGCGCCTATTTCTGCGCCGGCTTCGGCTTTGTCGTTACCGCCACCTTCATCGTCGCAATCCTGCTGGAATTGCCCTTGCTGGCCGGCAAGGGCAACTGGGTCTGGGTGATTGCTGGCGTTGCCGCTGCGCCCTCCTGCTTCCTCTGGGATCGTATCGCCGGTGCCATGGGCCAGGTGCAGGCGCTGCTGCTGGCCTATGCGCTGCAGACCCTGTCCATCATCCTGCCGGTGTTTACCGGCAGCGCCACGCTCAACGTGATTGGCGCCATCCTGTATGGCGTGACCTTTGTCGGCATCGTCAGCCTGACGCTGACGCTGACCGGACGCCATTTCCCGGCCAACCCTGCCAAGGCCATGGCGCGCATGACCGTAAGTTATGGCGTGGCCCAGATTTTCGCGCCGGCCATGGCCGGCACCATCGCCAATGCCACTGGCAGTTACCACGGCGCCCTGATCGTGACCGCCCTGGTGATGGTGCTGGGCATGGGGTTGCTGCTGGCCGTGCTGCAGGAAGAAAAGCGACACGCCCAACACGGCCGAGTACAGGTTGTCTCCTGAAGCAGCCCGCCGGCCAGACCGTACAATCAGCGCATGCACATCCATATTCTCGGTATCTGCGGCACCTTCATGGGAGGTGTCGCCGCGCTGGCCCGTGAGGCCGGCCACAAGGTCACCGGCTGCGACGCCGGTGTGTATCCCCCCATGAGCGACCAGCTGCGCGCGCTCGGCATCGACCTGATCGAAGGCTTTGGCGCGGAACAGACCGCGCTCCAGCCCGACATGTACGTGGTCGGCAACGTCGTCAGCCGCGCCCGGCTCGATGATGGCAGCCCCAAGTTCCCGCTGATGGAAGCGATCCTGGAGCAGGGCCTGCCCTACACCAGCGGTCCGCAGTGGCTGGCCGAGCATGTGCTGCAGGGCAAGCACGTGCTGGCACTGGCCGGTACCCATGGCAAGACCAGCACCTCCTCGATGCTGGCCTGGGTGCTGGAGCAGGCCGGCCTGCAGCCGGGCTTCCTGATTGGCGGCGTGCCGCTCAACTTCGGCATCTCGGCGCGCCTGGGCAGTGTCCCGGCTGGCCATGCGCGCGGCTACTTCGTGATCGAGGCCGACGAGTACGATACCGCCTTCTTCGACAAGCGCAGCAAGTTCGTGCACTACCGCCCGCGCACCGCCGTACTCAACAACCTCGAGTACGATCATGCCGACATCTTCCCCGATCTGGCTGCCATCGAGCGCCAATTCCACCATCTGGTGCGCACCGTGCCGGGTAGCGGCTGTATTGTCGCCAACGGTCTGGAAGAGAGCATCACGCGCGTGCTGCACCAGGGCTGCTGGAGCCAGGTGCAGACCTTCGGCACCGCCGTGAGCGACTATGTGGCCGACGGCGAGCCGCACGATTTTGCCGTGCTGCACCAGGGCCGTCAGGTGGCACACGTGCGCTGGAACCTGACCGGCACCCACAACCAACTCAACGCGCTGGCCACGATTGCCGCGGCCGCCCACGTCGGTGTGGCCCCTGAAGTCGCCGCCGAGGCACTAGGCAGCTTTGTCAACGCGCGCCGCCGCATGGAAATGCGCGGCAGCGTGGCGCGTGACGGTGGCGACATCACGCTCTACGACGACTTTGCCCACCATCCCACGGCCATCCGCACCACGCTGGACGGCCTGCGCCGCAAGCTCGACAGCGATGGCCGCCAGGGCGAACGCATCCTGGCGATTTTCGAGCCGCGCAGCAACACCATGAAGCTGGGCACGATGAAGGCCCAGCTGCCCTGGAGCCTGGAGCAGGCCGATCTGTCCTTCTGCCACTCCGGCGGCCTGGACTGGAACGCGGCAGAGGCACTGGCGCCCATGGGCGAACGTGCCTGCGTGGCCGGCGATATCGATACGCTGATCCAGCAGGTGCTGGCTGCGGTCCAGCCCGGCGACCACCTGCTGTGCATGAGCAACGGCGGCTTTGGCGGCATCCACGGCAAGCTGCTGGACGCCCTGCAGGCCCGGAACTGAGCCATGGCCGGCAGTTTCGACGAGGAACTGGCCCAGGCCGCCGCCCGGCTGGTGGTGGAGGAAGGGCTGGAGTTCGGCCCGGCCAAGCAGCGCGCGCTGAAACAACTCAAGCTCCCGGCGCGCACCGCCCTGCCCGGCAACGACCTGGTCGAAGCCGCCGTGCGCGAGTATCTGGCGGTATTCTGCGCCGATACCCAGCCAGCCGAGCTGCTGGCCCTGCGCGAGCTGGCGCTGCAGTGGATGGACCGCCTGCAGGCCTTCCAGCCGCTGGTGTCCGGTGCAGTGTGGCACGGCACCGCCACGCGCCTGAGCGATATCTACCTGCACCTGTTCAGCGATGACCCGAAAGCAGTGGAGATCAGCCTGATCAACGAAGGCGTGGACTACGAGGCCAGCCGCGTGGCCGGCCTGCGTGGTGTCGACGCCGATGCCCTGAGCATCCATGCCTGGAGCCCTGAGCTGCAGGAGGATATTGGCGTGCATCTGCTGGTACACGATACACTGGCCCAACGGGGCTCGCTGCAGCTGGACCAGCAGCAGCGCAAGCCGCGCGGTACCGCCAGCCAATTGCGCGAGCTGATCAACCAGGATTGAAATCGCCTTATCGTCTGGCAATTTCCTACTTTTGAGGCCATTTCCATGCAAAACTCCAAGACCGACACCTCATCCACGGCCAGCAGCAGTCGCCGACGCTGGCTCGGCTGGACGCTGGCCTCGGTCGCCGCAGGGGCGGCCGGCGTAGCCGGATGGCGCCAGTTCGGGCCGCGCCAGGCCCCGGTACCGGAAGCGGTGGCTGGCGTGCCGGAGCGCTGGCTGACGCATGCATTTGCCCAGCCCGGCCAGATCGGCACACGCACGCTGGAAAGCTTTCAGGGCAAGCCGCTGCTGATCAACCTGTGGGCCACCTGGTGCCCACCGTGCATCGAGGAAATGCCGCTTCTTGACGCCTTCTACCAGCAAAATGCAGCAAAAGGCTGGCAAACCGTCGGTATCGCCGTTGACAAACCGGAAGCCGTGGAGCGCTTCCTGCAGCGCATGCCGGTGCAGTTTCCGGTCCTCCTGGCCGGCAACCGCCTCGGCATGGAGCTGGCTGGAGATCTCGGCAATACGGCGCGCGGCCTGCCGTTCAGCCTGCTGCTGGACGCCCAGGGAAATGCGCTGGCAGCCCATACCGGGCAGCTGGATTTGCCGCGGCTGCTGAAATGGCACCAGCGTGCTTTTTCGTGAAATCCGTACAGTTGACGGATTTTTACGTAAAATCAATACATTCCGCACTTCTGCTGAAGTGTCTTGCGGCCCGGGCCAACGTCACCCCGGCCCAGTCGTATAAACGTAGTTAACGCTACTTATCTTGCATTTAGGCGCAGATCAGCCAAAAATACTGACTGATGCCAGCAAACAAGGGGCTCCGCGCCCTAAGAAAGGTCAATAATGGATCTACGCAAACTCAAGACCTTGATCGACCTCGTGTCCGAATCCAACGTTTCGGAACTGGAGATCACCGAAGCCGAAGGCAAGGTCCGCATCGTCAAGGGTGGCCCCGAAATGGCCCAGGGCCACGCGCCCGTCATGATGCCGGTCGCTACTGCCCCGGCCGCAGCTGCACCAGTAGCAGCCGCTGCACCGGCTGCCGCACCTGTCGCCGAAGCCGCCCCCGAAGAAACCGGCTTCCAGATCAAGTCGCCCATGGTCGGCACCTTCTACCGCGCCAGCAGCCCCGGCGCCAAGGCTTTTGTCGAAGTCGGCAGCACGGTCAAGGAAGGCGACACCCTGTGCATCGTCGAAGCCATGAAGATCCTGAACGAGATCGAATCCGAAAAGGCCGGTACCGTGACCAGGATCCTGTGCGACAACGGCGACGCCGTGGAATTCGGCCAGCCCCTGTTCGTGATCGAGTGATGCACGCCGTGCCGACGCTGAACCGCCGGCACCCCTGCACGATCCCTTTGCGCGCAGCCTGCTGCGTAGCCCCTGAACAGTGAGGACACGACGATGTTCAAGAAAATCCTGATCGCCAACCGAGGCGAGATCGCCCTGCGCATCCAGCGCGCCTGCCGCGAAATGGGTATCAAGGCCGTCATGGTCTATTCCGAAGCCGATCGCGACGCCATGTACGTCAAGATGGCTGACGAGGCGATCTGCATCGGCCCGGCCCCTTCGGCCCAGAGCTACCTCAACATGACCGCCATCATCGCGGCCGCCGAAGTCACCGATGCCGAAGCCATCCACCCCGGTTACGGCTTCCTGTCCGAAAACGCCGACTTCTCCGAGCGCGTCGAGCAGAGCGGCTTCGCCTTCATTGGCCCGACCGCCGAATCGATCCGCCTGATGGGCGACAAGGTCTCGGCCAAGGCCGCCATGATCAAGGCCGGCGTGCCCTGCGTGCCCGGCTCCGACGGCGAGCTGCCGGATGACCCGGCCGCCATCCGTGCCATTGCCAAGCGCATCGGCTACCCGGTGATCATCAAGGCCGCCGGTGGTGGCGGTGGTCGCGGCATGCGCGTGGTGCACACCGAGGCGGCGCTGATCAACGCCGTTGCCATGACCAAGGCCGAAGCCGGCACTGCCTTTGGCAACCCCGCGGTCTACATGGAGAAATTCCTGCAGAACCCGCGCCACATCGAGATCCAGGTGCTGGCCGACACGCATCGCAACGCGGTGTTCCTGGGTGAGCGTGACTGCTCCATGCAACGTCGCCACCAGAAGATCATCGAGGAAGCACCCGCCCCCGGCCTGCTGCGCCGCGCCGTCGAGCGCATCGGCGAACGCTGTGCCCTGGCCTGCCGCAAGATCGGCTACCGTGGCGCCGGCACCTTCGAATTCCTGTACGAGAACGGCGAGTTCTACTTCATCGAGATGAACACGCGCCTGCAGGTGGAACACCCGGTCACGGAAATGGTTACCGGCATCGACCTGGTACGTGCCCAGATCGAAGTCGCCGCCGGCCTGAAGCTGCCGTTCACGCAGCGCCAGATCCAGATGAAGGGCCACGCCATCGAGTGCCGCATCAACGCCGAAGACCCGTACAAGTTCTACCCCTCGCCGGGTCGCATCACGCACTGGCACCCGGCTGGTGGCCCGGGCGTGCGTGTGGACAGCCATGTCTACACCAACTACTTCGTGCCGCCCACCTACGACTCCATGATCGGCAAGCTGATCGTGCACGGCGACACGCGCGAACAGGCGCTGGCACGCATGCACAACGCCCTGAACGAGACCGTGGTGGAAGGCATCAACACCAACATCCCGCTGCACCGCGAGCTGGTGGTGGATGCGAAGTTCTGCGAAGGCGGCACCAACATCCATTACCTGGAAGAATGGTTGCACCAGCGCGGACGCTGACCTCCTGAAGCCAGACCCGCCACGTGCGGGTCTTTTTCCTGTTGCCCTGGATTCATCACCATGTACGAACTGCGCCTGTTGTGCCCGGAAACCCACGTCGAGACCCTGTGCGAGGCACTGGACGCGCTGGATGCGCTCAGCGTCTCGGTAGAAGATGCCGATGCCCATACCGAGGCCGAACAGCCGCTGTTCGGCGAGCCCGGCATGCCGGCTCCGCGCGAGGGCTGGCAGCGCTCGCTGCTGGTCGCGCTGTTCCCGGCCGAAGACGCCGCGCAGGAAGCCGCGCGCCTGCTGGCGCTGCAGGACTTTTTTGCCGATTCGCGCGTGGTCGGCATCCAGCATGTGCCGGACCAGGACTGGGTGCGCCTGACGCAATCGCAGTTCGCCCCGGTAGACATCACGCCCACGTTCTGGATCGTGCCGAGCTGGCATGAACCGCCGGCCGAGGCCGAGCAGCTGATCCGCCTGGATCCGGGCCTGGCCTTTGGCACTGGCACGCACCCGACCACGCGCATGTGCCTGCGCTGGATTGCCCGCCATGGCGCCCCCGGTGAGCCGCACAAGCTGGGCCGCGTGCTCGATTACGGCTGTGGTTCCGGCATTCTGGCGATCGGCGCCGGCAAGTTCGGCGCGGTCGAGATCGACGCGGTGGATATCGATCCGGCCGCCGTCGAAGCCACGCGCATCAACGCCGACACCAACCATGTGCAGCTGAATGCCGGCCTGCCGGAGCTGGTCGATCCTGCCGAAGGCCGCTACCAGACTGTGCTGGCCAACATCCTGGCAACGCCGCTCAAGGTGCTGGCACCGCTGCTGGTGGCGCATGTGGCGCCGGGCGGCCATCTGGTGCTGGCCGGCATTCTGGAACGCCAGGCCGACGAGCTGAAAGAGGCCTACGCGCCCTACATCCAGCTGGAAGTCGCTGACGCGGAAGACGGCTGGATCCTGATGACCGGCCACAAGCCTGCCTGAGCACACGTCTCCTTTTTCCGGCCGCTGGCAACTGCCAGCGGCTTTTCTGTCCCTGATTCCTACCGATTCCCATGTCCATCCTGATTTCCGGTTCCGTCGCCATCGACATCATCCTGGAGTTTGGCGGCCGTTTTGCCGACCATATCCTGCCCGAGCAGATCGACAAGCTCAGCGTGTCCTTTCTGGCACCGCAGATGCGCAGCGATTACGGCGGCTGCGCCGGCAATATTGCCTATGCGCTGAAGCAGCTCGGCGGCACGCCGCTGCCGCTGGCTTCGGTCGGCCGCGACGGTGGCCATTACCTGGATCGCCTGCGCCAGCTCGGCATCAGCACTGAGCACGTCGCCGTACTGGAGGACTGCTACACCGCGCAGTGCACCATCATGACCGACCAGCAGCAAAACCAGATCACGGCCTTCCACCCCGGCGCCATGTCGCATGCCCATCTGAACCCGGTGCCGGCCGATACGCCGATCACGCTGGCCATCGTCTCGCCCAACGGCAAGGAAGCGATGCAACAGCATGCACAGCAGCTGCATGCCGCCGGCATTCCCTTTGTCTTCGATCCGGGCCAGGGCCTGCCACTGTTCAATGGCGAGGAGCTGCAGCAACTCGTTGATCTGGCGACGTGGGTTACTGTGAACGACTACGAGGCGCACCTGCTGTGCGAACGCCTGGGCTATGACCGCGCAGCCCTGTCACGCCAGCTGCGTGGCCTGGTGGTGACGCTGGGCGAACAAGGTTGTGAAGTGTGGGTCGATGGTGCCTGCCGCGAAGTGGCGGCGGTGACGCCGGCTGCCGTGGTCGATCCGACCGGCTGTGGCGATGCCTGGCGTGGTGCCCTGCTGTACGGGCTGGAACAGGGCTGGGATCTGGTGCGCTGCGCGAAGCTGGGCAACTACCTGGGCGCGCTCAAGATCGCGCACCGTGGCCCGCAGAACTACCAGGTCGATCCGCAGGTAGTGGCAGGCTACTGAGCCGGCTTCAGGGCTTGGGACCGGTCGGGAACGGCCAGGTACCCAGCGGGCTGATGCGGGTGCGTGCCACGGGCGCGGCACCACCGCTGGCGGCAGCGGTCTGGCCATTGAGACGGCTGGAGGCAGTGGTGCTGGTGGCGGATTTGGCGCTGCTGGCGCGCTTGCGCGTGGCCGTGGCGGGCCTGGTGGCAACCGCCGTGTCAGATTCGGCTGCCGGCTTGGCGGCCGTCTTGCGGGTGGTGCTTGCCTTGGTGGCCGACGTTTTTGCCGCCGTAGTCTTGGCAGTCGTCGTGCGCGCACGGCTGGCCGGTGCCTTGGCGGCGGCCGGCTGGCTCACCGGAGCCTCGATGCTGGCTGCCTCGGTCACGACCGCAGCAACAGCCGCCGGCTTCGCAGCCGGCTTCTTGCGCGGTGCGGCAGGGGCGGAAGACGTTGCAGTTGCGGATGCGGCCGGTTTCTTGGCGCTAGCCATGGGGACTCTCCTGAGCAGCAGGGTTTAATTTTGTATTATGGAACCAAGTGCTGTCAGATGCAATAGTTTCAAGCAGTTCCCCTGCTGCCAGCGCCGAAATTGCAGTGTGGTGACCACAGCCGCCATAGGATACATCTCAGGTCGCGCAGCCCTGGCCGAGCACGCCCGGCGGGAACATCGCCTCGGGCCAGCCGCTCAGGCGCGCCAGCAGCGGCCAGTCAAAGCCGGCACCGGGATCGCACTTGCGCCCGGGCGCGATGTGCTCATGGCCCGCCACGTGCGCCAGCGGATACTGTTGGCGGATCGCCTGCGCCAGCTCGGCCAGCGCCACGTATTGCGGCAGTTCAAAGCGCTCGCCCTCCAGCCCCTCGAGTTCGATGCCGATGGAGTCGTCGTTGCAGTTGTCACGGCCGCGCCAGCTGGACGCGCCCGCATGCCAGGCACGGTCATCGCAACTGACAAACTGCCAGATGCTGCCATCGCGGCGGATCAGGAAATGGGCGGATACCTCCAGGCTGCGGATCTGCTGGAAATACGGGTGCGCGTCCCAGTCCAGCGTGTTGGCAAACAGCTGCAGGATTTCCGGGCCACCGTACTGACCTGGCGGCAAGCTGATGGAATGCACCACCATCAGGTCGATCTGCGCGTCAGTCGGCCGGGGACCAAAATTGGGCGACGGCTGCTGCTGTGCCAGACGGCACCAGCCGTTCTGCCACAGGGGCGCGGTGGCCATCATGCGCGATCCCTGCTGGCGGCCTGCTGTGCCAGCGTGGCATGTTCCTGGCCACAGTACCACTGGCCGGACTGCTGCAGCGCGTCCTGGCGCGCCAGATGCACGCCGCAATGGGCGCAGCGCACCATGGCCTGGGGCACGCGCGGTGCCTGCTGTTGCGCCTGGGCCTCGCGGATATCCTGCTTGCGGTTTTGGCGCCAGACCCAGAACACCACGCCAATGACGAGAAGAACGACCAGATATTTCATGATGGAGCGATTGTCGCAGGACTGCGTGACAAGCCGGTCAGACGAGGCGGCGCAGCAGTACCTCGAGCACGAAGTGGTAGCCGACATAGCTCAGCAGCAGCAAGCCGGCGCCGGCGTAGACCATGCGCACGGCACGGCGGCCGCGCCAGCCCAGTTGCCAGCGCCCCCACAGCAGGGCGGCAAACACCAGCCAGGACAGCAGCGAGAAGATCGTCTTGTGACTCCAGCGCCAGCCGCCGGTCAGGCCATAGAGCTGCTCGCCAAACAGCCAGCCTTGCAGGATGGTGATGGTCAGCAGGATGAATCCCAGCGTGACAAAGCGGAAGGTCAATCGCTCCAGCGTCAGCAGCGGCAGCATGGTCGGGGCGGTGGCGCTGTCTTCCTGCAGCAGCGCCGGGCCGTCGCGCATGCGCAGCTCGGCGCGCGACATCAGCCAGGCGTGCAGCACGGCCACGGCAAACAGACCGTAGGAGGCCACGCCCAGCGCCAGGTGCAGCGGCAGCCATTCGGACGCCGGCGAGGGCAGCTGCGGGCCAGGGAACAACCAGGCCAGCAGCACGGTGGCGGCGCCGATCAGGGCCAGCCGCCAGCGCAGCTGCTGCAGCGCGTAGTTGCGGCTTTCGATGGCATAGGCCAGCAGCGCGAGCAGCGCCGTCATGGACAAGGCCGGGCCAAATCCGAAACGCAGCGGGTGTGTCAGGCCGAGGGCAATCACCAGCATGTGCAACAGCGCCGCCACGGCCAGCAGCACGCTGCCGCCACGGCCGAGACGCTGGCGCGCATGGCTGACACCCGCCGCTGCCACATAGGCCAGCACACTGGCAAGCGACAGCAAGGGGACGGCGGACTGGGCACTGGCTACAATCATGGCTAAAGTGTATCCTTTCCGCTGAACCACATGTGTGCAGGCGGATGTTTTCTGCATGCGCCCTTGCTGCGCCTGCCTGTCTCCCCTTTCTGAAAGCGAAAGCGCCGCCATGGCCTCTGCCCTTACCGACAAACTCTCGCGCCTCGTCAAGAACCTGAGCGGCCAGGCGCGCATCACCGAAAGCAACGTCTCCGACATGCTGCGCGAAGTGCGCATGGCCCTGCTGGAGGCCGACGTGGCGCTGCCGGTGGTGAAGGACTTCATCGCCCGCGTCAAGGACAAGGCCATGGGCCAGGAGGTGCTGGGCTCGCTGAAGCCGGGCCAGGCGCTGGTCGGCATCGTCAACCGCGAGCTGGCCGCCACCATGGGTGAAGGCATCAGTGACCTGAACCTGTCGGTGCAGCCGCCGGCGGTGATCCTGATGGCCGGCCTGCAGGGTGCGGGCAAGACCACCACCACCGCCAAGCTGGCCAAGCACCTGATCGAGAAGCGCAAGAAGAAGGTGCTGACGGTATCGGGTGACGTCTACCGCCCAGCCGCCATCGAACAGCTCAAGACGGTGACGCAGCAGGTCGGTGCCGAGTGGTTCCCGAGTGCGCCGGACCAGAAGCCGGTAGACATCGCGCGTGCCGCACTCGATTACGCGCGCAAGCACTATATCGATGTGCTGCTGGTCGATACGGCCGGCCGCCTGGCGATCGACGAAGCGATGATGGCCGAGATCAAGGCGCTGCACGAGGCGATCAACCCGGTGGAAACGCTGCTGGTGGTAGACGCGATGCAGGGTCAGGACGCGGCCAACACGGCGCGTGCCTTCAAGGAAGTGTTGCCGCTGACCGGTGTGGTGCTGACCAAGCTCGACGGTGATGCGCGTGGTGGCGCGGCGCTGTCGGTGCGCCAGATTGCCCAGGCACCGATCAAGTTTGCCGGCGTCAGCGAGAAGATGGACGGTCTGGAGCAGTTCGATGCCGAACGCCACGCCGGCCGCATCCTGGGCATGGGCGACATCGTGGCGCTGGTCGAGCAGGTCACATCCGGCGTCGACATGGAAGCGGCACAGAAGCTCGCCGCCAAGGTCAAGAAGGGTGACAACTTCGACCTGAACGACTTCCTGGGCCAGCTGCAGCAGATGAAGCAGATGGGCGGCCTGTCCAGCCTGATGGAAAAGCTGCCGACGCAGCTCACCGCCAAGGCAACGCAGACCGACATGGATCGCGCCGAGAAGGACATCAAGCGCAAGGAAGGCATCATCTGCAGCATGACGGCGCAGGAGCGCAGCAAGCCCGAGCTGATCAAGGCGACGCGCAAGCGCCGCATTGCCGCCGGTGCCGGCGTGCAGGTGCAGGATGTGAACCGTCTGCTCAAGGAATTCGAGCAGATGCAGGACATGATGAAGAAGATGAAGGGCGGCGGCCTGATGAAGATGATGCGCCGCATGGGCGGCATGAAAGGCCTGGGCGGCATGTTTGGTGGCGGCGGTGGCCTGCCGCCGGGAGGCTTCCCGCCAGGGGGTTTTCCGCCCGGGGGCGGTCTGCCGCGCTAAGCGCCTCTAACCTCCAAAAGCCAATGGCTCCGTCAGTGCGGAGCCATTGCTGTTTTCAGGGCCTGCTTCTGCTGGCAGGCTGGTTCCTGTGCCTGCCCTTAATTGGGGTCCTTGGCGCGGGTGCGGGCCACGGCCGACAGGATACCCAGACCGAACAGGGTCACGGCACCGATGATGATGTACATCTCCGGCACGCCGGCGACAGAGGCACCCCAGGCCAGACCGCCAATGAAGATCAGGAAACCGATCATGTAGAGAACGAAAGACATGGCAACCTCCTCTTGTGTGTTTGTTGCATGGCCTTCATTCTGGTCGTCGGCATGGCAGTCCGCCATCGGCGCAGCGCTGATCCGCGTGTCGGATCAGGCCGACAGCACCACGACAAACAGCCCCTGTCTCCTTGCGGAGCAGGGGCTGTCTGGGCCGGGGAGATGCCGGATCGATCAGCGCGGCAGTACGCTGGCACCCATCAGGTACTGGTCCACCGCACGTGCCGCCTGGCGGCCTTCACGGATCGCCCAGACCACCAGCGACTGGCCACGGCGTACGTCACCCGCAGCGAACACGCCGGGCACGCTGGTGGCGTAGCCGCCCTGCTCGTCGGTCGTGGCGCGTGCGTTGTTGCGCGCATCGGCCTCGACGCCGAAGGACTTGAGCACGGTCGGCACCGGATGGACAAAGCCCATCGCCAGCAGCACCAGGTCGGCTGCCAGGGTTTCCTCGCTGCCCGGTACTTCGGTAGGCTTGCCGTCCTGCCATTCCAGGCGCACCGTCTTGACCGCCACCACGCGGCCCTTGTCCTTGCCGGTTCCGGCGACAAATTCCTTGGTGGCGATGGCGAATTCACGCGTACAGCCCTCGTCGTGGCTGGAACTGGTGCGCAGCTTGAGCGGCCAGTAGGGCCAGGTCAGCGGGCGGTTTTCTTCCTCGGGCGGCTGCGGCAGCAGCTCGAACTGGGTCACGCTGGCGGCGCCGTGGCGGTTGCTGGTGCCGACACAGTCGCTGCCGGTATCGCCACCGCCAATCACGATCACGTGCTTGCCATCGGCGCGCAGCTGCCTGGCCAGCTTGTCACCAGCATTGACCTTGTTCTGCTGCGGCAGGAATTCCATGGCGAAGTGCACGCCATCAAGCTGGCGGCCCGGCACCGGCAGGTCGCGGCTCTGCTCGCTGCCGGTGGTCAGCAGCACGGCATCGAAGTCCTTTTGCAGCTGTTTGGCGCTGATGCTGTCCTTGGCCCAGTTGGTGACCTTGCTGTCGGCCGGCCAGTCGCCCACCAGCACGCCGGTGCGGAATTCCACGCCTTCGGCCTGCATCTGCGCGATACGGCGGTCAATATGCGACTTCTCCAGCTTGAAATCGGGGATGCCATAGCGCAGCAGGCCACCGATGCGGTCGTTCTTCTCGAACACGGTGACGCTGTGGCCGGCACGCGCCAGCTGCTGTGCCGCCGCCATGCCGGCGGGGCCGCCGCCGATCACGGCAACCTTCTTGCCGGTCTTCTGCGCCGCCACCTGCGGCACCACCCAGCCGTTGTCCCAGCCGCGATCGATGATGGCGTGCTCGATCGACTTGATGCCGACCGGGGACTTGTCGATGTTCAACGTGCAGGCGGCCTCGCACGGAGCCGGGCAGATGCGGCCGGTGAAGTCCGGGAAGTTGTTGGTGCTGTGCAGCACTTCCAGCGCATCCTGCCAGTCCTGCGCATAGACCAGGTTGTTGAAGTCCGGGATGATGTTGTTGACCGGGCAGCCGCTGTTGCAGAACGGCGTGCCGCAGTCCATGCAGCGGGCCGCCTGCTGCTTCGCCTGCGCATCATCCAGGCCGATGACGAATTCGCGGTAGTGCTTCAGCCGTTCCTTGACCGGACGGTAGCCCTCTTCCAGCCGCTCATATTCCATGAATCCAGTGATTTTTCCCATGATCGTCTTCCGTTATCTGAGGTAGGTTGCGGGGGCTTACTCGGCCTTGCCGGTGCTCTTCTTGCTGGCGGCCGGCTTGCGCGCGGCGGGCTTGCGGGCAGCCGGCTTTTTCGCCGGGCCACCGGCCGACTTCATCTCGACGGCGGTGGCAGCGACCTGCTGCGTGATGTCCGGAATCGGGCTTTCGCCGGCACCGGTCTTGCCGCGTGCATGGATCTCGGCCAGGGCACGGCGGTACTCGTTCGGGAACACCTTGACGAACTTCTTCAGGCTGGCGTCCCAGTTCTCCAGGATGTCGCGGGCACGGCGGCTGCCGGTCCAGCGGCTGTGGTCCTGCAGCAGCTTCTTCAGCTGCTCCTCGTCGCTCTGGCCACGGTGCCAGATACCGGCATCGATGCTGGCCTGCTGCTCGTCAACCTTGAGTACCGGCTCCAGCGCCACCATGGCGGTGTTGCAGCGGCTGGCAAACTGGCCGTCCTCGTCGTAGACATAGGCGACACCGCCGCTCATGCCAGCAGCAAAGTTGCGGCCGGTCTTGCCCAGCACCGCCACGGTGCCACCAGTCATGTATTCGCAGCCATGGTCGCCGGTGCCTTCGACCACCGCAGTGGCACCGGACAGGCGCACGGCAAAGCGTTCGCCGGCGACACCGGCAAAGAAGGCCTCGCCGGTCGTCGCGCCGTAAAGCACGGTGTTGCCGACGATGATGTTCTCTGCAGCCAGTCCGGGGAAGTCCAGGCTCGGGCGCACCACCACGCGGCCACCACTCAGGCCCTTGCCGGTGTAGTCGTTGGCCTCGCCAATCAGGCTCAGCGTGATGCCCTTGCACAGGAAGGCGCCAAAGGACTGGCCGCCGGTACCTTCCAGCTGGATATGGATGCTGTCATCCGGCAGGCCCTCGGGGTGCACCTTGGTCACGGCACCGGACAGCATGGCACCGACAGTGCGGTTGACGTTGCGCGCATGCTCGATGAACTTGACCTTCTCGCCCTTCTCGATCGCCGGGCGGCACTTGTGGATCAGGGTCTGGTCCAGCGCCTTCTCCAGGCCGTGCTCCTGCGTATCGACATGCAGGCGTGCCACATCGGCCGCGACCTGCGGCTGGGCAAACAGGCGGCTGAAATCCAGGCCGCCGGCCTTCCAGTGCGCCAGGCCCTTCTGCATGTCGAGCAGGTCGCTGCGGCCGACCAGCTCATCGAACTTGCGGATACCGAGCTGGGCCATCAGCTGGCGCACTTCCTCGGCCACGAAGAAGAAGTAGTTGACCACGTGTTCGGGCTGGCCGCTGAACTTGGCGCGCAGCTGCGGATCCTGCGTGGCGACGCCGACCGGACAGGTGTTCAGGTGGCACTTGCGCATCATGATGCAGCCCTCAACCACCAGCGGTGCCGTGGCAAAGCCGACTTCATCGGCTCCCAGCAGCGCAGCGATGACGACATCGCGGCCGGTCTTCATCTGGCCGTCGGCCTGCACGCGCACGCGGCCACGCAGGCGGTTCAGCACCAGCGTCTGCTGGGTTTCGGCCAGGCCGATTTCCCACGGGCTGCCGGCATGCTTGATGGAGGACCAGGGCGAGGCACCGGTACCGCCGTCATGGCCTGCGATGACAATATGGTCGGCCTTGCACTTGGTGACGCCGGCGGCAATCGTGCCGACACCAACCTCGGACACCAGCTTGACGCTGATATCGGCATGCGGCGCGACGTTCTTCAGGTCGTGGATCAGCTGTGCCAAGTCCTCGATCGAGTAGATGTCGTGGTGCGGCGGTGGCGACACCAGCGTCACGCCCGGCACGCTGTGGCGCAGGAAGCCGATGTAGTCGCTCACCTTGCCGCCCGGCAGCTGGCCGCCCTCGCCCGGCTTGGCACCCTGCGCCATCTTGATCTGGATCTGGTCGGCACTGCTCAGGTACTCGGCGGTGACGCCGAAGCGGCCCGATGCCACCTGCTTGATCTTGCTGCGCAGGCTGTCACCGGCCTGCACGGCGATGTCGGCGGCGACCTTGTCACTGCCAATGATGGCGGCCAGCGTGGTCTGCTGCGTGATCGGGATGCCTTTCAGCTCGTTGCGATAGCGCGCCGGGTCCTCGCCGCCCTCGCCGGTATTGCTCTTGCCGCCAATGCGGTTCATCGCCAGCGCCAGCGTGGCATGCGCCTCAGTCGAAATCGAGCCGAGCGACATGGCGCCGGTGGCAAAGCGCTTGACGATCTCGGCTGCCGGTTCGACTTCTTCCAGCGGAATCACCGCGGCCGGGTCGAAACGGAACTCGAACAGGCCGCGCAGCGTCATGTGGCGACGGCTCTGGTCGTTGATGATCTGGGCGTATTCCTTGTAGGTGTTGAAGTTGTTGGCACGCGTGCTGTGCTGCAGCTTGGCAATCGCGTCCGGCGTCCACATGTGCTCCTCGCCGCGCGTGCGCCAGGCGTACTCGCCACCGGCATCGAGCGCCTTGGCCAGCACCGGGTCATTGCCAAACGCGGCACGGTGCAGGCGCAGCGCTTCCTCGGCGATCTCGAACACGCCAATGCCCTCGACGCGGCTGGCGGTGCCGGTAAAGTACTTCTGCACGGTGGCGGTGTTCAGGCCGATCGCCTCGAACAGCTGCGCACCGCAGTAGCTCATGTAGGTGCTCACGCCCATCTTGGACATGATCTTGCTCAGGCCCTTGCCGATCGCCTTGATGTAGTTGTAGATCGCCTTCTCGGCGCTCAGCTCGCCCGGCAGCTCCTGGTGGATGTTCTGCAGCGTTTCCAGCGCCAGATACGGGTGCACGGCTTCGGCACCGTAGCCGGCCAGCACGGCAAAGTGGTGCACCTCGCGCGCCGATCCGGTCTCCACCACCAGGCCGGTGGTGGTGCGCAGGCCGGAACGCACCAGGTGCTGGTGGATCGCCGACAGCGCCAGCAGCGCCGGCACCGCCACGCGGTCCGGGCCCATGGCTCGGTCACTGATGATCAGGATGTTGTGGATACCGCTGACGTTGTTGTTGCCGGAAGTGACCGCATCCACGGCTTCCGCGCACAGCGAAGCCAGCTTGGCCTCGACGCCATCGGCACCCCATTCCACCGGGTAGGTGATGTCCAGCGTGTAGCTGCTGAACTTGCGCTGGGTGTGCTCGGCGATGTCGCGCAGGCGCGCCATGTCGTCAAAGTCGAGGATCGGCTGAGCCACCTCGAGACGCATCGGTGGGTTCACCTGGTTGATGTCCAGCAGGTTCGGCTTGGGGCCGATAAAGGACACCAGCGACATCACGATGGCTTCGCGGATCGGATCGATCGGCGGGTTGGTGACCTGGGCAAACAACTGGCGGAAATAGTTGGCCAGCGGCTTGCTGCGATCCGACAGCACGGCCAGCGGGCTGTCGTTGCCCATGGAGCCGATGCCTTCCTCGCCCTGTGCCGCCATCGGCGCCATCAGGAACTTGATGTCTTCCTGGCTGTAGCCAAAAGCCTGCTGCGCATCCAGCAACGACACACCAGCATTACCCTGGTTACGCACCACGTTCTTCACCGGCAGGTCGTGCAGGCCGATGCGCAGGTTCTCGATCCACTGCTTGTAGGGCTTGCCGTTCGACATCTGCGACTTGATTTCCTCGTCGTCGATCATGCGGCCCTGCTCGAAATCGATCAGGAACATCTTGCCTGGCTGCAGGCGCCACTTCTTGACGATCTTGTGCTCGGGCACCGGCAGCACGCCGGATTCGGAGCCCATGATGACGAAGCCGTCATCGGTGACGCAATAGCGCGCCGGACGCAGGCCGTTGCGGTCCAGCGTGGCGCCGATCTGGCGGCCATCGGTGAACACCAGCGAGGCCGGGCCGTCCCAGGGCTCCAGCATGGCGGCGTGGTACTCGTAGAAGGCGCGGCGGCGCGCGTCCATGGTCTCATGCTGCTCCCAGGGCTCGGGAATCATCATCATCACGGCCTGGCTGATCGGGTAGCCGGCCATGGTCAGCAGTTCCAGGCAGTTGTCGAAGGTGGCGGTATCGGACTGGCTGGCAAAGCTGATCGGGTACAGCTTCTGCAGGTCCTCGCCCAGCACCGGGGAGGACATCACGCCTTCACGCGCCAGCATCCAGTTGTAGTTGCCCTTGACCGTGTTGATCTCGCCGTTGTGCGCGACATAGCGGTAGGGGTGCGCCAGCGGCCACTCGGGGAAGGTGTTGGTGGAAAAACGCTGGTGCACCAGGCCCAGCGCCGAGACGCAGCGCTCGTCGGCCAGGTCGTCATAGTAGACGCCGACCTGATCTGCCAGCAGCAGACCCTTGTACACCACGGTACGGCTGCTCATGCTGGGCACGTAATATTCCTTGCTGTACTTGAGCTGCAGCTTCTGGATGTTGGCGCTGGCGGTCTTGCGGATCACGTACAGCTTGCGCTCCAGCGCGTCCTGCACGATGACGTCGGCGCCACGGCCGACGAACACCTGGCGGATCACCGGCTCCTTCTCGCGCACCGCCGGCGACATGGGCATCTCGGCGTTGACCGGCACATCACGCCAACCCAGCACCACCTGGCCTTCGGCCTTGATGGCGCGCTCCATTTCCTGTTCGCAAGCCAGGCGACTGGCGTGCTCCTTGGGCAGGAAGATCATGCCGACGCCGTATTCGCCCACTGGCGGCAGTTCCACGCCCTGCTGGCCCATCTCCTCGCGATAGAGCGCATCGGGTAACTGGATCAGGATGCCGGCACCGTCGCCCATCAGCTTGTCGGCACCGACGGCACCGCGGTGGTCCAGGTTCTCCAGGATCTTCAGCGCCTGCGTCACGATGTCATGGCTTTTCTCGCCACGGATGTGGGCGACAAAGCCCACGCCACAGGCGTCATGCTCCTGGCCAGCGGCATACAGGCCGTGTTGTTCCAGATGGTGTTTTTCTGCAGAGATGGTCATGGTGTGCATCCAGTCCGTGGAAAGAATCAAGCGCAAAAATCATTGCAACGCAGCAAGAATACGGCAAAAAATTTCCCCTGAAAAAGAAAATAAAAGGGGTCTGACCCTAATTAATTCATGATCAAATTTATAGGAAATTAAATAGGGACAGATTTAAATCAAGGACAGGAAAAGAGTTTCAGGCGTCTGCCGCGGGTGCTTCCACTGCCGGCTTGCGCGGACGACCAGGAGATTTTTTTTCCAGCCGGCGGCCGGTCAGCTGTTGCAGCGCTTGCACAAAGGCTTCCGAGCCCTGTACCCAGCCCTGCCGGGCCGCCTGCTGCAGCTGCTGGCTGCGCTGCTGCACCGCGGCATCGTCAAGCAGCTGGCGATACGCCGCCTCGCGTGCAAACGGGGTGTTGCCCAGTGCCCAGACCTGCGGCGGCACGGCGATCTGGCGCTCACTGCGCAGCCCGGCATAGTGGGCACAGCTGGACCAGGGGTAATCTTCCGGCTGCTGCACCAGGCCGGCCTGCAGCGGCAAGCGATCCAGGCTGGCCATGGCTGCCAGCAGACTGTGCTCCGGATCGAGCACGGTGCCACGGTAGCGTCCTTCCCACAACGTGCCACTGCGCAGGTGGGCGGCGTTGAAATGGCGCACATGGCCGCGTCCCAGATCCTGCATCATGCGCGGCAGCGCCTGCGCATCGGGTGGCGTCAGGATCAGCTGGAATTCATCCGGCAGCAGCACCCAGGCATGCAGTCCTACACGATGGCGCGCTGCCGACTCGCGCACCAGTGCCAGCAGATGCTGGTAATCTGCCTGGGTGATACAGATGGACTGGCGGTTGTTGCCGCGCTGGATGATGTGGTGCGGGTAGCCCGGCACGCACAGTCTGGCCAGTCTAGCCATGTGCGAAACTCCCTGTCGTGAGCGGCTGATGCCGTTTGCGCTGATAGTGTAAGGCCGTCAACCCGATGAACCCCGACCGTATGGCGCTCCGTCCGGACGCCCCGCTGCGCGTGCTGATGAATGCCGGCTCCGGCAGTCTGGATGAGAGCCATCCGGACGAATTGCGCACGGCGCTGCAAGCCTCCGGCCGACGCTGGAAGCTGGTGGCACTGGAGCCAGCCGATATCGAACAATCCGCCCGCATTGCCGTGGCCGAGGCCAAGCACGCCGGCGCCATCGTGGTCGCCGCCGGTGGCGACGGCACCATCAACGCCGTGGCCAATGCCGTCAGTGACAGCGGCTGCGTGATGGGCGTGCTGCCCGAAGGCACTTTCAACTATTTCTGCCGTGCCCACGGCATTGCCACCGATCCGGTCGAGGCGCTGCAGCAGTTGCTGCACGGCAAGCTGGTGCCAGTGCAGGCCGGCCGCATCAACGGCCACCTGTTCCTGGTGAATGCCAGCCTCGGCCTCTACCCGCTGCTGCTGGAAGACCGCGAACGCTTCAAGGCCACCCTCGGCCGCAGCCGGCTGGTGGCCGGGCTGGCCGCCATCTACAGCATGCTGCGGCGCCCGGTGCAGATGACGCTGGCCATGAGTGGCCAGGCCGACGGCGGCAGCAGCCAGCTGCCCGGCCAGCGCATTTTCCGCACGCCGACACTGTTCGTCGGCAACAACGCACTGCAGTTGCAGCAGATTGGCCTGCTGCCAGCCTCTGAAGGCGATGCCCTGCCGACGCTGGATCAGGAGCTGCATGCGGTGGTGCTGGCTCCGGTGAGTACGCTGCGCCTGTTCTGGCTGGCGCTGCGCGGCGCGCTCGGCTCGCTGGGCGAGGAGCCGGAATCGGTCTGGCACTTCCCGTTCCGCCAGCTGCAGGTACACCGCCACGGCTATCCCGGCCAGACCCAGGTGCAGGTCGCCACCGATGGCGAGGTGCGCTGGATGCGTACGCCGCTGCGCTTCGAGATCGTGCCCGAGGCCCTGCAGCTGATCGTGCCGGACCCGGACCGGCTGCGCCCCATGAATCCGCAAGACCCGAAAGCCCCCTGACGATGACGACCCTGCTGCAGATTTCCGATACCCACTTTGGCACCGAACAGCCCGCCGTGCTGCAGGCCCTGCGCGCATTGGCCGAAGCCGAGCAGGTGCAGCATGTGCTGCTCGCCGGCGACATCACCATGCGCGCCCGGCGCGGCCAGTTCGCGGCCGCCCGCGCCTTCATGGACAGCCTGCCGGTGCAGACGCGCATGGCCCTGCCCGGCAACCATGACATCTCGCTGTGGTTGCCCTGGCGCCGCTTTCTGTGGCCCTATCGCCTCTTCCAGAAGTATTTCCCCACCGCCTTTGATGCCGACGGCGTGATCCACTGGGATCTGGGCCCCATCCAGCTGATCGGCGTGCGCACCACGCGGCGTTACCGGCATATCCAGGGTGAGGCTTCGCAGGCACAGATCGCCAACGTCAGCCGGCGTCTGCGCGCACTGCCCGACACGGCGCTCAAGCTGGTGGCCGTCCACCAGCCGGCGCTGGTGATCGAAGAAGAGGAGCGCAAAAACCTGTTGCGTGGCGCCGCGCACGCCAATGCGACCTGGCGCGCCGCCGGGGCACTGGGTGTGCTCGGCGGCCACATCCATGAACCGTATGTGGAGCTGATCCCGCCCGGGCCGGACGATGCGCCCGGCGCGCTCTGGGCCCTACAATCCGGCACGGCTGTTTCCGACCGCATCCGCGACAACTACCCGAATTCCGTGAATCTGCTCCGCCCTGCCACCGCCGCCCCGCAAGGCCATCTGCACAATCCCCTGCAACTGCTGGAGCCGCAATGGCAGGTCGAGCGCTGGGACTTCGACGCCAGCCTGCAGGCCTTTACCTGCGTTGCCACCACCTGGCTGCGATGAACAGCGCCCTGCTGCCCAACAGCCCCGATGCCCTGGCCACGCAGAGCGCGTTCTGGACCTCGGTGGCCCTGCAATGGGGACAGGCGCCGGGCATGGTATTCATTCTCTGGCTGCTGCTGGTGGCCGCCACCGCCTTGCCCCTCTGCGCATTCATGCAACGCGACAGCGCCATCCGCAGGCCGCTGCATGCACCGCTGGGCAGTGCCGCCATCGTCTGGATGGTGCTGGCCGCCACACTCTGGAGCGCCCTGGCCTGGCAGGTGACGCACGACGGGCCGGTCACGCGGCTGGACACCGCTCTTGCCCATACGCTCAGCCTGCACGTGCATCCGGCGCTGTTGACGTTGTTCGGTACGGTGAGCCATCTGGCGGATACCCCGGTGCTGACGGCCGCCTGCATTGTCGGTGCCGTACTCCTCGCCTGGCGCGGCGAGCGGAAGATGGCGGCGGGCTGGGTCTGGGCCATCGCAGGCAATGCCCTGCTCAACGTGATGCTCAAGCAATGGGTGGGCCGCGTGCGGCCCTCGCATGTGGAGGGCTACACCATGGCGGGCGGCCTGAGCTTTCCGAGCGGCCACAGTTCGGGTTCGCTGGTGGCCTACGGCATGCTTGCGTGGATGCTGCTGCACCTGCACCCCGGCTGGCCCTGCCGGCTACGCGTTGCCGTGCTCACCGCTGGTGCGCTGGCAGTGGCCGCCGTGGGCTACAGCCGCATCGGGCTGCAGGTGCACTATCTGACCGATGTGCTGGGCGGCTGGCTTTCCGGGAGCCTGTGGCTGGCAGGCAGCATGGGACTGGTGCGGGCGCTGGAGCGGCGCGAGAGGGCCGCCTGATCTGGGCGCCGTTCGTCCAAGCGTCTCGCACGTGTGTCAGCCAGGGATTGCGGGCGGAATGTTCGTGCGCTTGCTGTAACGCAGTCCACACGCGCCTGCCAGCGCCCCTTCGCTCACGCCCCGTCCGGGCGCTTTCGCATAATCCTTCGGTAAAAGGTATTGCGGCTGATGCCGAGCCGGCGCGCAGCGAGCGAGAGATTTCCCTCCGCCTCGCGCAGGGCCTGCTCCATCACGTCACGCGTGTACTGCGCCAGCGGCACGCAACCCGCGCGCAGGCGAGATAATTCGCCCTCCTCGATGACTGCCGTTCGTGTTGTGGCAAAACCCGGGTCGGCGCTCCGGCGATGTCCGTATGGCATATCCTGTGGCGCGCCAGCGCCCGGGGCCTGCCGCGCCTCCTGCAGCTCCTGCACCAGATCGTCCGGCAGGTGCTCCATGCCGATCACGCAGGCATCATCGAGCAGCGCCACCGTGGTGCGCAGCGTGTTGTCGAGCTGGCGCAAATTGCCTGGCCAGGGATGCTGGCGCAGCACGCGCGCCAGCTCCGGATCCAGTTCGATCGCACGATGCGGCGCATGCCGTTGCAGCATGCGCTGCACCAGCGCATCCCAGTCGCTGCGCTGGCGCAGCGCCGGCAGATGCAGGGTCAATCCATTCAGGCGCCAGTACAGGTCGGCACGGAAACGCCCTGCAGCCACCTCTTCCTTCAGGTCGCGGTGCGTGGCACACACCAGCGCAAAATCCACCGCCACCGGCTGGCCACCCCCCAGCGGCACTACCTGACGCTCCTGCAACACGCGCAGCAGCCGCGTCTGCATGGCCAGCGGCATATCGCCGATCTCGTCCAGAAACAGCGTGCCTCGGTGCGCCTGGCGAATGCTTCCCGGCGCGCCCTCGCGCCGCGCACCGGTGTAGGCGCCAGGAGCATAGCCGAACAGCTCGGCCTCGATCAGATTTTCCGGCAAGGCCGCGCAATTCACCGCCACAAAGGCCTGCTCACGCCGCTGGCTGCTGGCGTGGATGGCCTTGGCCAGCACCTCCTTGCCCGAACCGGATTCGCCATGCAGCAGCACGGCAATCGGCTTGTCCAGCACCTTGCGCGCCTTCTCCAGCACGCCGTGCCAGGCTGCATCGCCGGTATCCAGCGCCTGCAACGCATCCGGCTCGCGGCTGATGCTGCGGCTCGGCATATCCAGCGTGGCCGCACGCGACCAGCCCTGTTCCACCCGCACATGCAGCACCGGCACCGCAGGCGCGCTCAGGCAGCGCAGCCGCAAGGGCGCCGGGCTGCGATGGCTGGCGCGCAGCAAGTGTTCGCGGTCCGCGTCCACCACCTGCTCCAGCCGCACCCGACCCAGCTGACTGGCACGCAGGTTGAGCAATGCCAGCGCCGCCTGGTTGGCACCCACCAGCACGCCTTCTTCCGACAGTGCCAGCACACCCTCGGCCAGCGTGCCGATGCCTTCGGCCAGCGGATGCACGTGCAGCCGCATGTGCCGCCCGTGGCAGGCGTCGAACAGGCGGTTCTCGATCATCTGGGTGGCCGCACGCACCATGCTGAAGGTGTGCGGATGCCGGCTGCTGCGCTCGCCGGACATGTTGAGCACGCCCAGCACACTGCCATCGGGCGCCACCACGGGCGCCGCTGCGCAGGTCAGAAAAGTGTTGCACTCCAGGAAGTGCTCCGCCCCGTGCACCACTACCGGCACGCCTTCTGCCAGCGCAGTTCCCACCGCATTGGTGCCGCGGTACTGCTCGTGCCAGCTCGCTCCAGGCATCAGTGCCACGCGCTCGGCCCGCGTCATGAAACCGGGATCGCCCAGCGCATGCAGCAGCAGGCCATCGGCATCGGCCAGCAGCAGCACACTGCCACTGCCGCGCGTCTGTCCATGCAGGTATTCCATCACCGGACGGGCGTGGGCCAGCAGTTGGTGCTGGCGTTCGGTGGCACGCTCGACTTCGAAGCGCGAGAGATGCGGCACGTGCGGGCGCATGCCGAAGGCATCCACGCCGGCAGCGAGGCTGCGCCGCCACGAACGCGACACGTGCGCCAGCGATGCGGGCAGCAGATCCTCGGGCTGCGCATCGCGCTCGTACAGCGCATGGCGGGCCCGGCGCAACAGGGCGTCTGATTCGACAGTGCCAAGTGCGGTCATGGCTGTCTCCTTGTGCAGGACGGTACGGATCCTGCTTTTTCTGTCATTGAGCAGTCGATGCTAGCACGCAAGGCCTCGGCGCCGTGTTGGCGTTTGCACTGTGCCAAAACGGAACACCTGGTACACCGGGGACACGTCCGGGCTGGTACAGATGGCACACCCTGGCGCAACCACCGGGTACTCCGGAGCACCACAAACAGCCATCCAGGCCGCCAGATCTCCGGACAAACCCGCAGGTCCGCGAAGTTGGCACATCGCTTGCAGGAAGCAGGTCGACGGCGCAACTGCCGCCGTTGCAAACCACAACCGACATCCAAGGAGACACCCCATGATCTATCCCGCACCCGGCCAGGCAGGCGCCCCGCTGCAATTCAAGGCCAAGTACGACAACTTCATCAACGGCCAGTGGACGCCGCCGGTGAAAGGCGAATATTTCGACAACATCACCCCGATCAACGGCCAGGCCTACTGCCAGGCGGCCCGCTCCACCGCCGAAGACATCGAGCGCGCCCTCGACGCCGCCCATGCCGCAGCCGACGCCTGGGGCAAGACTTCCGCCACCGAGCGCAGCAACATCCTGCTGAAGATCGCCGACCGCATCGAGGCCAACCTGGAAAAGCTGGCCTACGCCGAAACCGTGGACAACGGCAAGCCGATCCGCGAGACGCTGAACGCCGACATTCCTCTCGCGGCGGATCACTTCCGCTATTTCGCCGGTGCCCTGCGTGCGCAGGAAGGCCACATGTCGGAAATCGATGCCACCACCGTCGCCTACCACTACCAGGAACCTCTGGGCGTGGTCGGCCAGATCATTCCGTGGAACTTCCCGATCCTGATGGCCGCCTGGAAACTCGCGCCTGCCCTCGGCGCTGGCAACTGCGTGGTGCTCAAGCCCGCAGAATCCACGCCCACCAGCATTCTGGTGCTGACCGAGCTGATCGCCGACCTGCTGCCGCCGGGCGTGCTCAACGTGGTGAACGGTCTCGGCCGCGAAGCCGGCATGCCGCTGGCCACCAGCAACCGCATCGCCAAGATCGCCTTCACCGGCTCCACCGCCACCGGCCGCGTGATTGCCCAGGCCGCTGCCAACAACCTGATTCCGGCCACACTGGAACTGGGGGGCAAATCGCCCAACATCTTCTTTGCCGACATCATGGACAAGGACGATGCCTTTCTCGACAAGGCGATCGAAGGCCTGGTGCTGTTCGCCTTCAACCAGGGCGAAGTCTGCACCTGCCCGTCACGCGCCGTGATCCAGGAGTCCATCTACGACCGCTTCATCGAGCGCTGCCTGCAGCGTGTGGCAGCGATCAAGCAGGGCAACCCGCTGGATACCGAAACCATGCTGGGCGCACAGGCCAGCCAGGTCCAGCTCGAGAAGATCAGCTCCTACCTGGAACTGGGCAAGCAGGAAGGAGCGCAGGTGCTGATCGGCGGCGCTCCGGCCAAGCTCGAAGGCGACCTGGCCGGCGGCTACTACGTGCAGCCCACGCTGTTCAAGGGCCACAACAAGATGCGCATTTTCCAGGAAGAAATCTTCGGCCCGGTGCTGGCCGTGACCACCTTCAAGGACGAGGCCGAGGCGCTGGAAATCGCCAACGACTCGCTGTACGGACTGGGCGCCGGCGTGTGGAGCCGCAACGGCAACGTGGCCTACCGCATGGGCCGCGGCATCAAGGCCGGCCGCGTCTGGACCAATTGCTACCACGCCTATCCGGCGCACGCTGCCTTTGGCGGCTACAAGGAATCGGGGATCGGCCGTGAGAACCACAAGATGATGCTCGACCACTACCAGCAGACCAAGAACCTGCTGGTGAGCTACAGCGAAAACAAGCTGGGCTTTTTCTGATCCCCTGCAGTACCTTCCCTCTGGCCTATTTACTACCTACAAGGAGACTCCCATGTCCGTATCCCATTTCTTCATGCCCGTGCAGAACATCATTGGCCCCGGCGCGCTCGACGAAGCGCTGCAGATCGTCGGCAAAATGGGCTTTCGCAAGGCCCTGATCGTCACCGACCCGGGTCTGAGCAAGATCGGTGTGGCCAACACCGTGTCCGACAAGCTGGCGGCGCAAGGCATTCCTGCCACCGTGTTCGATGGCGCCCAGCCCAACCCGACCGTGAGCAACGTAAACGCCGGACTCGAAGCGCTCAAGACAGCACAGGCCGATCTGGTCGTGTCGCTTGGCGGCGGTTCCTCGCATGACTGCGCCAAGGGCATCGCGCTGGTTGCCGCCAACGGCGGCAAAATCGAGGACTACGAAGGCGTGGACAAGTCCGCCAAGCCGCAACTGCCGCTGCTGGCGGTCAACACCACGGCCGGCACCGCCTCGGAGATGACGCGCTTCACCATCATCACCGACGAGACACGCCACGTGAAAATGGCCATCGTCGACAAGCACGTTACGCCCTTCCTGTCGGTGAACGACTCCGGCATGATGGAAGGCATGCCGGCCGCGCTGACGGCTGCCACCGGCATGGATGCGCTGACGCACGCCGTGGAATCCTATGTCTCGACCGCAGCCACGCCGCTGACCGACGCCTGCGCCGTCAAGGCCATCGAGCTGATCGCCCGCTACCTGCCCACCGCAGTGAGCGAGCCCAAGAACCAGGAGGCGCGCGAGAAGATGGCCTATGCCCAGTTCCTGGCCGGCATGGCCTTCAACAACGCCTCGCTCGGCTACGTGCACGCCATGGCGCACCAGCTCGGCGGTTTCTACGACCTGCCGCACGGCGTGTGCAACGCGCTGCTGCTGCCGCATGTCGAGGCCTTCAACATGGGTGCAGCCTCCGACAAGCTCAATGAAGTGGGCGCCATCCTGCAGGCCAACAACCCGCAGCTGGCCGGCCTGGACCCCGTGGCTGCCATCAAGAAGTTGGCCGATATCGTCGGCATTCCGAAGTCGCTGGAGGAACTGGGTGTGAAACGCGAGGACTTTGACGTGCTGGCAGAGAACGCGCTCAAGGACGTGTGCGGCCTGACCAACCCGGTGCAGGCCAGCCACGCCGAAATCGTCGGCATCTTTGCCGCGGCCTTCGGTCCGCGCTGAGTGCTGGCTCCTACTGCTGCCCTGGCTCGACCGCCGGGGCTTGTGCCCTGCTGCTGGAGGCTCCTCCAGACGGCAGGGCATTTTTGCGTCAGCGCGCTGCCAGACGTTCCCGTCTGGGAACCGGGCAAGCACGCATGGTCAACGCCGGAGCTCCGCTACAGTCTCCCGCAGATCCTGCGCCCATTGCTGCCGGCTGCGCCCCTGCGCGCGCTCCGGTTCGCCAAAGGTCACCCGCGCCACCACGCCTTCGGCACGCACCGTGCGCCAGAGCGATTCGATCAGGCTGTCGTCGCCGATATAGCAAGGCGCCTGGCTGAGCCGGCCCTGCGCATCCAGAAACTGCAGCGCCACCGGCTGCACCGGCGCGTCCACGCTGATGGCCGCCTGCAGCAGGTTGCCGTGGAACGGCAGCAGCTCCTTGCCCTCGCTGGTGGTGCCTTCCGGGAAGAAGGCCAGCACATCGCCCTGCTGCAGCCGTTCGGCCATGGTGTGCAGCACGCGGTGCGCATCCTTGCGCGAGGTGCGCTGCAGGTAGAGCGTATCGGCCGAATCCGCCAGCCGGCCGATCACCGGCCAGTGCTTCACTTCGGACTTGGAAATGAAGCGGCAGAAGCGGATCGCATGGATGGTCGGGATGTCCACCCAGGAAATATGGTTGGCCACCAGCATCAGGCCATCCGGACCCGGCTCGGCCGGCGTGCCGCGTACCTGCAGCGTGATGCCGCAACGGCGCACCGCCTCGGCCGCCCAGCGCTGCACGGTGGCGCGGCGCTCGGCCTCGCCCAGACGCGGAAAGCGCAGATAGACGGTCCACAACCCCGCCAGGATATGGGCCAGCAGGCGCGCCAGGCGCCCCAGGCCACGCCAGGTGCTTGTCTCCATGTTGTTCTTTTCTGGATGCTGGCTGCGGACAATCAGGCCGGCTGCGCCACCCGGTTGCGTTCGGCCTCGTAGGCTACCTGCCCGTCGACCACCGTGGCACGCACGCGCCCCTGCAGGCGCACGCCCTCGAACGGCGTGTGTTTGCCTTGGCTCACCAGTTCCTGCGCCTCCACGGCCCATTCGACGGCCGGATCCCACACGCACAGGTCTGCCACGCCGCCCGGCACGATCTGGCCGGCACTGGCCGACAGCGTGCCCAGCGCATCGCCCAGCACCGCCGCCGGACGGCTGGTGACCGTGCCCAGCGCCTGCAGCAGCGGCACGCCGTCTTCCTGCGCCCATTTCAGCGCAAGCGCCAGCAGCAGCTCCACACCGGTGGCGCCGGGTTCGGCCTCGGCAAACGGAAGCACCTTGGCGTCCTCGTCGATCGGGTTGTGGTCGCTTACCAGAGCATCGATGGTGCCGTCGGCCAGCGCGGCACGCAGGGCCGTGCGGTCGGCCTGCTGGCGCAGCGGCGGGTTCAGGCGCGCACGGCTGTCGAAATAGCCCATGTCCACTTCGGTCAGGTGCAGCGAGTTGATGCTCACGTCGCAGGTCAGCGGCAGGCCGTCGGCCTTGGCCTGACGCACCAGTTCTACCGCTGCCGCGCTGGACAGGCGACACAGGTGCACGCGCGCACCGGTGACCTTCATCAGCTCGATGATGGTCATGATGGCGATGGTTTCAGCCAGCACCGGCACGCCGGACAGGCCCATGCGCGTGGCCAGCGGACCGGCCGCCGCCACGCCACCGCCGAGCCAGGCATCTTCGGGGCGCAGCCAGACGGTGTAGCCAAAGGTGGCGGCGTACTGGAAGGCGCGTTGCAGCACCTGGGTGTTGCGCACCACCACATCGGCCTGCGAGAAGCCGACGCAGCCGGATTCGGTCAGCGAGGCCATTTCGGTCAGCACCTCGCCCTGCAGGTTGCGCGTCAGCGCGCCGAGCGGGAACACGCGGCTCTGGCGCAGGCGCGAGGCACGGAAACGCAGCATCTCGACCAGGCCGGGCTCGTCCAGTACCGGATCAGTATCGGGCGGGCAGACCAGACTGGTGACGCCACCAGCAACCGCTGCCGCAAGTTCGCTTTCGAGCATGTGGGCATGCTCCTGGCCCGGTTCACGCAGGCGCACGCCCAGATCGACCAGACCCGGCAGCACCCAGCAGCCGCTGGCGTCGATGGTGCGCTGCGGTGCAAAGTCCTGCGGTAGGCGATCAATACCGATGATGCGACCGGAGGCAATGGCGATATCGGCCAGCTGGTCGGTTCCGTCTGCCGGATTGAGGACCCGGCCACCCTGGATTAGGATTTTCATGCGTTGTCTCTCTCAGGCGTCATGGCTGGCAACAATGCTCATCACGGCCATGCGCACGGCAATACCGAAAGTCACCTGCGGCAGGATCACGCTTTGCGGCCCATCGACCACGGCAGAATCGATTTCCACGCCGCGGTTGATCGGGCCCGGGTGCATCACGATGGCATCAGGCTTGGCACGCAGCAGCTTCTCGGGCGTCAGGCCAAAGCTGTGGAAGTACTCCTGGCTGCTTGGCAGCAGCGCGCCGCTCATGCGCTCATTCTGCAGGCGCAGCATGATCACCACGTCGCAATCGCGGATGCCTTCTTCCAGCTCGTGGAACACCTGCACGCCCAGCTGGGCAAAGCTCTCCGGCACCAGCGTCTTCGGGCCGACCACGCGCACTTCCGGGCAGCCGAGCGTGGTCAGTGCATGGATGTCGCTGCGCGCCACGCGCGAATGCAGCACGTCGCCGACGATGGCGACGCGCAGGTTGGTGAAATCGCCCTTGTAGTGGCGGATCGTGTACATGTCGAGCAGGCCTTGCGTCGGGTGCGCGTGGCGGCCGTCACCGGCGTTGACCACGTGCACATGCGGTGCCACGTTCTGCGCGATCAGGTAGGGGGCGCCACTCTCGCTGTGGCGCACGACAAAGATGTCGGCCGCCATCGCGCTCAGGTTGGCGATGGTATCGAGCAGGCTCTCGCCCTTGGAGGCCGAGGAACGCGCGATGTCCAGGTTGAACACGTCGGCGCTCAGGCGCTTGGCGGCAATCTCGAAGGTGGTGCGGGTGCGCGTGCTGTTCTCGAAGAACAGGTTGAACACGCTCTTGCCGCGCAGCAGCGGCACCTTCTTGACCTCGCGGTCGTTGATGCTGACGAATTGCGCTGCCGTATCGAGGATGTGCGTGAGGTGCTCGCGCGACAGCCCTTCGGTGGACAGCAGGTGGATCATTTCACCGTTGCTGTTGAGCTGGGGATTCTTGGAGAGGAACATGGAGGCTTTCCCGGATCAAGAAAGGAAAATCAGGCTTTGCTGGGCTTGAGGCGGAAGCTGAAGCTGCCGTCGGTACCGCGCAGCAGCGCCAGCGACTGCGTGGATGGCAGCAGCAGGCGTGCTGCCGCGATATCGGCATCGACCGGCAGCTGGCGGCCGCCACGGTCCACCAGTACCGCCAGCCGCACGCTGGCCGGGCGACCGTAGTCGAAGATCTCGTTGAGCGCGGCGCGGATGGTACGGCCGGTATAGAGCACGTCATCCAGCAGCAGGATGTGTGCGCCTTCCACCTCGAACGGCAGCTGGGTCTGCGCCGTCACGGCCATGCCGCGCTTGGCAAAGTCGTCACGGTGCATGGCGGTGGAGATGGTGCCCACGGCATCCAGCCCCCACTGCTGCTGCAGGCGCTCGACCATCCAGGCACCGCCGGACGTGATACCGGCGAGCTTCAGTTCGGGCGTACGGATGCGTTCAATCTGCTGGCTCAGGGTCTGGAACAGGGCTTCGGCGTCCAGCATCAGGGCGCCACTGGCGGGTGTGGTATCGGTCATGGAATCGGGTTCAGGAATTGTTCAAGAATGATACAGGCTGCGGCCGCATCGGCATCGGCAGCACCACGGGAAAGCGCCTCGGTGGTGGTGTAGCGCTCGTCCACGGTAAACACCGGTAGCTTGAAACGCGTGGCCAGCTGCTTGCCGAAGGCAATCGCCTTTTTCGTGTTCTGGTGTGCCGCGCCATCCGGGTGCCAGGGAATGCCCAGCACCAGTGCCTCGGGTTGCCACTCCTGCAGCACGGCAGCGACGGCGGCAAAGCGCTCATCGCCCTGCGCGGTGATGCTCTTGCACGGGCTGGCGGTGCCGAGGATGCGGTTGCCCACGGCTACGCCGGTACGCTTCTTGCCGTAATCGAGCGCCAGAAAGCTCTGGTAGCGCTCGGGCGGCACCGCTGGCGGCTGGCCGGGTTGCTGGAACAGGTCTTCCGGTTGCATCAGGCGCTCCCGGCGGCGCTGGACAGCATCCAGGACTGGATGCCGAGCAGTGCCAGCGCACGCTCGTAGCGCTGCTCCAGCGGCACCTCGAACAGGACGTCGGCACTGGCTGGCACGGTGAGCCAGCTGTTGCGCAGCAGTTCATCCTCGAGCTGGCCGCCGTCCCAGGCGGAATAGCCGAGCGTGAACAGCAGTTGCGGCGGACCACCGCCTTCGGCCATGTCCTGCAGGATGTCGCGCGAGGTGGTGACCTGCAGGCCATCGGGCAAGGTCAAGCTGGAGGTGTAGCGCGAGAGCTGGCTGTCGGGCTCCTCGAGCCGGTGATGCAGCACAAAGCCGCGCTCGGGCTGTACCGGGCCACCCCACAACACGGCCGATCCGGCCAGGTCAGGGCGATGCAGCGGCAGGCCCATGGTGTCAAACAGGTCATCCAGCAGCACGCCGTCGGCCGTCTTGTTGATGCACAAGCCCAAGGCACCCTCGGGGCCATGCTCGCAGATGTAGACCACGCTGCCAGCGAAGGCATCATCCTCCATGCCCGGCATCGCGATCAGGAAATGCTGTGCCAATTGCAGAGCTGGTGCAGAATCTGTAGCCATATCCCGATTCTAGAGGTTTCACGCCCGCGTGGTGCTCCCTGACGCATGACCCCGATCCCCGCCCAACCCGAATTCGCCTCCGGCCTGATGTGGTTCCGGCGTGACCTGCGCTGCCACGACAACCCCGCGCTGTGGCTGGCGCTGCGCAGCTGCCGCAAGGTCTTCTGCGTGTTCACCTGGGACAGCGACATGCTGGATCCGCTGCCGCGCTCGGACCGGCGGGTCGAGTTCATCCACCACAGCCTGGAGGAGCTGGACAGCCAGCTGCGCAGGCTGGCACAGATCCATGGCGTACCCGATGCCGAACACGCCGGCCTGATCTTCCTGCAGGGCCGCGCCCAGGTGCTGCTGCCCGAACTGGCCTACAGCCTGGGCGTGCAGGCCGTGTTTGCCAACCACGACGAGGAACCGGCCACCATGGCGCGCGACAACCAGGTACGTGGCGGCCTGTCGGACCGTGGCATCTCACTGCGCACCTGCAAGGACCACGTGATCTTTGGCCGCGACGAACTGCTCACCGCCAACCAGACGCCGTTCACCAGCTTTACGCCCTACCTGGAACACTGGCTGGCCCAGCTCACGCCCTGGTACCTGCGCAGCTACCCGAGCTCGCAATACAGCCACCGGCTCACGGCGCGGCCACCAGCCTGGCGCCAGCCGCCACCGTCGTTGGAGGCACTCGGCTTCCATGCCACCAACCTGGATGACCTGCCGATCCACCCCGGCACCAGCGGCGCGCACCGCCAGTGGGAAGAATTCATGCACCGCATGCAGGATTTTCCGCTGCGACGCCAGTTTCCTGCCGTGCGTGGCCCGAGCTACCTGGGCGTGCACCTGCGCTTTGGCACGCTCAGCATCCGCGAAGCGGCACGCAGTGCGCGCGAGCGCCAGTTGCAGGGCGATGCCGGTGCCGGCGAATGGCTGGCCCAGCTGGCACAGCGCGATTACTGCATCCAGCTGCTCTACCACCTGCCGCAGCTGACGGAAAAAGCCTTCCACGCCGGGCTGGACCGCCTGCCCTGGGACCACGGCCCGCACGGCAAGAAGCTGTTCCAGGCCTGGTGCGAGGGCCAGACCGGCTACCCGCTGATCGATGCCGCCATGCGCCAGCTGCAGCAAAGCGGCTATATGCACCACCAGTTGCGCGTGCTGACGGCCAACTTTTTGACGCGCCACCTGAACGTGGACTGGCGCTGGGGCCTGCGCCATTTCGAGACCTACCTGAACGATGCCGAACTCGCCAGCAACCTGCTCGGCTGGCAGTGGGCCGCCGGCGTCGGACCGGACGCCCTGCCCTGGTTCCGCATTTTTGATCCCGTGCGGCAGAGCGAACGGCTGGATCCGCATGGCAAGTTCATCCGGCGCTATCTGCCGGAACTGGCAGCGCTGCCGGACGAAGACCTGCATGCACCCTGGGAGGCGGGACCGATCGAACTGCAGGCGGCCGGCGTGATCCTGGGCAACAGCTATCCGAAACCGATTGTGGATGTGAAGGCTTCGCGCCGTGCCGCACTGGAGCGGCGTGCCAGCCTGCGCGGCGAGCATAAGCGCTGAGGCCGCTCAGGCGTCTGGCACCAGCGCCGCGCCGACGGCGAATACTGCCTGCTGCAGCTCGGCCAGGCGTTCGGCCTGGCCCTGGCCGGTAGCGCGCACCAGGCTGCAGGCGCCCATGGCCTGACGGATGGCCTGCTGCAGCGCGTCGGCATCGATCTGGCTGGCGACATCCAGCTGCGACTGCAGCAGGCGCAGGCATTCGGCACCAGCGCCTTCGTTGTCCGGGCGCGCCTGCCAGTGGCGCAGCACCGCCTGCAGCTGCATCTGCCGATCGCGGATCTCGTCCAGCAGCACCTGACGCAGCACCGCGGCCTGGGCCTGGCGCCGCTGCTCTGGCTCGGCCGGCGCATGCACTGTCAGCGTGGGCGCAGCGGCGGCCACCGGTGCCGGCAGCTGTACCAGGCTCGGCCATTCGACCAGCGGCAGCACCATGCGGGCATGGCGGCTCGGCACTGCCAGCGCCGCCAGCTCACGCAGCAGCTGCGGCGGCAGCGGACGTGACAGGTCGGCGGCAAACTGGTGCAGGCCAAGGCGCAGCACCTCGGCGCCGCTGCGCAGCGTCTGCAGGCCATGGCTGTTGATCGAGCGGCGGCAACGTACGCCATGCAAGGCGCGCTCCATGCCATGTGCCAGCGTGGCCAGCTCCTGCAGCCCCACGGCAGCGGCACCCGAGGCCAGCTGCTCGGCCAGGCCAATGGCATCGTCCGGGAAGGCACTGCCGGGCTCGAGCGCCCATTCCTGCAGCGTCACCAGCAGCTGGCGCGACCAGTCATCGGCATCCTGCAGAAAGCAGTTGTAGAGATGGATCGGCAGCCGCTGCTCGCCACTGCCGCGCAATTCGTCAGCCGGCAGGCAGGCGGCCAGCTTTTGCAGCCAAGCGCGCTGCGGCGTGATGTCCACCTGCACCACCACCGGCTCCTGCTGCAATGGCAGCACGCCGTAATGCGATGCCAGTGCGCGCGCCAGCGTGGCGCTGCTGCCGGCAGGCAGGCGCGACATGCCATCGTGCAGCAGGTAGAGCATCATGCCGGCCAGGCGATGGTGCACCGCTTCATCGTCCGGCTGGCCTTGTTCCAGCCGTGCCTGCCGCGTAGTCACGCCGGCCAGCAGGCGGCGTACAAACAGGTCCCAGGGCAGCACTGCCAGCGCCAGCAGCTGCGTCACGCCGGCCAGCAGCTGCCAGAAGGCGCGTTCGGCCTCGGGCTGACTGCCCTGCTGCATGCGGGCTCCGGCCAGTGCAAACAGCTCGCGCGTGCCACTGCCGCCATGGCTGCGGAACAGGCGCAGCACGGTGGCGTACAGGTCAGGTTCCGGTCTATCGGCATCAAAACCGCCCGGTGCCAGATCCAGCCATTGCCAGTCGGAACGGCTCACGGCCCAGAGGTCGGAAGCCTCGATGCGGCGCAGGCCGGCCAGATCAGCCAGCAGGCGGTAGCTCGACAACAGCTCGCGCGCATCTTCATAGGCCGCCGGCGCATCGGCCGCATGCCATTCCAGATAACCGCGCAGCGCATCGGTCGCCACCTGCAGCAGGCCGATCGCCTGCGCGCCGCCATCGGGCTGGCGCGGTGCACCGGCCGCCGCCAGGGCCAGCGTCAGCGCATACCAGGACGATGCCGGACGCTGCTGCTGCGCCAGGCTGACCGCCAGCTGGCGGTACTGCAGCGTCAACGGCTCCCACTGGAGCTCATGCAGCGGTGCCTGCAGCAGCGACAGCGCCGCATCCAGCGCCGGCAGGCTCGGCGGTTCAGACCAGACCGTGCGCGATGACGGCTGGGCAGGCAGGGGTGACAGCTGGCCGGCGCTCATGACAGGGTCAGCGCCGGGTCAGAACACGGCCATCTGGAAATCGGCCTTGCCACCATCGCATTCGGGGCATTTCCAGTCATCCGGCACGTCTTCCCAGCGCGTGCCGGCGGGGATGCCATGTTCGGGATCGCCCACGGCTTCATCGTAAATCCAGCCACAAATCAGGCACATCCAGGTTTTGGGTTCGGCCACGCCACACTCCAGTTTGTTGGTTCTTGCAATGGAATCGATTCTATCCAGTCTGACAAGGCACATGGACATTCTGTTGCATGTACGGGAATGCACTGACTTTTTCACAGTGGCGCGGTAAACTTGCAGATTGGGCCGGAGATGCCCGGGCAGCACAGCGGGTGTTGCCGTCCGCGCCCCGTCAGCCGAGTGTCCTGCATGTCTTCCTCCTCTTCCGACCGTAACCAGCAACTGTTCGATCGCGCCCAGCGCGTGATTCCGGGCGGCGTCAACTCGCCGGTGCGCGCCTTCCGCGCCGTCGGTGGCACGCCCCGCTTCATCGAACGCGCCCAGGGCGCCTACCTGTGGGATGCCGAAGGCCGCCGCCTGATCGATTACCTCGGTTCCTGGGGTCCGATGATCCTCGGCCATGGCCACCCGGCCGTGCTCGAAGCGGTGCAAAAAGCTGCGCTTGAAGGCTTCTCCTTTGGTGCGCCGACCGAGCGCGAGATCGAGCTGGCCGAAGAAATCATCAATATCATGCCCGGCCTGGAAATGGTGCGCCTGGTGTCTTCCGGCACCGAAGCCGGCATGAGCGCGATCCGCCTGGCGCGTGGCGCCACCGGCCGCAACCGCATCCTCAAGTTCGAGGGCTGCTACCACGGCCACGCCGATGCGCTGCTGGTCAAGGCCGGCTCCGGCCTGGCCACTTTTGGTGCCGCCACCAGTGCCGGCGTGCCGCAAGCCGTGGTGCAGGACACGCTGGTGCTCGAATTCAACAACGTGGCGCAACTCGAGGAAGCCTTTGCCCTGCACGGCAAAGAGCTGGCCTGCATCATCATGGAGCCGATCGCCGGCAACATGAACTTCGTGCGTCCGACGCCGGAATTTGCCCGCCGCTGCCGCGAGCTGTGTAGTGAACACGGCGCGCTGCTGATCATCGACGAGGTGATGACCGGCTTCCGCGTAGCGCTGCGCGGCGCGCAATCGGTGCTCGGCATCGAGGCCGACATCACGGTCATGGGCAAGGTGATTGGCGGCGGCATGCCGCTGGCAGCCTTTGGCGGCAAGCGTGCCATCATGGAACACATCTCGCCGCTGGGTGGCGTGTACCAGGCCGGCACCCTGTCCGGCAACCCGGTCGCTACTGCCTGCGGTCTGGCCACGCTGCGCGAGATCCAGAAGCCCGGCTTCTACGAGGCCCTCGGTGCCAAGACAAGGCGCTTCATGGACGGCCTGCAACAGGCGGCCGATGCCGCTGGCGTACCCTTCCGCACCGATTGCGAAGGCGGCATGTTCGGCTTCTTCCTGCTGCCCGAGCTGCCGCAGAACTACGGCCAGGTGATGCGTAGCGACGGTGCCCGCTTCAACCGCTTCTTCCACGGCATGCTCGATGCCGGCGCGCACTTTGCCCCGGCGCTGTACGAAGCCGGTTTTGTCAGCGCCGCCCATACCGATGCCGACATCGACGAGACCGTGGCGATGGCCGCCGACGTATTCAAGAGCCTGGCCTGAACCACCGCCCCATCATGTCCTTCCTGAAAATCCTGTTCTCCGGCAGCGTGCTGGCCCTCAACACGCTGCTGGTGAGCCTGCTGATGCTGCCCTGGGCGCTGCTCAAGCTGCTGCCTTTTGCTCCGGTGCGCCGCTTGTGCAACCGCATGCTGGCCGCCACCGCCGCGCTCTGGATCAGCGTCAACGACTGGTGGGTGCGCATCGTCAACGGCGGCCGCATCGAGGCCACCGGCATCGAATCGCTGGATCCGCAGGGCTGGTACCTGGTGCTGTGCAACCACCAGAGCTGGGTCGACATCATCGCCATGCAGCAGGTGTTCAATGGCCGCATCCCCTTCCTCAAGTTCTTCATCAAGCACGAGCTGATCTACGTGCCGGTGATCGGCCTGTCCTGGTGGGCGCTGGATTTTCCCTTCATGCGCCGCCGCGCCGATACGGTCGAACAGGATCTGGAAGCCGCCCGTGCCGCCTGCCTGAAATTCCGCCAGACGCCCACCTCGGTGATGAACTTCCTCGAAGGCACGCGCTTTTCCCCTGAAGTCCATGCCGAGCAGAAATCGCCCTACCGCCACCTGCTCAAGCCCAAGGGCGCCGGCATTGGCGTGGTGCTGGACAACCTGGCCGACAAGTTCACCCAGGTGCTGGACGTGACGATTGCCTACCCGGAAGGCGTGCCGAGCTTTGTCGATGTCATGGCTGGTCGCATGGGACGTGTGCAGCTGCATGTGCGCGCGCTGCCGGTGCCGGACACGCTGCAACCCAGGGAGGGCCAGTCGCTGTCACCCATGGCGGTGCAGCGCTGGGTGATGCAGCTCTGGAAGCAGAAGGACGCCCAGCTGGACCGCATGCTGAACCCCGGCACTGACTCCAGCAACCAGCCTGCCGCCTGAATGTCTGACACTACGACTACTCCGCCCGAGCACTCGTTTTCCCGCCTGCTGCTGTTCGTCTTTGGCCTGATCGGCGTGTTCGCCTTCCTGCAGGTCTATTCAGTGCAGGCGATCCTGCCGCTGCTGCTGCAGGATTTCGATGCCAGCGTGGTGCAGGTCGGCAACACCGTCGGCGCCACCGTGCTGGCGGTGGCACTGACCTCGCCGTTTATCGGCATGCTGTCCGATGCCATCGGGCGCAAGAAGATCATCGTCGGCTCGCTGCTGTTCCTGGCGCTGCCAACCGGGCTGATCGCCGCCGCCGACAACATCCAGCTGCTGACCGCGCTGCGCTTCCTGCAGGGCCTGGCCGTACCCGGCATCACGGTGGTGACGATTGCCTATATTGGCGAGGAGTTCCGCGGCAAGGACATGACGCGCCTGATGGCGGCCTATGTCGCCGGTACCGTGCTCGGCGGATTCCTTGGCCGCTTCGTGCTTGGCCATCTGGTGGAGTGGATGAGCTGGCGCCAGGCCTTCCTGGTGATGTGCGCGCTGACGATCTGCGGTGCCTTGCTGGTCTGGCATTTCCTGCCGCGCTCACGCCGCTTTGTCGCCAACCGCCATCTGGGCAGCAGCCTGCAGACGCTGGCCAGCCACCTGCGCAACCCGGCCGTGCTGACCGCCTGCGCCGTCGGTTTCTGCGTGCTGTTCTCGCTGGTCGGCGGCTTTACCTACATCAACCTGCACCTGGCCGCTGCGCCCTACCAGTTCAGTACCGCCGATCTGGCCAACGTGTTTGCCGTCTACCTGCTGGGCGTGGTGATCACGCCCATCTCGGGCAAGATCCTGCCGCTGCTGGGCGCACGCAAGTCGATCCTGATCGCGATGAGCGTCTCGGCCATCGGCCTGCTGCTGACGCTGCTGCCGGCGGCCTGGATGATCATCGTGGCGCTGGCCATCATGTCCAGCGGCATCTTCATCACGCAATCTTCCACCATCAGCTTCATTGCCCACCGCGTGCCGGTCGGGCGCTCACTGGCCTCGGGCCTATACTACATGGGCTATTACGCCGGCGGCTCGGTCGGCGCCTGGGTGTGTGGCCTGGCCTACACCCAGGGCGCCTGGCCGCTGACGGTGGCGGTGATCCTGGTGGCGCAGCTGCTGTCGCTGCTGCTGGTGTTCTGGCTGATGCCGCCACCGGTGACTTCCGCCGTGATCCGGCAGCATTGACGTGCCTGCGCCAGCGCTGGCTCAGTCCAGCGCCACCGTGGTCTTCAGCCACCAGGTTCGGCCGGGTTCGTTGATGCGGCTCGTCTGCACATAGCCCGGAATCATGGCTCCCGAGCGCGACAGGTGCTCGGCATAGGTCTTGTCAAACACGTTGTCGATGCCGGCAATCACGCGCATGCGCTTGTTGACGCGATAGCTGCCGTTGAGCGACAGCGTACCGTAGCCAGCCGTCGGTCCGGTATCCTGGCCGGCAATATTGCCCTTGCCGATATCGACGCGATCCTGCCTGGCGGCCATGCGCCACAGCGCACCGGCGCTCCAGGTACCGTTGTTCCAGTTCAGGCCGAGCTTGCCTTCCAGCGGCGGCTGCTGTGCCAGCGGCGTGCCATCGGTGCGGTTCTTGCCATGCACATAGGCCAGGCTGCCATCCAGCGTCCATTGCGGCGTCAGCGCGTAGCTCAGCGCGGCTTCCAGACCGTAAGTGGTGGCATCGACATTGCGCGACTGGTTACGGCCACCGCGGTTGTCAATCGTGATGTAGTCGTTGACGCGGCCATAGAACGCTGACACGCTGCTGGACAGCTTGTCCGCCTTCCAGTTGGCGCCCACATCCAGCTGCGTGGTCTTTTCCGGCTTGGTGTGGAAGGCGCTGTTGCTGGTTTCGCTCTTGCGGCCGCCACCGCCCATCAGCTCCCAGTAGTCCGGGAAGCGCTGCACATGGCCCAGACCAGCATAAACCGTGCCCTGGCCCTCGTCGATATCGCGCTCCCAGCGCACAAAGCCGCTGGGCAGCGTGTCATTGCGCGTTGCGCCAAAGCTGGCCAGCGCCGGATCGTTGCGCTGATCCTTCGCTTCCCACCAGTCCAGGCGTGCACCGCCAATCAGGCGCTGGCTGTCAGTCAGCTCGTGGCGTACCTCGCCAAACACACCCAGCTGGCGGAACTGGCCATCGTCCGCACGTGGCTCGCCCAGATAGGCCGTGCCGGCCGCCGGCCCTCTTCCATTGCGCAAGGTGTGCTGGTTGTGCTGGGCATCCAGCCCCGCCACCACCTGTGTGGAGGCTGCCGCTTGCAGCGTCACGGCCATGCGTCCCCCCACGGTTTCGCGATCCGGGTTGTTGAGCATGCGCATCCGGGGTTCGCCGCGCATGCTGAAGTTGTCCATCACGTGATCCACATAGTTGCGATAGACGTTGGCCTCGACCTTGCGCACCAGCGGCGAGATGTTGCGCTTTTCAAAGCGCAGGCCAATGTTCTCGCGGTCGAACTTGGTGCCATCCATCATGCGATCGGCATAGGCGGCCTCGCCATCGCTGCGGCCGTAGGACAGTTCGTAGAAGGTGTTTTCATCCGGCGTCAGCCCCAGGGCGATACGGCCACTCCAGCGCTCGTAATTCGAGTGCACCGCGTTGCCACTGCCGTCCTCGTAGTTGTTCGAGTGGGTATAGGTACCGCCACCGCGCACATAGAAATCCGGCGTGGCGTATTGCAGGTCACCCATCAGGTCACGACGGCCAAAGTCGGCCACCGTGGCGCTCAGGTTGCCGGTGAGTTCCGGTTCCGTCGGACGCTCGCCACGATCCCGCTCGAACAGCACCGTGCCGGCCACGTTGCCCGGTCCATGCAGCACGGTCTGCGGGCCCTTGAGCACGGTCAGGCGGTCATAGGAATCAGGGAAGACATAGGCCGTCGGCGGGTCCATGCGACCACCGCAACCGCCCAGGATGTGCTCGCCGTCCAGCAGCACGTTCAGGCGCGATCCAGCCATGCCGCGCAGCACCGGGTCACCATCGGTGCCGCCCTTGCGGATCACGGCAAAGCCGGGAATGGTCTTGAGGATGTCGGCGCCGTCCTGTGCCGGGATCGGCTGGCGCGCCTGGCGCGGGTCGGTCACGATGATGAGCGGCTGGCCGCTACCAGCACCAGTACCGGCACCCGTCACGACGACGCGGTAGGTGGCATCATCGGCGGCCGAAGCGGCAACAGATGCCGGGGCGGCAACCGGAGCCACCTCTGAGGTTTGTGCCAGCAGGGCAGCGGGCCAGGCCAGGATGGCGAGGGCAACAGGGGTCAGCACGGGTGCCGACAGGCGTGAAAAACGGACTTGCATGAGAATGACTTTCCAAAAAGCGCACGCTCGACGACCCATCACGGGGCAGAACCCGCCATGGCGTAGAGCGCAAAAGCCAGGCAAACCGTGCCCGCGGCAGATGCCGTCAGGCAGACGCAGGCGCGCAGGCCGGGCGTCAGGCGGATTACCTATGAAGAAGAGGCGAATCGATCAGGAAAGAACCGGGGGTGCGCGTACCCGCGGCAAGGCCCAGGACGGGTGGCCGACCAGCAAGACTGGCGGGCTGGCCTGCAATAGGCCGACCAGCCCCAGCGCAGGCACTGGCAGGACGGCATCGGCGACGGGCAGCGTGTCCAGGGCAGCTGCCGCACACAGGGCGCAATAAGGTTGCAGGACGGTCGGGTCTGGCGCTTCTTCGCTATCGCCCTGCGCAGCGGCCCAGTCGGGCAGCGCCACATAGACCATGCCTTCGGCAGTACACACCTCCAGCATCGCCTCGGGCGTGGGGGCCAGCGCCATACGCGTCTGGTGCTGGGCGCTTTGCACGCCCATGCCCGCATGCCACAGCACCGCCAGCATGGCCAGCAGCCACGCCAGTCGGGATCGCACCAGGAAGGAACGGCTCTGCTGTCGCATGGACAGGATCATACGCAGGACACATGTTGTTGCAAGCCGATCCCCTTGCCAATTGCAAGAAACATGATATGTGTCAATCTGGAGTGAAATACGTCGGCCTTGCCGCCTCCATCCAGACACAAAAAGGAGGCCGAAGCCTCCTTGCCGTGTCATGGCCGCACAAGACGGCCAGCAGATTCCGTTCAGTGGCGGAAATGGCGCACGCCGCTGAACACCATGGCCACGCCGCGCTCGTTGGCGGCGTCGATCACTTCCTGGTCACGCATTGAGCCACCCGGCTGGATCACGCAGGTCGCACCGTGGTCGATCACCACGTCCAGGCCGTCGCGGAACGGGAAGAAGGCATCGCTGGCCACGACCGTGCCTTCCAGGCTCAGGCCGGCGGCTTCCGCCTTGATGGAGGCGATGCGGGCCGAATCCAGACGGCTCATCTGGCCAGCGCCAACGCCCATGGTCATGCCGTCCTTGCAGAACACGATGGCATTGCTCTTGACGAACTGCGCCACTTTCCAGGCAAACAGCATGTCCTGCACCTGCTGCTCGGTCGGCTGCAGCGTGGTCACCATCTTCATGTCCTCGCGCTGCAGCTCGTGGTTATCGGCAGTCTGTAGCAGCAGGCCGCCACCGACGCGCTTGGCCTCGATGCTGTTGGCAACACGCGCGGTACCGGCCGGCAGCGCGATCTTCATCAGGCGCACATTGGTCTTGGGCTTGAACACTTCCAGCGCTTCTTCGGTGAAGTCGGGCGCCATCAGCACTTCCACGAACTGCTTGACGATCAGCTCGGCTGCGGCCTTGTCCAGCGTGCGGTTCAGCGCGATGATGCCGCCAAAGGCACTGGTCGGATCGGTCTTGAAGGCCTTGCTGTAGGCCTCGGCCGGATCGGCACCAATCGCCACGCCGCACGGGTTGGCGTGCTTGACGATGACGCAGGCCGGCTCATCGAACTGCTTCACGCATTCCCAGGCCGCATCGGCATCGGCGATGTTGTTGTAGCTCAGCTCCTTGCCCTGCAGCTGCTCGCCGGTGACGATGCAGCCGGGAGTCGGGTACAGGTCGCGGTACCAGGCCGCCTGCTGGTGGCTGTTCTCGCCGTAGCGCAGATCCTGCAGCTTGACGAACATGCCGTTGCTCTGGCCCGGGAACAGCACGCGCTCGGGCGTGGCGTCCACGCTGGCTTCGTCAAAGGTGATGGACGACAGGTAGTCGCTGATGGCACCGTCGTACTGGGCGATGCGGTTGAATGCCGCCACCGACAGTGCGAACTTGGTCGCCAGGCTGACCTTGCCGACGGCCTTCAGGTCCTGTACCACCTGGGCGTACTGGCTGGCATCGGTCAGCACCGCCACGTCCTTCCAGTTCTTGGCGGCGGAGCGCACCATGGCCGGGCCACCAATGTCGATGTTCTCGATCGCATCAGCCAGCGTGCAGCCTTCCTTGGCCACGGTGGCCTCGAACGGGTACAGATTCACGCACAGGATGTCGATGGTCTGGATGTCGTGCTGCTGCAGCGCGGCCATGTGCTCCGGCAGGTCACGGCGCGCCAGCAGGCCGCCATGCACCTTGGGGTGCAGCGTCTTGACGCGGCCATCCAGCATTTCGGGGAAGCCGGTGTGGTCGGCCACTTCGGTCACCGGCAGGCCGCTGTCGGCCAGCAGCTTGGCAGTGCCGCCGGTGGACAGCAGCTTTACGCCCAGGGCATTCAGCTCCTTGGCCAGTTCAACGATACCGGTCTTGTCCGAGACGGACAGCAGTGCGGTCAGGGTAGTCATGTGTTTTCCTTGTTGTCGTGAATGACAGTTGAAAGAAGGCGCTCAGCCGCGCGGAGCGGCATCCAGCATGCCGTGTTCCACCAGCTTCTTGCGCAGGGTGTTGCGGTTCAGGCCCAGCCACTGGGCCGCCTTGCTCTGGTTGTTGCGGGTCTGCTCCATCACCAGCTCCAGCAAGGGCTTTTCCACGGTGCGCAGCAGCATCTCGTACATGTTGTTGGGCTCCTGCCCTTGCAGGTCATCCAGGTACTGGTGCAGATTGCCACGCACACAGGCTTCCAATTTGTCGTGTCCCATGAATCCCTTTGCTCGATTGTCTATTTTTTATGCAGATTATGCCGCCTGCCGCCAATTTTCGGCAGTCAGGTCAACCCCGGGTTGGATATCAGGCAAGTAGTCGTGCGATTGCTCCAGCGTGCGGAAATAGCCATCCACCAGTTCCGACTGCAGCTGCGCATCTTCCACCTGGTTGATCTGCTGGCGGAATTCGACCGCGCCGGGCAGACCGGCCAGATACCAGCCGATATGCTTGCGCGCGCTGCGCACGCCGGAGAACTCGCCATGCAGCGCATGGTGGTCCTGCAGATGCTGCAGCAGCGCCTCGCGTACCTCGGCCACGCGTGGCGGCGCCAGCGGCTCGCCGGTGGCCAGATAGTGCGCGATCTCGCGGAACAGCCAGGGGCGACCCATGGCTGCGCGGCCCACCATCAGTGCGTCGGCACCGGTCTGCGCCAGCACGGCGGCAGCCTTTTCCGGGCTGTCGATATCGCCATTCGCCACCACCGGAATACCCAGCCCGGCCTTGATCTCGGCGATCGTCTCGTACTCGGCAGCGCCCTTGTAGCCCTGCTCGCGCGTGCGGCCATGCACGGTCAGCATGGCGATGCCGGCCTGTTCGGCCTGGCGCGCCAGCTGCGGTGCATTACGCTGGTCCGCTGCCCAGCCGGTGCGCATTTTCAGCGTCACCGGCACCTGCTGCGGCGCACAGGCCTGCACCACCGCCTCGATGATCTGCATGGCCAACGGCTGGTTCTGCATCAGCGCCGAACCGGCCCACTTGTTGCACACCTTCTTCGCCGGGCAGCCCATGTTGATGTCGATGATCTGCGCGCCACGATCGATGTTGTAGCGTGCCGCATCGGCCATCTCCTGCGGATCGACACCGGCGATCTGCACCGCGATCGGGCCCGGCTCCCCCTCGTGGTTGGCCCGGCGCGAGGTCTTGAGGCTTTTCCACAAGTCCTTGCGCGAAGTCACCATTTCACTCACCGCATAGCCGGCGCCAAAGCGGCGGCAGAGCTGCCGAAACGGCCTATCCGTCACCCCCGCCATGGGGGCAACGAACAGCTGGTTCGGCAAGGTGAATTGGGCGATCTGCATCGGTCGGGTCTGCAACGGAAAAACTTACGATTCTAACGTGCACAATTTTTATGCACAAGCCTGGGTATGCGTATACTTGCGCGCCATGGAGTCCTTCTTTCACGCGCTGCTGAGCGCGCTGTCCCTGCCGCAATACGGGTTGAGCACGGTATTCGTGGTCGCCTTCATCTCGGCTACGCTGCTGCCTATGGGCTCGGAGCCGGCGGTGTTCGGCCTGATCGAACTCAATCCCTCGCTGTTCTGGCCCACCATCCTGGTCGCCACCGTGGGCAACACCTTGGGCGGTGCGCTCAACTGGTGGATCGGCCTGGGCACGCACAAGGTGGTGGACAAGGCACGCCAGGACCGCACCCACCTGCGCGCACTGGAATGGCTGCAGCGGCTCGGCCCCAAGGCCTGCGTGCTGGCCTGGCTACCGATCATCGGCGATCCGCTCTGTGCCGTGGCCGGCTGGCTGCGCCTGCCGTTCTGGCCCTGCATCGGCTGGATGGCGCTGGGCAAGTTCCTGCGCTACCTGACCATGACCGGGCTGCTGCTGTGGGCGGTACCGGACAGCTGGATCGCGCGCGTGCTGCACTGAGCCGCAGCGGACAAGACAAGGGCACCCCGCAGGGTGCCCTTGTCATTCAGGGGAATCGATCCCGCTTACTTGGTGACTTCACCAATGCCGTAGCCCACGGCACCGCCGATGGCAGCACCGCCCACGGTACGGCCAACGCTGCCGGAGCCGGTAGTAGCACCGATCACGGCACCCGCGCCGGCACCCACGGTGGCGGCCTTCTGGCTGCGGTTCATGTCGTCCCAGGTGGAGCAGCCGACAGTGGCCAGGGAAGCTGCAGCAACAGCAGTGATGGCAATCCAGTTACGCATAGTGTTCTCCTTGCTTGATAAGACTGCCCATGACTTCAGGCAGTTAGGGTCATGCTACTGCCGTCATTGCGCCGGGAGCCGTTACCAGATGCAAGAGTCTGCAAGCAGGTTAGCTCCCGGCAAGCTCACTCCGCCAGCAGGCGCGGCCAATCCACCGGCTGCGACACATCGAGCAACAGCGCCTGCGGCAGCTCTTCGGCCGCCAGCGGCTGGACATGCGCCAGCTGGCTCTCCAGCACCGCCAGATCGGCTTCGGAGGCGTCCTGCCCCTGCTGCTGACGTTGCTGCACACGCTCGCGCAACAGCTCCGGCGTGGCCTGCAGGCTCAGGATCTGGAACGGCACACCCAGCCGCGCCGCCAACTGCTGCATGGGCGCGCGGTGCTGTTGCTGCATGAAGGTGGCATCGAGCACCACCGGGTAGCCAGCCTGCAGCACCTGCTGTGCCAGCTGCCCCAGTCGGGCATAGGTCTGCTCCGAGGCCTCGGCGGTATAGATGTCCGCCTGGCCATGGCTGCTGGCCAGCGGTGCCAGGCCGAACAGGCGCTTGCGCTCGACATCGGCTCGGATGCGGATCGCGCCGGTATGCGCCGACAGCGCCTGCGCCTGGTAGCTCTTGCCCGATCCCGACAGGCCATGCATGATCCACAGCCGCGGCTGGCTCGGCTGGCTCAGGCGATCGGCCAGTTGCAGGTAGGCCGTGGCCTCCGGCAGGCCTTGCAGCGCCGCCACCTTGGCACGCACCAGCGCCCGGTACACGAGGAAATAGCGCAGCGTCTCCAGCCCGGCATAGTCGCCGGTCTGCTCCAGCCAGGTATTGAGCACGCGCCAGGCCAGATCGGGTCGATCCCGGTGCAGCAGGTCCATCACCAGGAAGGCCAGGTCGGCCATCACGTCCACCCAGCGGAAGGCCGGCGAAAACTCGATCGCATCAAATGGTACCGGCTTGCCCTGCAGCAACACCAGATTGCCCAGATGCAGGTCGCCATGGCACTCGCGGATCCAGCCCTGCTGCCAGCGCTGCTGGAACAGCGGTGCCAGCCGCGCGCTTTCGGCACGCGTCCAGCGCAGCAGGCGCTGCAGCATGGCGCGCTCGTCCGCGCTGTGCAGGCGGCCACGCAGGGTGCCAAAGTTGTCGGCTGCCGCATGGCAGATGCCCATGGGATCGCCATGCGGCGCCCCCGGCGCGGAGACCTCGGCCACGGCATGCATCTGCGCCACCTGCAGCGCCAGCGCATCCAGTTGTTCCGGCTGCAGCTCGCCACGCGCGGCCAGTACAGCCAGCAGGCCGTCCTGTTCAAAACGGCGCATTTGCACCGCGTAATCGATCGCTTCGCCGTCACCGCCCCAGACCGGTTGTTGCGGCGTGCCGGTAATCGGCACCAGCGCCTCGTACAGCTCGGGCGCAGTGCGGCGGTTCAGGCGCAGCTCTTCCTCGCTGCCGTGGCGGCGCAGCGCCCGCGTGCTGTAGTCCAGAAAGCCCAGGTTCAGCGGCTTGCGCAGCTTGTAGGCCTTGTCGCCAGCCAGCAGCACCCAGGAAATATGCGTCTGCCGGCATTGCACCGGCGCACCGGGATGCCGTGCCTGCAACTGCTGCTGCAGCTGTTCCACCATCTGCTGAGCAGTGGCCAGATCCATTTCGGGGATCATGCGGCGGACGGGAGGTGCAGAGGTGGAATCGGTGGCAGACATGGCAGCAGCCCGGAAGAGTCAAGGAATGCCCCTATTCTATGGATGACCAAAACAGACTGCAGCCAGCGCCGGTTTTGCGATTCCGCACATTCCCGGATAGCACTTTGGCAGGGACTGTCCCTATAATCGCGCTTGTCAGGAGAGTGTCGCGTGTGTCATGCGTGGCCGCCGAAGGCGCAGGGTGCATTGCACGCCAGAACGCTCAGGCACCAAGGACTGACAGCCACTTTTCTGTCCGGAAAGTGTGCCCCGCTGGAGAGTGCAGCCCGTGCTGCCACCGAAGGAGCAAGTTGCCCGTCATGGCAATGAATCTCTCAGGTACCAGGGACAGCGGGGCCTGCCCTGCCTGCTGCGGCTAGTGCCCTGCGGGTTGTCTGTCCTTTTGTGAAAGCGATACACCATGTCCTCTGCCACGCCGGAAAGCGATCTGCTGCTGACTCCCCTGAATGCCCTGCACCTGGAACTGGGTGCCCGCATGGTGCCGTTTGCCGGCTACTCCATGCCCGTGCAATACGAAGGCCTGCTGGCCGAACACAAGCAGACGCGCGAATCCGCCAGCCTGTTCGACGTATCCCACATGGGCCAGATCCGCATTTCCGGCCCCGATGCCGGCCTGGCACTCGAAAGCCTGATGCCGATGGACGTGATCGGCCTGGGCGTGGATCGCCAGCGCTACGGCCTGCTGCTGAATGACCAGGGCGGCATCATCGACGACCTGATGTTCGTCAACCGCGGCACGCACTACTTCCTGATCGTCAACGGCGCCTGCAAGGCCGGCGACCTGCAGCACATGCAGGAGCGCATCGGCACGCGCTGCACCATTACCCCGATGCCGGACCAGGGCCTGCTGGCGCTGCAGGGTCCGCAGGCCGCGGCCGCGCTGGAGCGCCTGGTTCCGGGCGTGCAGGAACTGGTGTTCATGACCGGCGCCGCCTTCCAGTGGGAAGGTGCCGAACTCTACATCACGCGCAGCGGCTACACCGGCGAGGACGGTTTCGAGATTTCCGTGCCAGGTGAGCGCACCGAGGCCCTGGCTCGTGCCCTGCTGGCACAACCCGAAGTCAAGCCGGCCGGCCTGGGCGCGCGCAACTCGCTGCGCCTCGAAGCCGGCCTGGGCCTGTACGGCAATGACCTGGATACCACCACCACCCCGACCGAAGCCGTGCTTGGCTGGTCGATCCAGAAGGTGCGCCGCACTGGCGGAGACCGTGCTGGCGGCTTCCCCGGTGCCGAAGTGGTACTGGGCCAGATCGATGGCCAGCAGCCCGTCACGCGCAAGCGCATCGGCCTGGTCGGCAGCGGCCGCACCCCGATCCGCGAACCCGCCACGCTGGTCAACAGCGCCGGCGAACAGATCGGCGTCATCACCAGCGGCCTGCCCAGCCCGACGCTGGGCCAGCCGATTGCCATGGGCTATATCCAGCCCGACTACATCCAGAATGGCCAGGAAATCTTCGCGCAGGTGCGCAAGCAGGCGATTCCGGTGCAGCTGGCCAACATGCCGTTCGTGGCGCACAACTACAAGCGCGCCAAGTAAACTTTTCCTATTCCCACCAATTCAATCCTGTCACTGGAGAAACCCATGAGCCTGAAGTACACCGAAGACCACGAATGGATCAAGATCGAAGGCGATATCGCCACCGTCGGCATCACCCTGCACGCGCAGGATGCCCTGGGTGACGTGGTGTTCGTCGAACTGCCCGAAGTCGGCAGCAGCCACGAGCAGAAGGACGCCATCGGCGTGGTCGAGTCGGTCAAGGCCGCCGCCGACGTCTACATGCCGGTCAGCGGCGAAATCACCGAGGTGAACGAATCCCTGCAGGACGATCCCTCCGTCATCAACAGCGATCCGCTGAACGCCGGCTGGTTCTTCAAGGTCAAGCTGTCCGATCCGTCCCAGCTCGATGCCCTGATGGACGAGACCGCCTACGACGAGCTGCTGAAGAACGCCTGATCCCGGGCGATCCCCCGCCTGACTTTTTCCGCGGCCTGCGCCCTTGGGGACAGGCCGCTATCTCCATTCCTGTCGTCCGCCGGAGTCTCCATGTCCCGCCCTGCCCTGTCCTCCCTGGAAAATGCCAGCGAATTCATCGCCCGCCACATCGGCATCACTGCCGAAGACGAACAGCACATGCTGTCGGTGATCGGTGAAGCCTCGCGCCAGTCCCTGATCGATTCCATCGTGCCGGCAAATATCCGCCGCACTGCCGCGATGGATCTGCCCGCCGCCATCACCGAAGCCGATGCACTGGCCGAACTGAAGGCCATCGCCGGCAAGAACCAGCACCAGATGAAGAGCTTCATCGGCCAGGGCTACTACAGCAACCACCTGCCCACGGTGATCCTGCGCAACGTGCTGGAAAACCCCGCCTGGTACACCTCGTACACGCCCTACCAGGCCGAGATCAGCCAGGGCCGCATGGAAGCGCTGGTGAACTTCCAGACCATGGTCGCCGAACTGACCGGCATGCCGATTGCCAACGCCTCCATGCTGGATGAAGCCACCGCCGCCGCCGAAGCCATGACGCTGGCCAAGCGCACGGTGAAGGCCAAGGGCAACGTGATCATCGTCAGTGGTGACGCACATCCGCAGACGATCGAGGTGATGCAGACGCGCGCCGCGCCGCTGGGCCTGAGCATCAAGGTGGTGCAGTCGCACGCCGAATGGGATGCCGCCATCGCCGCTGACGACTACTTTGCCGCGCTGATCCAGTACCCGGCCAGCAGCGGCTGGCTGATGGACTGGAGCGCCGAATCCGACAAGATCCACGCCAAGAACGCCGCCGTCATCATGGCCAGCGACCTGCTGGCACTGACGCTGCTGAAGACGCCCGGTGAAATGGGCGCCGACATCGTGGTCGGCTGTGCGCAACGCTTTGGCATGCCGATGGGTGCCGGCGGCCCGCACGCCGGCTTCATGGCCTGCATGGACAACTTCAAGCGCAGCATGCCCGGCCGTCTGGTCGGCGTCAGCGTGGACGTGCACGGCAAGCCGGCCTATCGCCTGGCGCTGCAGACACGCGAACAGCACATCCGCCGCGAAAAGGCCACCAGCAACATCTGTACCGCGCAGGCGCTGCCGGCCATCATCTCCAGCATGTACGCGGTCTACCACGGCCCCGAAGGCCTGAAGCGCATCGCCAGCCGCGTCGCGCGCCTGACCGCGATCCTGGCTGCCGGCCTGCAGCAGCTGGGCCATGCCAACCTGCATGGCGACACCGCCTTCGACACCATCAGCCTGAAGACCGATGACGCGACCGACGCCCTGGCCGCACGCGCCGTGCAGCTGGGTGCCAACCTGCGCAAGGCCTGGGATAGCTACCTGTGCATCTCGCTGGACGAGACCCACACGCGCGCCGATGTCGAGCTGCTGTGGAGCATCTTCGGCGAAGGCAAGACCCTGCCCGACTTTGACGCGCTGGAACAATCCGCTGCCGACTTGATCCCCGAAGCGCTGCGCCGCAGCAGCGACTTCATGACGCACCCGGTATTCAACTCGCACCACAGCGAAACCGGCATGCTGCGCTACATCCGCACCCTGTCCGACAAGGACCTCGCGCTGGACCGCAGCATGATCCCGCTGGGCAGCTGCACCATGAAGCTGAACGCCACCAGCGAGATGATCCCGATCACCTGGGCCGAGTTCGCCAACGTGCACCCGTTTGCCCCGTTGGAACAGCAGGCCGGTTACGCCGAGCTGGATCAGCAGCTGCGCCGCTGGCTGTCCAACATCACCGGCTATGCCGATGTCAGCCTGCAGCCCAACGCCGGTTCGCAGGGCGAGTACGCCGGCCTGCTGGCGATCAAGGCCTGGCAGGAAGCGCGCGGCCAAAGCCAGCGCGACATCTGCCTGATCCCGGCCAGTGCCCACGGCACCAACCCTGCCAGCGCCATCATGGCCGGCCTGAAGGTGGTGGTCACCGCCACCGACGCCCAGGGCAACGTCGACATGGACGACCTGAAGGCCAAGTGCGAGAAACACAGCGAGCAGCTGGCCTGCGTCATGATCACCTACCCGAGCACGCACGGCGTGTTCGAGCAGCAGGTCAAGGCGCTGTGCGAGCTGGTGCACAGCCATGGTGGCCGCGTCTACCTGGACGGTGCCAACATGAACGCCATGGTCGGCGTGGCCGCACCGGGCGAGTTTGGCGGTGACGTCAGCCACCTGAACCTGCACAAGACCTTCTGCATCCCGCACGGTGGCGGCGGCCCCGGCGTCGGTCCGGTCTGCGTGGTGGAAGACCTGGTGCCCTACCTGCCCGGCCACCAGACCGGCGGTGACCAGCGCACCATCGGTGCCGTCAGTGCCGCGCCCTACGGCAACGCCAGCGTGCTGCCGATCACCTGGATGTACATCCGCATGATGGGTGCCGACGGCCTGACCCAGGCCACCGAAGCCGCCATCCTGAGCGCCAACTACATCAGCAAGCGCCTGGCCGACCACTACCCGACGCTGTACGCCAGCGCCAACGGCCACGTCGCGCACGAATGTATCCTGGACCTGCGCGGCCTGAAGGACACCAGCGGCGTGATGGCCGAGGACGTGGCCAAGCGTCTGGCCGATTATGGCTTCCACGCGCCGACGCTGAGCTTCCCGGTGGCCAACACGCTGATGGTGGAGCCGACCGAGAGCGAGACGCTGGAAGAGCTGGAGCGCTTCATCCAGGCCATGATCGCCATCCGCGAGGAAATCCGCCAGGTCGAGCAAGGTGCCTGGCCGCAGGACGACAACCCGCTGAAGAATGCGCCGCACACGGCCGACAGCCTGCTGGCTGCCGACTGGGCACATCCCTACAGCCGCGACACCGGCGCAGCGCTGGCCGGCCGCCTGCCGGGCACGGTCAAGTACTGGCCGCCGGTTGGCCGCGTGGACAACGTCTACGGCGACCGCAACCTGTTCTGCAGCTGCATCCCGCTGTCGGAATACGCCGAATAAGTCCTACCTGATTGACGGGTTGCCTGCGGTTTCTGGCGTAACCGCAGGCAAATGCCCATAAAATCAGGACAAATTGCCATTTGGCCCATCCTGCATGGGTCGGAAGCGGGTGCATCGTGCCCGTGGCGCCATCTGCCCACCCCCAACCTCCGACGCCTGCATGACCTTGATGCTCCTGCTGGCGCTGCCGTTCCTAGGGAGCGCCCTGGCAGCCCTGCTGCCTACCCACGCCCGTAACGCTGCTGCAACCCTCTCCGCACTGGTAGCCCTTGCTGCCCTGGTGCAGGTCGCGCTGATGTTCCCTGAACTGCAGGCCGGCCACGTGCTGCGCGAGGAATGGGTCTGGCTGCCGAATGTCGGCCTCAACTTCATCATCCGGGTCGACGGTTTTGCCTGGATGTTTGCCATGCTGGTCACCGGCATCGGCATGCTGGTGGCCCTCTATGCGCGCTACTACATGTCCAAGGACGATCCGGTACCGCGCTTCTTCTCCTTCTTCCTCGCCTTCATGGGCGCCATGCTTGGCGTGGTGCTGTCGGGCAACCTGGTACAGCTGGTGTTCTTCTGGGAGCTGACCAGCCTGTTCTCCTTCCTGCTGATCGGTTACTGGCACCACCGCAAGGACGCGCGCCGCGGCGCGCGCATGGCGCTGACCGTCACGGGCGCCGGCGGGCTGGCCCTGCTGGGCGGCGTGCTGCTGCTTGGCCATATCGCCGGCAGCTACGAGCTGGACGTGGTGCTGGCCTCGGGTGACCGCATCCGCGCCCACCCCTACTACCTGCCGATGCTGGTGCTGGTGCTGCTAGGCGCACTGACCAAGAGCGCGCAGTTTCCCTTCCATTTCTGGCTGCCGCGCGCCATGGCCGCGCCGACGCCAGTCTCGGCCTACCTGCACTCGGCGACGATGGTGAAGGCTGGCGTGTTCCTGCTGGCGCGCCTGTGGCCGGCGCTGGCCGGCACCGAGGCATGGTTCTGGATCCTGGGCGGCGCTGGTGCCATCACCCTGGTGATCGGCTCGTTCAAGGCGATCTTCCAGAATGACCTGAAAGGCCTGCTGGCCTACTCCACCGTCAGCCAGCTCGGCCTGATCGCGGTGCTGCTGTCGCTCAACAGCCCGATGGCGGCCGTGGCCGGCGTGTTCCACATCATCAATCACGCCACTTTCAAGGCCTCGCTGTTCATGACCGCTGGCATCATCGACCACGAGACCGGTACGCGCGACATCCGTCGCCTGTCCGGCCTGATCCACGTGATGCCGATCACCGGCACACTGGCGATCGTGGCCAGTGCCGCCATGGCCGGCGTACCGCTGCTCAACGGCTTCCTGTCCAAGGAAATGTTCTTTGCCGAAACCGTGCATCTCGATGCCACCGGCTGGCTCGAGATAACCCTGCCGCTGCTGGCACTGGCAGCCTCGATGTTCGGCATGGCCTATTCGCTGCGCTTTACCGCCAGCGTGTTCTTCGGCAAGCTGTCGAAGAACCTGCCGCGCGAACCGCACGAGCCGGTGCGCTGGATGCGCATCCCGATCGAGCTGCTGGTGCTGCTGTGCCTGCTGGTCGGCACCCTGCCCGAAGCGTTTATCGGCCAGGTGCTGGCGGTGGCCGCCACGCCTGTGGTCGGCGGCCAGCTGCCGGAATACAGCCTGGCGCTGTGGCACGGCTGGAACGCACCGCTGATCATGAGCCTGATCGCCATGGTGGGCGGCATCACGCTCTACCTGCTGCTGCGCAAGCCGCAGGATCAGGATCGCATCCGCCACACGCCACTGCTCGGCCGTCTGGATGGCGAGCGCATGTTCAACTGGTGCATGGCGCTGCTGCAACAGTCGGCACGCAAGTTCCAGCGCATCGCCTACACGCGCCGGCTGCAGGCGCAGATGTTCATGCTGATCCTGAGCTGCATCGTGGTGGTGGCGGCCTCGCTAGCGGTGTCCGGCCTGAGCTGGGGCGACCGTCCCGGCCTGCCGCTGACAGCCGACTTTGCCCTGCTCTGGCTGGTCGGTGCCGCCTGCGCCATCGGTGCCGCGGCCCAGGCCAAGTTCCACCGGCTGGCAGCGCTGATCCTGATGGGCGGTGCCGGCCTGGTGGTCTGCCTGACCTTTGTCTGGTTCTCGGCGCCCGACCTGGCGCTGACACAGCTGTCGGTCGAAGTGGTGACCACCATCGTGTTCCTGCTGGCGCTGCGCTGGCTGCCCAAGCGCGAGCCGCGCGACGACAGCCTGGACCTGCGTGCCCGCATCCGCCGCCTGCGTGACCTGATTCTGGCCATCGTCGTCGGTACCGGCATGGCGGTGCTGTCCTATGCGCTGATGACGCGCCAGACACCGCAAAGCATTTCGCCCTTCTTCCTCGAGCGCGCGCTGCCGGAAGGCGGCGGCACCAACGTGGTGAACGTGATGCTGGTCGATTTCCGTGCCTTCGACACCATGGGCGAGATCGTGGTGCTGGCCGCAGTCGGCCTGACCGTGTATGCGCTGCTGCGCCGCTTCCGTCCGCCGCTGGAAAGCATCGAGCTGCCGCGCCAGCAGGCCGCCACCCCGGCCGACCTGCTGACCGACCTGGTCAACCCGCGCAGCGTGCCGGATACCGCGGTCGGCTACCTGATGGTGCCGGCGGTGCTGACGCGCGTGCTGCTGCCAATCACCATGCTGCTGTCGGCGCACCTGTTCCTGCGCGGCCACAATGCGCCCGGCGGCGGCTTTGTCGCCGGCCTGGTGATGTCGATCGGCCTGCTGGCGCAGTTCATGATTGCCGGCACGCAATGGGTCGAGGCCCACTTCAACCTGGACCTGCGCCGCTGGGTCTCCTACGGCCTGCTGATCGCCGGCCTGACCGGACTCGGCTCGCTGGCGCTGGGCTATCCTTTCATGACCACGCACACCGCACACGTCACGCTGCCGCTGCTGGGCGAGATCCACCTGCCCACCGCCGCGCTGTTCGACCTCGGCGTGTTCATGGTGGTGGTCGGTTCCACCCTGCTGATGCTGACCGCGATTGCCCACCAGTCGATCCGCCGCCAGCGCAAGCCGGTACGCGATGAGGGCGCCACCTCCGAATCGGTGGCACCGGACCGCGAAGAATACGACAAGGAGAACACCTGATGGAACTCGTCATGGCCATTGCCATCGGCATCCTGACCGGCTCCGGCATCTGGCTGGTGCTGCGCCCGCGAACCTTCCAGCTCATCATCGGGCTGTCGCTGCTGTCCTATGCCGTCAACCTGTTCATCTTCGTTTCCGGCAGCCTGACCATTGCGCGTGAGCCGATCGTACTGTCCTGGCTGCTGCCAACGCTGCAGAACTACACCGACCCGATGCCGCAGGCACTGGTACTGACCGCCATCGTGATCGGCTTTGCCACCACCGCACTGTTCCTGGTGGTGATGCTGGCCGCGCGCGGCCTGGCCGATACCGACCACGTGGACGGCAAGGAATACAAGGCCAAGGAGTACCAGCCGTGAGGGAGTGGATTGCCAGCCTGATGCCCCACCTGCTGGTCGCGCCGGTGCTGCTGCCAATGCTGACCGCCGCCATCATGCTGCTGCTGGGCGAGCGCACCAGCTGGGCCAAGCGCATCGTGGCGCTGGTGTCCTGTTCGCTGGGCGTGATCATCGCCCTGCTGGTGCTGGTCTGGGTGCGTGGCGGCGATGGCGCGCTCGGTGTCGGTGTCTACCTGCCGGGCAACTGGCAGGTGCCGTTCGGCATCTCGCTGGTCGCCGACCGGCTGACGGCCATGATGCTGCTGATCACCTCGGTGATCGGCCTGTGCGCCATGCTGTTTGCCATGGCCGGCTGGGACAAGGCCGGCGTGCATTTCTATTCGCTGTTCCAGCTGCAGCTGATGGGCCTGAACGGTGCCTTCCTGACGGCCGACCTGTTCAACCTGTTCGTGTTCTTCGAGATCATGCTGACCGCTTCCTACGGCTTGCTGCTGCATGGCACGGGCTGGCCACGGGTGCGTTCGGGCATGCACTACATCGCCTTCAACCTGATGGCCTCGCTGCTGTTCCTGCTGGGCGCGGCCATGCTGTACGGCGTGACCGGCACGCTGAACATGGCCGACATGGCGACCAAGATCCCGCTGATTCCGGAAAGCGACCGCGGCCTGCTGCACGCCGGTGCCGCCCTGCTGGCAATGGCCTTCCTGTCCAAGGCCGCGATCTGGCCGATGAACTTCTGGCTGGCGCCGGCCTACTCGGCCGCGAGCCCGGCGGTCGCGGCGCTGTTTGCCGTGATGACCAAGGTCGGCCTGTACGCTCTGCTGCGCCTGTGGACGCTGCTGTTCCCGCCCAGCGCCACCGGCTCCGAACTGTTCGGCAGCGAATGGCTGACCTGGGCCGGCCTGCTCACCATCGGCTTTGCCTCGATCGGCCTGTTTGCCTCGCAGCGTCTGGGCAAGCTGGCCGGCTTCTCGGTGCTGGTGTCGTCCGGCACGCTGCTGGCGGCCTTCGGCTTTGGCCAGGCCACTGTCACCGGCGGCGCGCTCTACTACCTGATCAGCTCCACGCTGGCGATGAGCGCGCTGTTCCTGGTGATCGACCTGATCGAACGCGCGCGCCAGGAAGAAGAAAAAGTCCCGTCCTTCGACCCGGACGAGGAAGGCCTGCCCTTCCCGATCGACATGCTGGAGCCGCCGCCCGAAACCAACCTGGACGAGAAGGAAGAAGCGCTGATCGGCCGCGCCATCCCCGGCGCGATTGCCGTGCTGGGCGTCTCCTTCATCATGTGCGCGCTGCTGATCGCCGGCCTGCCGCCGATGTCCGGCTTTGTCGGCAAGGTGGTGATGCTGACCGGCCTGATCAACCCGCACGGCATGGGCGTCTACGGTGCCGACATCCCGGTCACGGCCTGGGTGCTGCTGGTGATGATCATCGTCTCCGGCCTGCTCGCCACCATTGCCTATTCGCGCGCCGGCATCCGCTTTTTCTGGGCACCCCAGGACCGGCCAGCCCCCTGGCTGCGCGTGATCGAGATCGTGCCGATCACGGTACTGCTGGGCCTGTGCGTGCTGCTGATCGTGCATGTCGGCTCGGTGCTGCGCTATACCGAGCGCACCGCCCACATGCTGCACGTGCCGACCGCCTATATCGATGCCGTCAAGGCGACGCGCGTCAAGCCGGGCCCGACCTCGCAGCCGCTACCAGCGGCCGTGCCGCATCCGGTTCCAGTGCCGCAGCAACCCGCCGCGTCGGCGCCAGTCATCACGCCGCGCATCGCCCCGGTGCCGATGCCGGCCGCCAGCCCGCCGGCCAGCGTGCCGCCGGCCCTGCCAGGAGCGTCCTCATGATGCGCCGCCTGTTTCCCTCCCCGCTGCTGTCGGCATCGCTGGTCGCGATCTGGCTGCTGATCAACGAATCGCTCTCGGCCGGCAACTGGATCCTGGCGCTGCTGCTGGGCTGGTTGCTGCCGCTGCTGTTTGGTTCGCTGCGCCCGCAGCGCCCGCGTATCCGCCGCCCGCTGCTGCTCACGCGCCTGATCTTTCGGGTCGGCTACGACGTGCTGATCTCGGTAGTCGAAGTCGCCCGGGGCGTGTTCGTCTCCGGCAAGCGCGAACCGAACAGCCAGTTCGTGGTGATTCCGCTGGAGCTGCGTGACCCGAGTGCACTGGCCTCGCTGGCCGTGATCACCACCGTGGTACCCGGCACCGTCTGGTGCGAGCTGGCGCGCGACAGCAGCGCCGTCATGCTGCACGTCTGGGACCTGCAGGACGAAGCCACCTTCATCAAGATGTACAAGACCCGTTACGAGTCTGCCCTGCTGGAGATTTTCCAATGATCGACCTGATGCAATCGATGAATCCGGTGCTGCACGTGGCGCTGCTGTTCACGCTGTTCTGCTACGCGCTGGCGGTCTGCATGGCGCTGTGGCGGCTGCTGCACGGCCCGTCGGCGCAGGACCGCATCCTGGCGCTGGACTATGTCTACATGGTGGCGATGCTGGCGGTGCTGGTACTGGGTATCCGCAACATGAGTACCATGTATTTCGAGGCAGCCCTGCTGATCGCGCTGACCGGCTTTGTCAGCTCGGCCGCACTGGCCAAGTTCCTGCTGCGCGGGGAGGTGATCGAATGAATACGGTCCTGCCCTGGTGGGTCGAGACGCTGGTCTCGCTGCTGCTGGTGGCCAGCGGCATCTTTGCCGTGCTGGCCAGCTGGGGGCTGCTGCAGCTCAAGAGCTTCTTCAAGCGCCTGCACCCGACGGCACTGGTCACCACCGCTGCCGCCTGGTGCGTCACGCTGGCTTCGGTGGTCTATTTCAGCACCGTCAATGCACGGCTGTCGCTCAGCACCTGGCTGATCATCATCATCCTGTCGATTTCGGTGCCGATCACTACCGTGCTGCTGGCGCGCGCTGCCGTGTTCCGGCACCGCCAGGCCGGCGATCCGCGCCTGCCGCAGCCGCTGCTGCGCGGCCGGCAAGCGCAGCAGGAGCAGGAATAAGGGATCAGCGGCCGATGGCTGCGCCGAGGCGTTCCGGCGACACGTAGAACTGGCGGTACTCCTCGAACGGCATGGTGTCGGCCGCCTCGATCGCCTGCTGCTGCGTGACCGATTCGGTGGCCAGGCGGGCAAAATCGGCGCGTTCTTCGGCACTTGGCGGTTGCGCCAGCATGCGCGCACGCACCTCGGCCGAACGCTCGCGCACAAAGGCCACGAAGGTCTGATCGGCCGTTTCCAGCGTACGCGCCAGCACACGCGCCGAAGGCAAGCGTGCGGGATCGTCCAGGCTGGCCTGCGCTGCCGCCAGCGCCTGTGCATGGCTGCTGCCGCCCAACTGCGCATCGAGCTGCTGTGCCAGCGGCTGCATCTCGTCCAGCAGTTGCTGCGCCCATTCGGTCAGCACCACCTCGGTACCGTTGCGCTCCAGGCGCAGGCCCGGTTCACGGCCACGTGCCGCCACCAGCTGCTGGTTGCGTCCGAGCGCCTCAATCTCTTCCAGGCTGTCCGGCGGGCTGTCGCTGAGCAGCGCATGCAGCAGGAATACGTCCAGGAAGCGGATGGTATCCAGATCAATGCCCACATCCAGGAACGGATTCAGGTCCATCAGGCGCACTTCCACGTACTCCACGCCGCGCTCGCGCAGCGCGTGCAGTGGGCGCTCGCCCTGGCGGATCACGCGCTTGGGCCGGATCGTGCCGTAGAACTCGTTCTCGATCTGCAGCAGTGCGGTATCAAGCTGGTTGTAGTCGCCACCCGGGTTGGTGATGCCAATCGTCTCATAGGCCGGGTAAGGCTGCGTCAGCGCCTCGTTCAGCGAGGCGGCATAGCCTTCCAGGCTGTTGTAGCTCACGTGCAGCGACGACTGGGCATCGCTCTGGTAGCCGAGCCGGCCCATGCGCAGCGAAGTCGCATGCGGCAGGTACATGGTCTTGTCGCCCAGCGGCTGCAGCATGTGGTCGCGGCCCTCGACAAAGGTCTTGCACACCGCCGGTGACGCGCCAAACAGGTAGAGCAGCAGGAAGGCGTGGCGGCGGAAATTGCGGATCAGGCCAAAGTAGCCATCGCTGTCCACGCCCGGCAGCGACCAGTTGTAGTGGATGCCAGAAATCGTCTGCATGCGGCGGCCGTAGCGGTGGCCCAGGCCCATGCGGTAGACGCTCTTGGCGCGGCCCACGTTGGAGTTGCCGTAGCGGCCAAGCGGAATCGTCTCGTCGGTCGGCAGGCCACAGGGCATGCTGGCGACCCAGAGCATCTCGTTGCCCTTTTCGGCCAGCACCTGGTACACCTCGCGGTGCACGCGCTCCAGCTCGTCCAGCACCTGTTCGGCACTGGCATGGACGCCGGTGACCAGCTCCAGCTGCGATTCGCTGAAGTCGGTCGTGATATGCGGGTGCGTGAGCGGCGAGCCCAGCTCGGCCGGATGCGGCGTCAGGGCCAATTTGCCATCAGGCAGCGCACGCAGGCTCTCCTTCTCGAGGCCGCGGCGCATGCCTTTCAGCTGCTCAGGGGTCAGTGGCCCCATCTTCTTTTGCAGGTCGGTCATGGTGTTGGGTTGGTGGCTCATGCCACACTTTTTCGAACGTGCGCAACAGTAACACAGGCCGGCCTGGTCTGCTGGCGATCCGGGCATAACTCCACCGAAAGGACTAGCCCTTCCCCACCATCACACGGGCTGGCGCGCGTGGCCTTTTGCCCTATAAATGGGCTATGGAGCAAGCCGCCGTCACCCCCTCTCCCGTACTGCGTGACCGCTTCGGTCGGCAGGTTGATTACGTGCGCGTCTCGGTCACCGACCGCTGCGACCTGCGCTGCAGCTATTGCATGCCACGGCGCTTCCGCGGCTTCGAACAACCCGAGCACTGGCTGAGCTTTGACGAGATCGAGCGCGTGCTGGCGGCCTTTGCCCGCATGGGGACGCGCCGCATCCGCCTGACCGGCGGCGAACCGCTGCTGCGCAAGAACCTGGCCGGGCTGGCACAACGCCTCGCCGCCCTGCCCGGCATCGAGGATCTCTCGCTCACCACCAATGGCACCCAGCTGACAAAGCTGGCGCCCGCCCTGCGCGCCGCCGGCGTGCAGCGGCTCAACGTCAGCCTCGATTCCCTGCGCCGCGACTGCGTGCAGCAGATCACCGGCAGCGATTGCCTGCAGCACGTGCTCGACGGCCTGCAGGCGGCCAAGGCAGCTGGTTTCGAACGCATCAAGATCAATATGGTGCCGCTGGTCGGCGTCAACGATGGCGACATGGAGGCCATGGTCGCCTACTGCATCGAGAACGGTTTCGTGCTGCGCCTGATCGAGGCCATGCCCATGGGCAGCACCGGCCAGGCCAGCAAGGGCATGCCATTGCAACCGTTGCTGCAACGGCTGCAGCAGCAGTTCGGCCTGCTGCCCTGTACCGTACCGCTCGGTGGCGGCCCGGCCCGTTACTGGACCGCACCCGATACCGGCTTCACGCTCGGCCTGATCACCCCCATGTCCCAGCATTTTTGCGCCACCTGCAACCGCGTGCGATTGTCGGTCGATGGCATACTCTATCTGTGCCTGGGACAGGAGCAGCGCGTGGAGTTGCGGCCGCTGCTGCGCGCCGGCTGCACCGATGCCGAACTGGAGGCCACGCTGCGGCAGGCCATCGAACTCAAGCCCGAACAGCACGATTTCCTGCGCCAGCCAGAGAAGATCGTGCGCTTCATGTCCATCACAGGAGGCTGACCATGCCCCAATCCGTAGACCATCTGGTAGAAGGCTTCAAGCGTTTTCAGCACAATTATTTTGGCTCCAGTTCGGTGTTCGACACGCTGCGCGAAGGCCAGCGTCCCAGCACGCTGATCATCGGTTGCTGCGATTCGCGCGTGCACCCGCCCATGCTGACCGACACCGCCCCGGGCGAAGTGTTTACCGTACGCAACGTGGCCAACCTGGTGCCGCCCTGCGAGCCGGACAACCCGCATGCCAGCGTCGCCGCCGCCCTCGAGTTTGCCGTGCTGGCGCTCGAAGTCGAGCACGTGATCGTGATGGGCCACTCCGCCTGCGGCGGCATCCGCGCGCTGATGAACCGCACCGCCATCGCCGATTCCGCACTGGGCAAGTGGCTGGCCGTGGCCGAACCGGCACGCCAGCATGTCTGCCTGCACCACGCCGATGCCAGTGCGCAGGAGCAGCAAAAGCTGGCCGAGCAGGCCGCCATCCTGGTATCGCTCAACAACCTGCTCAGCTACCCCTGGGTGGCAGATCGTGTCGCCGAAGGCAGCCTGGTGCTGCATGGCTGGTATTTCGACCTGCGCGAGGGTGCGCTCTGGGGTTATGACGCCGAGCAGCACGCCTTTACCGCGCTGGTCTGCCCGCTCACCGCCACCGCCCTGGTCGCCGCCTGAGCCGCATGAACCTGTCGAACCTGCCGAGCCGCCACAGTCTCAGTACCAAGCTGATCGTGCTGGCGGTGCTGTGGCTGGTCGTGGCCACGGTGTCCATCGGCTACACGCTGTCGCTGTCCTGGCAGCTGCAGGGCGGCGGTGCCGCCATCAACGATGCCGGCAGCCTGCGCATGCGCAGCTACCACATGCTGGTCATGCTGAGCCAGCAACAGCCGCGTGAAGTCATCGAGGCCGACCAGCGCATCTTCGAGCAGACCCTGAACACCCTGATCGATGGCGATCCGGCACGGCCGCTGATGCTGCCTGACACCCCGGAAATCCAGAGCCTGGCCCAGGTCATCAAGCGCCAGTGGCAGGTTGACATGCTGCCGCTGCTGGAGCCGGTCGGGACGCGTCAGATCGGCCTGGCCACGCTCAATGCCGAAGTGGATCGTTTCGTCGCCAACATCAACCAGCTGGTGCGCCTGATCGAACAGCACAATGCGCAGAACACCGCCATGCTGCGCATGTTCCAGTTCCTGCTGATCGGCATGGCCTTTATCGGCGCGCTGACCATGATCTACATGCTCTACCTGATGGTGATCCTGCCGGTCAGCCAGCTGCACGATGCCACCCTGCGCCTGAGCCAGGGCTCGCTCGATAGCCGCGTCGAACTGGACAGCCAGGACGAATTCGGTGTGCTCGCCACCGGCTTCAACACCATGGCCGAGCACCTGCAGGAACTGCTGCAGGACATGGAGCACAAGGTGCAGGAAAAGACACGGGAGCTGGAAGACAACAACCTGCAACTGCGCACCCTGTACGCCGTTACCACCCTGCTCAACCAGAAGCAGGAGCTGGAACAGGCCAGCAACGGCTTTCTGGAGCAGGTGATGCGACTCACCGGTGCCGAGGCCGGTTTTGTGCGCCTGCTGGATCCGGATCGCGACATGATGGACGTGGTGGCCCAGATTGGCGTCCCCGATGGGCTGCTGCATCAGTCGGACTGCAAGCACACCAGCGGCTGCTATTGCGGCCGCTCGCTGCAGGCTGTGCAGCCAATCACGCTGCACACCAGTACCGAGCGCGTGCTGCAGGACAACGGCGAGCGGCTGCACTGCGCGCGTGCCGGTTTCGAAAGCTTTGCGATTTTCCACGTGCGCACCAACCGGCAGGATCTGGGCATCTACACCCTGTTCTTCCGCCAGGAGCACAACCTGACCGATGACGAGCACAAGCTGCTGGAAGCGCTGGGCAGCCACCTGGGCGTCACCATCAACAACATCCGCCTGGCCGCGCGCGACCGCCAGCTCGCCGTGATGGAAGAGCGCAACCTGATGGCGCAAGGCCTGCACGACAGCATCGCGCAATCGCTCTCCTTCCTGAACCTGCAGGTGCAGATGCTGGAAGCCGCACTCGCCAACGGTGAAAAAGACCAGGTGCAGGAAAACCTGGCCTTCATCCGCACCGGCGTGCAGGAAAGCTACGAGGATGTACGCGAGCTGCTGCTGAACTTCCGCGTGCGCATCAGCAAGCAGGAGCTGCCGGATGCGGTACGTACGCTGCTGCAGCGCTTCGAGCAGCAGACGCGCGTCGCCACCCATCTGGAGCTGGGCGGCGACGGCCTGCCACTGAGCCCGCAGGAGCAGCTGCAGGTCATCTTCATCCTGCAGGAGGCGCTGTCCAACGTGCGCAAGCATGCCCAGGCCAGCCATGTGGATGTGCGTATCCGCAATGATGCCGATCTGGTGATGACGGTGACCGATAATGGACGCGGAATCGATCTGGCTGAAATGGAATCGCGCCAGTCGCGCCACGTGGGCATGTCCATCATGGAAGAACGTGCCCGACGCATCCACGCCAGCATCCGCTTTGATCACATGCCCCAGGGCGGCACGCGCGTCACGCTGCACCTGCCGGAAAAAGAACGCAACGCCACATGACTACCGACACCGCATCCAGCCCGATCCGCATCCTGCTGGTCGATGACCACACGCTGTTCCGCAGCGGCCTGAAGGCGCTGCTGCAGCGCCAGTCCGACTTCCAGGTCGTGGGCGAAGCCGGTGACGGCCTGGAAGGCGTCAAGCTGGCCGACCAGCTGCAGCCCGATGTGGTGCTACTGGATCTGGACATGCCAGTCATGCATGGCCGCGATGCGCTGGCGCAGCTGCTCAACACCCAGCCGCAGCTGGCAGTACTGATGCTCACCGTTTCGGAAGACAGCGAAGACCTGGCCGAGTGCATGAAAACCGGCGCGCGCGGCTATCTGCTGAAAAAGATCGATGCCGATTTCCTGCTCTCCGCCATCCGCCGTGCCGTCGATGGCGACAACGTGCTGTCACCCGAGATGACGGCCAAGCTGGTGCAGCGCCTGCGCGCGCCGGCGGCCAGCAGCCAGGCCCCCGAATACGAATCGCTCACCCCGCGCGAGCGTGAGACCCTCTCCTGGCTGGCCCAGGGCGCCAGCAACAAGCAGATTGCACGCGAGATGGACGTGGCCGAAAGCACGATCAAGGTGCACGTGCAGAACATCCTGCGCAAGCTGAACCTGCACAGCCGTGTGCAGGCGGCCGTCTACGCCGTCGAGAACGGCTTTGACAAGCTGGACCGGGACTGATCCCGGCACCAACTCATCGCGTCAGGCCGGCACCGCCAGGATCACGCTGGAAGCCTTGAACAGCGCGCTGGCCGGCTGGCCCTCGGCCAGCTGCAGCTTGTCGGCGCTCTCCCGGGTCACGATCGCCGCCACCGACTGGCCATGGCCCAGGTCGATAACGACTTCGGTATTCACGGCACCCGGATGCAGACGGCTGATCGTGCCCGACATGCAGTTGCGCGCCGATACCTTCACGCCCTCCATCTCCACGCCCAGCAGGATCGCCGATGCCTTGACCAGCGCCAGTGCCTGCGCGCCCTCGACCAGACCCAGCGCCAGCACGCTGTCATGCGTCACGGTGGCGACAATCTCCTGCCCGCCCGGCAATGCCAGCACCACCTCGTCGTTCACGGCACCGCGTGTGAGCCGTCTTACCGTACCCAGATACTGATTGCGCGCACTCGTCTGCATGGTCATTCTCCTTACCAGTTGATAATCATCGACTAGGCCATTGGCCTGCTGCTCCAGCAGCTGCACAAAGCGCGCGTGCGCCTCCTCCAGCTGGCGGAAGTTGTGGATCAACCGTTCGCCGCGTTCGGTCAGCCGGGTACCGCCGCCGCCCTTGCCACCGGCCACACGCTCCACCAGCGCCTCGCCGGCCAGCTGGTTCATCGCATCGACCGTGTCCCAGGCGTTCTTGTAACTGATGCCAACCGACTTGGCGGCGCGCGTGATCGAGCCATCCGTGGCAATACGCTCCAGCAGCGCCACTTGCTGGGCACCGCCCAGCCGCCTGCCATCCACCGTCATGTCCAGGGAGCCCTGCAGGGCAATGGCAGTTGTCAGGTCATCGGGGGTGGACATGGGGACAGGCTCCGGATTCAGCTGACAGCCTGTGCGACCGTGGGCAGCACGGACCGATGCATGGTCGCATCGATGGTACGCGCCGCAGGCTGGATGCCCGAGGATACCACCTGCCCTCCGTCTAGCCGGAACACCTGCTGCCCCAGCAAGCGCGCGTCTTCGGCATCGTGCGTGATCAGCAGCATCGGCAGCTGCAGGCGCTGCTGCAGCTCCAGCAATTCCTCACGCATGCTCTGGCGCAAGTCGGCGTCCAGCGCGGCAAACGGCTCGTCCAGCAGCAGCACGCGCGGATGCCCGATCAACGCACGCGCCAGGGCCACGCGCTGGCGCTGGCCGCCGGACAGCTCCAGCGGATACTGCTGCGCCATGTGCTCCAGCCCCATGGTCTGCAGCCATTGCAGCGCCTCGGCATGTTGCGCGCGGCGCGACGGATTGCGCCAGCCGCGCTGCAGGCCAAAGGCCACGTTCTGCACCACGTTCAGGTGCGGAAACAGCGCATAGTCCTGGAACACGACACCGGTGCGCCGCTGCTGCGGGCTCAGGTTGATACCCTGCGCGGCATCGAACAAGGTCTCGCCGGCGATGCGCACATGGCCCTGATCCGGCTGCATCAGCCCGGCAATCGCCTTCAGCGTCATGGTCTTGCCCGATCCGGAAGGCCCGAGCAGCACCACGCGCTTGCTGTCGGTCTGCAACTGCACCTGCAGCGCAAACGTGCGCTCACCCGAACGCAAGGTCTTGTGAATAGAAAGATCAAACACCATGGCGCTTATCCCTGTCGATGGGTCTGGTGGCCCGGTGCCAGCCGGCCGGCCAGCATCAGCACGGAGATGCAGGTGATCGACGTAATCAGCACCAGCATATTCGCCAGGTCGTCCTGACCGGCCTGCACCGCCTCGTAAATCGCGATCGACAGCGTCTGCGTCTTGCCGGGAATGCTGCCCGCCACCATCAGCGTGGCGCCGAATTCACCCAGTGCCCGTGCAAACGCCATCAGCACGCCCGCCAGAATGCCACGCCAGGCCAGCGGCAGCGTGACACGGAAAAACACCGCCCACTCGCTCAGTCCCAGCACGCGTGCCGCCTGTTCAAGCCGGCCATCGACCGACTCGAAGGCCGCGCGCGCCGGCTTGAACACCAGCGGAAACGCCACCACCGTGGCCGCGACCACCGCGCCCTGCCAGCTGAAGATCAGGCTGATGCCAAAGGTCTCCTTGAGCCAGCCGCCAACCCAGCCACGGCTGCCAAACACCACCAGCAAGTAGTAGCCCAGCACCGTAGGCGGCAGCACCATCGGCAGCGTCAGCACCGTATCCAGCAGATCGCGCCCGGGAAAGCGCTTGCGCGCCAGCAGATAGCCCGTGCCCACGCCCAGCACCAGCCCGCACAGCGTGGCCAGGCCTGCCACCTTCAGCGACAGCAGGATGACCGGCAGGATGGCGCTTTCTTCAGGCACGGATCAGCTCCTGTCTCAGGGCTTGCTGAAACCGTAGCGCTGCAGCACGGCCTGGCCAGCCGGCGACTGCACGTAGCGGATAAAGCGGCGGCCTTCCACCTGCTGCGTGCTCTCCGCCACCGGCGCAATCGGATAGCGGATCACCACGTCCAGCGGCACGGTGTACACGACCTTCACCTTGTCCTTCATGATGGCGGCATCGGTGCTGTAGACCAGTCCGGCATCGACCTCGCCACGCGCCACATAGTCCAGCACCTGACGCACGCTGGTACCGTTGATCAGCTTGGGCTGCACCTGCTTCCACTGCGCCAGGCGCTGCAGCGGCGGCATGCTGTAACGCCCCACCGGCACGCTGGCCGGGTTGCCGATGGCCACGCGCTTCACGCCCGCCTGCGCCAGATCGCCCAGGTTGCGCACCGCCAGGCGGCTGTCCACCGGCGTGATCAGCACCAGCGTATTGCGCACAAAATCCTGGCGCTCGCCGCGCTTGACCAGGTTCTGCTGCTCGGCCTGGTGCATGGTTTCCTGGTCGGCCGAGGCAAACACGTCCACCGGCGCGCCCTTGGCAATCTGCTGCAACAGCTGGCCAGACGCAGCAAAGTTGAAGTTCACCTTGGCATCAGGGTACTGGCGCTGGTAGTTCTGGCCCAGTTCCTTGAAGGCATTGGTCAGGCTGGCGGCGGCAGAGACGGTGATCTCGGCGGCATGGGCCACGGCACCCGCTGACAGCAACAGCGCAGCCAGCAGCACGGGGCGGAAACGGGACAGACGGGACATGGGAGCTCCTGATTCAGTTAGCGTTATGCACGTTGGTATATTGCGCTTTTCCGGAAAAACCGCCCGAAGGCGGTTCTTCCGTCTAGCCCTTGGGGCTATCGATCAGACACGGCGTGGACGCACCAGCTGCCATGCACGGCCCAGATAGGTCACGCTGGCAAAGCCGCTCCACACGTGCACCAGGCGGGTGAACGGGAAGATCACGAACAGCGTCATGCCCATGAACAGGTGCAGCTTGAACACCCAGGAGGCATTGACGATGAAGTCGGCAGCACCGCCACGGAAGGTCACGATGTGCTGCGCCCAGGTCATCAGGGTCACCATTTCATGGCCGTCCAGGTGACCCAGCGACACGAAGATGGTGGACAGGCCCAGCAGCAGCGTGACCAGGATCCAGATCATGACCAGCTTGTCACGCCAAGTGGTGTTGGCCGCCAGACGCTCGTTGCCAAAGCGGCGGGCCAGCAGCATCAGCACGCCGATCAGGCACATGACACCGAAAATGCCGCCCATCACGATGGCGAAAACCTGCTTCTGGCCGTGGCTGATGCCCAGCGTTTCCCAGACGATCATCGGCGTCAGCAGGCCGAACAGGTGGCCAAAGAACAGGCCCAGGATGCCAACGTGGAACAGGATGTTGGCCACGCGCAGGTTGCCCGTATACAGCGTCTGGCTCGACTCCGATTTCCACGAATACTGCTCGCGGTCGAAGCGGATCAGGCTGCCCAGGAAGAACACGGTCAGCGCAATATACGGATAGATTCCGAATACGAATTGGTGCAGATAGCTCATGAGGTTTCTCCTTGCGGTCAGGCCGGCTGCGGCGTCTGGCGGTAGAAGTTGATGGGGGCCACAGCCGAAGTCGGCTTGAGCAGCGGCTCAATGCCGTCCACGCCCGGACCAAAGGTTTCCATGGCCTCGTCCATGTCACGCACAGGCGGGGTCACCAGCGGTTCGGGCGTTACCGGAGACAGGCTGACTGCCGCCTGCAGCACGCCGGCATACGGCGAGTTGCTCTCGGCCAGCTTGACGGCCACGTGGTTGAGCACGTGCACGGCATCACCCAGCAAGGGCGTAGCCACCTCGGGCTCGCACTGCGACAGGAATTCCAGGAACAGCGGCACGTAGTCGGGCAGCTCCTCGCTGACCATCTCGAAGCCGTGGGTCTTGTACTCTTCCATCAGGTCGACCATGGCCTGGCCGCGCGCACGGTCCTCGCCATGGATGTGCTCGAACAGGTGCAGCGAGTGCGCCGGGTTGCGGTCGAAAGTTGCCACATAGTTTTCCTGCAGGGCGATCATGTCGCCGCTGCCCAGATGGGTCAGCAGCGGCTCGATCTGCTGCAGCAGTGCAGGCTGGGCCGACAGCACCGTGCGGATCTCGGGCAGGGCCTGGATCAGCTCCTGCTCGGGATAGCACAGCAGTGCCGACATGGCCTGGAAGTGCATGGTGTTCATGGTTCAGACCTCCTTACTTCTCGCGATTGGACTGCAGCTCGCGACGCATGTCGTGGAACACGATGGGCGTTGCCTTCTTGCGGCCAAACAGGCTTTCGTTGCTGGTGCCAGTCGAGCAGCCATTGCCAAAGGTGAAACCGCAGGCAGACTTCTCGTCGAAGGTGTTCTCCACCAGCTCCTTGTGGGTGGTGGGGATCACGAAGCGGTCTTCGTAGTTGGCGATGGCCATGATCTGGTACATCTCCTCGACCTGCTCCGGCGTCAGGTGCGTGCCGTTCAGCGTGCTCGGGTCGGTGACCTTCTCCACGCTCTTCTTGCGCATGTAGCGGCGCATGGCGACCATGGTCTCGAGCGCCTTCACCACCGGTTCTTCCTTCCCGGCCGTCAGCAGGTTGGCCAGGTACTGGATCGGGATACGCAGATCCTTGACATCCGGAATAATGCCGTTTTCGCCGATCAGGCCATTTTCCATGGCGGACTGGATCGGGGACAGCGGCGGGATGTACCAGACCATCGGCATGGTGCGGTATTCCGGGTGCAGCGGGAAGGCCACCTTCCATTCCATCGCCATCTTGTAGACCGGCGACTTCTTGGCGGCGTCCAGCCAGGCTTCCGGGATACCCTGCTTGCGGGCTTCCTCGATCACGGCCGGGTTGTTCGGGTCCAGGAACACGCCCAGCTGTGCCTCGTACAGGCTTTGCGGATCCTCCACGCTGGCGGCTTCCTCGATCTTGTCGGCGTCATACAGCAGCACGCCCAGATAGCGGATACGGCCCACGCAGGTCTCGGAGCAGATGGTCGGCTGACCGGCTTCGATACGCGGATAGCAGAAGATGCACTTCTCGGCCTTGCCGCTGGTCCAGTTGTAGTAGATCTTCTTGTACGGGCAGCCGCTGATGCACATGCGCCAGCCGCGGCACTTGTCCTGGTCGATCAGCACGATGCCGTCATCTTCCCGCTTGTAGATCGAGCCGGACGGGCAGGATGCCACGCAGGTCGGGTTCAGGCAGTGCTCGCACAGGCGCGGCAGGTACATCATGAAGGTGTTCTCGAAAGCCGAGTACATCTCCTTCTGGATGCCTTCGAACAGGGCGTCCTTGGCACGCTTCTCGAATTCGCCGCCCAGGTCATCTTCCCAGTTCGGGCCCCATTCGATCTTGTCCATCTTCTTGCCGGTCAGCACCGATACCGGACGTGCGGTCGGCGGTGTCGGCATCTCGGGCGCATTCTGCAGGTGCTCGTAGTCGTAGGTGAACGGCTCGTAGTACTCGTCGATCTGCGGCAGGTTAGGGTTGGCAAAAATGTTGGACAGGATCTTCAGCTGGCCGCCCTGCTTGGGACGCAGCTTGCCGGAACCATCCAGCTCCCAGCCGCCCTTCCATTGCTCCTGGTCTTCCCAGTTCTTGGGATAGCCGATGCCGGGCTTGGTTTCCACGTTGTTGAACCAGGCGTACTCCACGCCGTCGCGGCTGGTCCAGACGTTCTTGCAGGTCACCGAGCAGGTGTGGCAACCAATGCACTTGTCCAGGTTGAGCACCATGCCGATTTGGGCTCTGATTTTCATTGTGTATCTCCTGAGATCTTGGTGAGCGGGCGGCCACTGCCACCCGCGCTGGCCTTACTTGGACAAGGGCTGGTCCATCCAGTCCACGTTCTTCATCTTGCGCATCACGATGAACTCATCGCGGTTGCAGCCCACGGTGCCGTAGTAGTTGAAGCCATAGGCCAACTGGGCATAGCCACCGATCATGTGCGTCGGCTTGGTCACCGCACGCGTCACGGAGTTGTGGATACCGCCGCGCTTGCCGCTCATCTCGGCACCAGGCACGTTCACGATCTTCTCCTGGGCGTGGTACATCAGCGTCATGCCCTGCGGGATGCGCTGGCTCACCACCACGCGCGCCGTCAGCGTGCCGTTGACGTTGAACACTTCGACCCAGTCGTTATCGACGATGCCGGCTTCCTTCGCGTCCTTCTCGGAGATCCAGATGTGCGGGCCGCCACGCGACAGCGTCAGCATGCGCAGGTTCTCGGAGTAGGTGCTGTGGATGCCCCACTTCTGGTGCGGCGTCAGGAAGTTCAGCAGGATTTCCTTGTTGCCGTTGGGCTTGTGGTTGTGCACCGCTGCCGTGGTCTTCAGGTCAACCGGCGGCTTGTACACGCACAGGCCCTCGCCAAAGGCACGCATCCACTGGTGGTCCTGGTAGAACTGCTGGCGACCGGTGATGGTGCGCCACGGAATCAGCTCGTGCACGTTGGTGTAGCCGGCGTTGTAGCTCACTTCCTCGCTTTCCAGACCGGACCAGATCGGCGAAGAAATGATCTTGCGCGGCTGCGCCTGGATGTCACGGAAGGTGATGTGGTCATGTTCGCGCGGGATCGCCAGGTGCGTGTGGTCACGGCCGGTGATGGCACTCTGTGCCGCCCAGGCCTTCACGGCCACGTGGCCGTTGGTCTCGGGCGCCAGCGTCATGATCATCTCGGCCGCGTCGATCGCGGTGTCCAGACGCGGCTGGCCCTTGGCCACGCCATCCGGCACCACCTTGTTCATCTTGCGCAGCTGCTCGATCTCGGTACCGGTCTTCCAGGCCATGCCCTTGCCGCCGTTGCCGGCCTTTTCCATCAGCGGACCGATGGAGGTGAACTTGGCGTAGATCTGGCTGTAGTCGCGCTCGACCACGGTCATCGCCGGCATCGTCTTGCCCGGGATCGGCTCGCACTCGCCGTGTTTCCAGTCACGCGGATCGAAAGGCTGGCCCAGCTCCTGCGGGCTGTCGTGCATCAGCGGGGTCAGCACCAGGTCGTTCTGCACGCCCAGGTAGTCGCCGCCGACTTCGCTGATCGCCTTGGCAAAGCCCTTGTAGATTTCCCAGTCGGTCTTGCTCTGCCACAGCGGCTGCACGGCCTCGCTCAGCGGGTGAATGAACGGGTGCATGTCGGACGTGTTCAGGTCGTCCTTCTCGTACCAGGTCGCCGTGGGCAGCACGATATCGCCGTACAGGCAGGTCGTGGACATGCGGAAGTCCAGCACCACCAGCAGGTCCAGCTTGCCTTCGGCCGCCGGGCGCACGGTGATCTCGTTCGGCTTGATGCAGCTTTCTTCGTCGGACATCAGCGCGTTCTGCGTGCCCAGCAGGTACTTCAGGAAGTACTCGTGGCCCTTGCCGGAAGAACCCAGGATGTTGGAACGCCACACGAACAGGTTGCGCGGGAAGTTCTTCGGGTTGTCCGGGTCGTTGCAGCTCATGTCGATGGAGCCGTTCTTCAGGCCTTCCACCGTGTAGCTGACCGCGTCCTGGCCAGCCGCAGCGGCCTGGCGCGTGATGTCCAGCGGGTTGGTCGTCAGCTGCGGGGCAGACGGCAGCCAGCCCATGCGCTCGGCCTTGGCGTTGTAGTCGATCAGCGACATGTTGGCCATGCTGCCATCGGCAGTCGGGCACAGGATCTCGTTCACGCCCAGCTTCTCGTGGCGCCACTGGCTGGTGTGTGCATAGAAGAAGCTGGTGCCGTTCATCTGGCGTGCCGGACGGTTCCAGTCGGCACCAAAGGCCAGCGGCGCCCAGCCGCTTTGCGGACGCAGCTTTTCCTGGCCCACGTAGTGGCACCAGCCACCGCCGCTCTGGCCGATACAGCCGCACATCATCAGCATGTTGATGATGCCGCGGTAGGTCATGTCCATGTGGTACCAGTGGTTCAGGCCGGCACCGACGATGACCATGCTCTTGCCTTCGGTCTGGTCGGCGTTCTGCGCAAACTCGCGCGCCACCTGGATCACCATCTCGGGCTTGACGCCAGTGTGCTTCTGCTGCCAGGCCGGCGTGTAGGGCACGTCATCCATGTAGCTGGATGCCACGTTGCCGCCGCCCAGGCCACGGTCGATACCGTAGTTGGCCGCCATCAGGTCAAACACGGTAGCGACCAGCGCGCTGCTGCCATCGGCCAGCTGGATACGCTTCGCCGGCACGTTGCGCACGGCCAGTTCGTCGTGCTCGGCACCGAAATACGGGAAACCGACGCCGACGACTTCGTCGTGCTGGCCCAGCAGGGACAGTTGGGCGCGCACTTCGCGGCCGCTGCCGCCGTCACGGTGCTCCAGGTTCCACTTGCCGGTCTTGCCCTCGGGCTGGCCCCAGCGGAAACCGATGGAGCCATTCGGTGCCACGATCTCGCCGCTGATCTCGTCGATCTGCAGCGTCTTCCAGTCGGGGTTGTTGTCTTCGCCCAGGTTATCGGCCAGGTGGCTGGCACGCAGGAAGTACTCGGGCACATGACGGCCGGCCTCTTCCTTCAGGCGCACCAGCATCGGCATGTCGGTCAGGCGACGGATGTAGTCGGTGAAGTAGGCAGACGGCTTCTCGAGGTGGAATTCCTTGAAAATCACGTGGCCGATGGCCATCGCCAGTGCCGCGTCGGTACCCTGCTTGGGTGCCAGCCAGATGTCGCCGAACTTGGCCATTTCGCCAAAGTCGCTGGACACGGCCACGGTCTTGGTGCCCTTGTAGCGCACTTCGGTGTAGAAGTGAGCGTCAGGCGTACGCGTCATCGGCACGTTGGAACCCCACACCATCAGGTAGGTGGAGTTGTACCAGTCGGCCGATTCGGCCACGTCGGTCTGCTCGCCCCAGACCTGCGGGCTGGCCGGCGGCAGGTCGCAGTACCAGTCGTAGAAGGACAGCGGCACGCCACCAATCAGGCTCAGGTAGCGGCTGCCGGCAGCGTAGCTCACCATGGACATGGCCGGAATCGGCGAGAAGCCGATCACGCGGTCAGGACCAAAATTCTTGATGGTGTAGGCGTTGGCGGCAGCCACCATCTCGTTGGCTTCCTGCCAGGTCGCGCGCACGAAGCCACCCTGGCCACGGCGGGACTTGTATTCCTTGGCCCGCTCCGGATCCTGGCTGATGTATTCCCAGGCCGCGATCGGGTCCATGCTCTTGCGCGCCTCGCGCCACATCTGCGCGAGCTTGCCGCGCATCATCGGGTACTTCACGCGCTGTGCGGAGTACACATACCAGCTGTACGAGGCACCACGCGGGCAGCCACGCGGCTCATGGTTGGGCAGGTCGGGGCGGGTGCGCGGGTAGTCGGTCTGCTGGGTTTCCCAGGTGATCAGGCCGTTCTTCACGTACACCTTCCAGCTGCAGGAACCGGTGCAGTTCACGCCGTGCGTTGAGCGCACGATCTTGTCGTGCTGCCAGCGTTGGCGATATGCGTCTTCCCACTGGCGGTCTTCCTTGACTACCGCACCGTGGCCATTCGAGAAGGTGGATTTCACCTTGCTCATGAATTTCAATCGATCGAGAAAGTGGCTCATATCGCCTCCATGTGTCCTGGGTGGCAAGGAGACAATCCTTGCCTGGCCCGTTCTTCAAGTCTAAGAAAATTCCCTGTCTCACCCCATTCGCCAGTGGCTGCCAGTCGCACCACCGGAAGATGGAGTCAGCCCTACTCCTTTAGGCTTAGGGCTGTGGTCGATTACCGCGCGATCAGCACGGCGCCTCGGCACCCTTGCGGGCGTAATACCACCAGTTGATCAGCACGCAACTGATGTAAAAAATGATAAAGGCATACAGCGCGCCTTCCACACCGCCGGTCAGGTCCATGGACGTGCCATAGCTCTTGGGAATCAGGAAGCCACCGTAGGCGGCAATCGCGGCGGTAAAACCCAGTACCGCGGCCGATTCGCGGTTGGCGCTCAGCCTGGCGGCTTCAATGGCAGCCTCGCCCTTGCCTTCTGCGTTGCGCATGTGCAGGCTGCCGAAGATGGCCGGGATCTGCATGAAGGTAGAGCCATTGCCGATGCCGGTCAGCGCAAACAGCGCCAGGAAACAGGCAAAGAAACCCCAGAAGTTGCCACCCTTGCCGTTCTGCGGCAAGAAGGTCAGCACGCCGACCACGCCAATGATCATGCCGATGAACACCAGCTGGGTCACCCTGGCACCGCCAAGCTTGTCGGACAGGCGGCCACCAATGGGACGCGCCAGCGCGCCGACCAGCGGGCCGAGGAAAGCGTACTGCGTCGGATCCACACCATCAAACTGGCTCTTGATCAGCAGCGGGAAACCGGCCGCAAAGCCCAGGAAGGAACCGAAGGTACCCGTATACAGCCAGCACATCAACCAGTTGTGCTTGCGCTTGAAAATCATGGCCTGATCGGCAAAGGATGCCTTGGCCGAGGCGATGTCGTTCATGCCAAACCAGGCAGCCAGCGAGGACAGGATGATGAACGGCACCCAGACAAAACCGGCGTTCTGCAGCCAGACCTGCTTGGTCTGGTCACCCTTGGTCCAGGTCTGGGCTTCGCCGCCCAGCGCACCAAACAGCGCGAAGGTGATCACCACCGGCACCAGGAACTGCACCGCCGACACGCCCAGGTTGCCCAGGCCGGCGTTCATGCCCAGCGCACCGCCTTTTTCCGACTTGGGGAAGAAGAAGCTGATGTTGGCCATGCTGGAGCTGAAGTTGGCACCACCAAAGCCGCACAGCAGCGCCAGGATCAGCATGGTCGAGAAGCTGGTGTCCGGGTTCTGCACCGCCATGCCCAGGCCGATCGCCGGGATCAGCAGGCTGGCCGTGCTCAGCGTGGTCCAGAGGCGGCCACCGAAGATCGGCACCATGAAGGAATAGAAAATGCGCATGGTCGCGCCGGACAGCGCCGGTACCGCCGCCAGCCAGAACAGCTGGTTGGGCGTGTACTTGAAGCCGATGTTCGGCAGGTTCACCACACCCACGCTCCAAACCTGCCAGATGGCGAAGGCCAGCAGCAGGGCCGGAATCGAGATCCACAGATTGCGGCGTGCAATCTTGCGACCCTTCTGTTCCCAGAACGCCGGATCTTCCGGCTCCCAGTGGGTCAATACGCGAGAGGATGCCATGTGAGTTCTCCCGGGCCGCCAGAGCGGCCCTTGTGGTTGAGAAAGGGGTTCGGGATCAGGCCTTGACTGCCTGTGCTGCAGGACGCTTGGCCTTGAAGGAGAAGTGCATCCAGATCAGGCTGACGCACACCGTGCCGTACAGCAGCATGAAGGCACTGCTGCGGATGCCGGTCATGTCGAGCAGGATGCCGAACATGATGGGCAGCAGCCAGCCACCCAGGCCGCCGGCCAGGCCGACCACGCCGGAAACGGCACCGATGTTGGTCGGGAAGTCATCGGCCACGAACTTGAAAACCGAGGCCTTGCCCACCGCCATGGCGACACCGGCCACGAACAGCAGGATGGTGAACAGGGTGGCATTCAGGCCAATGTGGAAAGTCTGCGGCCCCTTGGCAGTCTGGATCACGAAGTCGGTCTGCGGATAGGACAGGATGAAGAACACCACCCAGATCACCCACATCACGCCCCAGGTCACCTTGTAGGCGCCGTACTTGTCGGACAGCCAGCCGCCCAGGGCGCGCAACACGCCGCCCGGCAGCGAGAAGCAGGCCGCCAGAAAGGCTGCGCTCTGCAGGCTGAAACCATACTCGCCCACGTAGTAGCGCACCATCCACAGCGCCAACGCCACATAGCCGCCAAACACCACCGAGTAGTACTGGCAGTAGCGCAGCACGGCCGGATCCTTCATCAGCGCCAGTTGCTGGCCCAGCGACACCTTGGAAGACACCAGGTGCTTGGGATCGTGGTAGGAGAAGAACCAGAACAGGATCGCAGTCACCAGCATGATGACGGCGTACACGGTGGGAACCATCTGCCAGCCGGCGGCCACGACGATAGACGGGGCAATCAGCTTGTTGATGGCAGAACCGGCGTTACCGGCACCGAACACGCCCATCGCCAGGCCCTGCTTGTCCTTGTTGAACCAGCGCGCCACATACGGCGTACCCACCGAGAAGGAGCCGCCGGCCAGACCGACAAACAGGCCGATCACCAGGAACTGCCAGAGCTCGGTGGCGAACTGCATCATGTAGATCGGGATCACACAGGCCAGCATCAGCACGAAAAGCACGATGCGGCCGCCGTAGCGGTCAGTCCAGATACCCAGCGGCACCCGGATCAGCGAACCCGACAGCACCGGCGTTGCCGCCAGCAGGCCGAATTCGGTTTCGTTCAGGCCCAGCTGCTCCTTGATCGGAATGCCGAGTACGGCAAACATCATCCAGATCATGAAGCACACCGTGAACGAGATGGTGCTCGAGGTGAGCACAGCGTACTGTTTGTAGGTTGGGGAAGCCATCGCAGATCCTTTTCGTTCTGTTACTGGTGTAACCATACGCCCTTGCCCGTCGTGCGGGTATTCCCCGCTGGAGGGGGTGTCTCCCCCATACGACGTAGTCGATGCAGCACACGCAACGCCAATAGGCTAGCGCAAACTCGTGACAGATCAGGCACATGCCCCAAGAGTTTGATCTAGATCAAAGTCTGGCTACAGACATAAAAAAAACCTGTCACCAGGACAGGTTTGTCTGCAATGTCAGGCAGTGGCGAGCTCAAACGCCCCAGACCACATCCTTGCCCTCTTCCAGGCTGATCTGCAGCAGCTGCAGGAAGGGCTGGGCCCGGGTGTGGAAGGGAATCGGATCGCTGTTGGCGTCTGCGTCATCTTCTTCGCGCTCTTCCGGCGGCTGGCTGGCCTTGGCCTGGGAGGCCTGGATAGCCAGCTTGAGCTTGTCGATGGCATCCTGCATCGCCTGGGCCTGGATCACGCCACGCTCTGCGGGTTCGCGACCGATGGCTTCCAGCACCTGGTTACCGTTGGCTTCCATCATGATGACATCGCCGGCAGCGGCGGATTTGAACTTGTACAGCATGGTCTCCTCCTTTCGACTTGGGGTTCAGACCATTCTAGGCCATGGCTGCCGCATCAGTGTGTAAGAAAAGCCCGGTAGCTTGCCCGGTCAGCGGATTTCAGGCCACCATCGCCAGATAGGCTCGGTCAATCGCCTGCGCCAGTGCCAGATCCTTGCTCGACAGTCCGCCAGCATCATGGGTGCGCAATGCAATCCGCACGCGGTTATAGGCATTCCACCAGTCCGGATGGTGGCCCTGCTGCTCGGCCAGCAATGCCACCCGCGTCATGAAGGAAAAGGCCTGGACGAAATCATCGAATAGCAGCTCACGGCAGATGGATCCGCCACGCGCCGGCTGGTACTGCCAGTGGGGCAGGCCCGGTGCCAGTGTCAGCCACTGTCCTGCGTCAATCAGCTGCATCTCGCCTCCTGTGCTTGTCCTGCCGGCATTTCACCACAGGACGCAGCCGAGTGCACTGGGGGATTGCCACAGATGCCTGGCCAGCAACACTGATCGCCCGACCAGGCCGATCATTCCCCAGCAACGCATGCAAAACGGCCGATGTCGGGAACACCACAAAAAAACCCGCATGTCTTTCAACATGCGGGTTTCTCAAAGCTGGTTGCGCGAGGAGGATTTGAACCTCCGACCTTTGGGTTATGAGCCCAACGAGCTACCAGACTGCTCCATCGCGCGGCAAGCTCTTAGTATAACACCATTTATTCGGCTTGTGCAGATTCTTGTGCTTCTTCTGCAACAGCTTCAGCACGATCCACCAGCTCGACATAGGCCATGGGAGCGTTGTCGCCCACGCGGAAGCCCATTTTCAGGATACGCGTGTAGCCACCCGGACGCTTGGCGAAGCGCGGACCCAGGTCGTTGAACAGCTTCATGACGCTGTCGCGGTCACGCAGGCGGTCAAATGCCAGACGCTTGTTGGCAACCGTGTCCACCTTGGCCAGCGTGATCATCGGCTCGATGACCTTGCGCAGTTCCTTGGCCTTGGGCAGCGTCGTCTTGATGGCCTCGTGCTCGATCAGCGAGTTCATCATGTTGCGCAGCATGGCCTGGCGGTGGGCCGAGGTACGGTTCAGTTTACGGAGTTTCTTTCCGTGACGCATGGTGCTTTCCTTTCAGTTATTAGCGGGCAGCCGTATCAGGTACTGCCCGGGCACACATTGGGCCGGAGCCCGGAACAGCCTGCGCCGCCTGGAAGCGGCACAGGCAAGGGATGAAATCAGCGCTTTTCCAGACCTGCGGGCGGCCAGTTTTCCAGCTTCATGCCCAGGGTCAGGCCACGGGAGGCCAGCACTTCCTTGATTTCGTTGAGGGACTTGCGGCCCAGGTTCGGCGTCTTCAGCAGCTCGTTTTCGGTGCGCTGGATCAGGTCGCCGATGTAGTAGATGTTCTCTGCCTTCAGGCAGTTGGCAGAACGCACGGTCAGCTCCAGCTCGTCCACCGGACGCAGCAGCACCGGGTCAAACTGGGCAGCACTGCGGGAAGCAGGCTGGTCGAACACGTCCAGTGCGCCGCCTTCCAGCTGGGCAAACACGGCCAGTTGTTCCACCAGGATCTTGGCAGAAGAACGGACGGCATCTTCAGCAGAAATGGCACCGTTGGTCTCGATCTCGATGACCAGCTTGTCCAAGTCGGTACGCTGTTCCACACGCGCGCTCTCGACGGCGTAGCTCACGCGCTTGACCGGCGAGAAGGATGCGTCCAGCACGATGCGGCCGATGAACTTGAAGGCATCATCGGGATGGTGGCGCATGTTGCCAGGCACGTAGCCACGGCCTTTCTCCACCTTGATCTGCATGTCGATCTTGCCGCCCTGGGACAGGTGACAGATCACGTGCTCGGGGTTGATGATCTCGACGTCGTGCGGGATCTGGATGTCGGCAGCGGTGACCGGACCTTCGCTGTCCTTGCGCAGGCTCAGCGTGACTTCGTCACGGTTGTGCAGCTTGAACACCACACCCTTCAGGTTCAGCAGGATCGCGACCACGTCTTCCTGCACGCCGTCCATGGAGGAGTACTCGTGCAACACGCCGGCAATCGTCACCTCGGTCGGGGCATAGCCCACCATGGACGACAGCAGCACGCGGCGCAGCGCGTTGCCGAGCGTATGGCCGTAGCCACGCTCGAACGGTTCGAGGGTGACCTCGGCGCGGTTGGCGCCCAGCTGCTCGACAGTGATGTTCTTGGGTTTCAGTAGATTGGTTTGCATTCTGACTTCCTCTCAATACCCCCGGCTCGTTACACCGGTAAGGCTGGCGAAGCCCCTGACACTTGATGCAAGGTGTGTCAGGAACCAGATCGGGTGCCAGGCGGCCACAGCCACCAGACAATGGAAATGCGGCCGAAGCCGCATGTTCCGGATTAGCGTGAATACAATTCCACAATCAGCGATTCGTTGACGTCGGCGGCGTACTCGTCGCGGTCCGGCGTCTTCTTGAACACTGCTTCAGCCTTGTCGGCGTTCACTTCCACCCATGCCGGGAAGCCAACCTGGCCTGCCAGTTGCAGGGCTTCGATCACGCGGGCCTGCTTGGCAGACTTTTCGCGCACGGAGATCACGTCACCCACCTTCACCATGTAGGAGGGGATGTTCACCGGCTGGCCGTTCACCAGGATGGCCTTGTGGGACACCAGCTGGCGGGCTTCTGCGCGGGTGGAACCGAAACCGGCGCGGAACACCACGTTGTCCAGACGGGACTCCAGCAGCGTCAGCAGGTTGGTACCGGTGTTGCCACGACGGCGCTCGGCTTCAGCGAAATAGCGACGGAACTGACGCTCCAGCACGCCATACATGCGCTTGACCTTCTGCTTTTCGCGCAGCTGCAGACCGTAGTCAGAGGTACGCTGGCCGGAGGTGCGGCCGTGCTGGCCGGGCTTGGCTTCGAATTTGCACTTGTCGCCAATGGAGCGACGGGCGCTCTTCAGGAACAGGTCGGTGCCTTCACGGCGTGCGAGTTTGGCCTTGGGGCCGAGGTAACGTGCCACAGTATTTTCCTTTGGTGTGTACTACTGCTTTCAAGAAAAAGCAGGAGCCGCCAACAACGATGAACGGTTGGCGGCAGTGGGCTTGGGTTGAAAAAACGCGATCAGATGCGACGACGCTTCTGGGGACGGCAGCCGTTGTGCGGCACCGGCGTCACGTCAGAGATAGACGTGATTTTAATACCAAGTGCAGCCAGTGCGCGAATCGAGGATTCGCGGCCCGGACCGGGACCCTTCACTTCGACTTCCAGGTTCTTGATGCCCTGTTCCTGAGCCGCGCGGCCAGCCACTTCGGAAGCGACCTGGGCTGCGAACGGCGTGGACTTGCGGGAGCCCTTGAAGCCTTGACCACCGGAAGACGCCCAGGACAGTGCGTTGCCCTGACGATCGGTGATGGTGATGATGGTGTTGTTGAAGGAAGCGTGCACGTGTGCGATGCCGTCAGCAATGTTCTTGCGGACCTTCTTGCGGACGCGGGATGCAGCGCTGTTGGAATTTTTAGCCATGGTGACTCTACGCTCTCAATTATTTCTTCAGGGACTGGGCTGCCTTGCGCGGGCCCTTGCGGGTGCGGGCGTTGGTGCGGGTACGCTGACCACGCATCGGCAGGCCACGACGATGACGGAAACCGCGATAGCAGCCAATGTCCATCAGACGCTTGATGTTCATCGTGGTTTCGCGGCGCAGGTCACCTTCCAGGGTGAACTTGGCCAGTTCGTCACGGATCTTTTCCAGATCGGCGTCGGTCAGTTCCTTGATCTTCTTGTCGAAGGCGATGCCGCAGGCTTCGCAGATCTGGCGAGCGCGAGTACGACCAATGCCGTAGATCGCCGTCAGACCGATTTCAGCGTGTTGGTGCGGCGGAATGTTAATACCAGCAATACGTGCCATGTGATTCCTCTGTTAACTCTGATCAGCCTTGACGCTGCTTGTGACGGGGGTCGGTGCAGATGATGCGCACCACGCCTTTGCGGCGGATAACTTTGCAATTACGGCAAATCTTTTTTACCGAAGCTGAGACTTTCATTCTTCTCTCCTCTAATGCTTTCTTACTTTGCGCGGAACACGATGCGCGCTTTGGATAAATCGTATGGCGTCAATTCGACGGTTACTTTGTCACCTGGCAGGATGCGGATGTAATGCATGCGCATCTTGCCGGAGATGTGGCCGAGGACTATATGTCCGTTTTCCAGCTTCACTTTGAAGGTGGCGTTGGGGAGGTTTTCAACCACCTCGCCCTGCATCTGGATCACATCGTCTTTGGCCATGGTCAACGTTCCCGGACCGATTTGAAATTCGCCTTCTTCAATAGCGCATCATATTGCTGCGTCATCAGGTAGTTCTGCACCTGGGCCATGAAGTCCATGGTGACGACCACAATGATCAGCAAGGATGTTCCACCGAAATAGAACGGCACGTTGTACTTCAGGATCAGGAATTCGGGCAACAGACACACGAAGGTGATGTAGATTGCTCCGACCAGCGTAAGGCGCAACAGCACCTTGTCCAGGTAGCGGGCCGTGTTCTCGCCCGGACGAATGCCCGGAATGAACGCGCCGCTCTTCTTCAGGTTGTCGCTGGTTTCACGGCTGTTGAAAACCAGTCCCGTATAGAAGAAGCAGAAGAATATGATCGCAGCAGCATAGAGCGCAATGTAGATCGGCTGACCCGGTACCAGAGCGGATGCGGCGTTGCGCAACCAGCGCATGCTTTCTCCGGCACTGAACCAGTTCACGATCGTGGCCGGCAGCAGAATGATGGACGAGGCGAAGATCGGGGGGATCACGCCAGCCATGTTCAGCTTCAGCGGCAGGTAGGACGACTGGCCACCATAGACCTTGTTGCCCACCTGGCGACGCGCATAGTTCACCAGGATCTTGCGCTGTCCACGTTCCACATATACCACGAAGTAGGTCACGGCAGCAACCACCGCCAGGATGATCAGCGCCACGATGATGCTCATCGCATTGGTGCGGACCAGTTCCAGCAGACCGGCAATCGCAGCCGGCAGACCGGCGGCAATACCAGCGAAGATGATGATCGAGATGCCGTTGCCCAGACCACGCTCGGTGATCTGCTCACCCAGCCACATCAGGAACAGCGTACCGGCGGTCAGGCTGACCACGGTGGTCAACCGGAACATCATGCCGGGATCGATCACCAGGCCAGGAGAGCTTTCCAGTGCAATCGCGATACCGAAGGACTGGAAGATCGCCAGGGCCAGTGTGCCGTAGCGGGTGTACTGCGTGATCTTGCGCTGACCTGCCTGCCCCTCTTTCTTGAGTTGCATGAAGGTCGGCACCACGTAGGTCATCAGCTGCATGATGATCGATGCCGAAATGTACGGCATGATCCCGATCGCAAACACGGTGAAACGCGAGAGGGCACCACCCGAGAACATGTTGAACAGGTTCAGGATGCCGCCCTGCTGCCCACTGAAGAGCTGCTGCAGCTGGTCGGGATTGATGCCCGGGACGGGGATATGCGCCCCGATACGGTAGACCACCAGAGCCAGCAGCAGGAAGCCCAGACGACGACGCAGGTCGCCGTACTTGGGAGCATTGGCCGTGTTAGACAGACTCGTCGCCACTTTGCGCCTTCTCTATGCTTTGCTTAATCAGGCCACGCTGCCGCCGGCCGCCTCAATGGCAGCCTTGGCACCGGCGGTAGCGCCGATACCGGTCAGCGTCACTGCGCGGGTCAGTTCACCACTCTTGATGACCTTCACCACCTTGATCAGCTGGCCAACCAGGCCGGCTTCTTTCAGAGCCAGCATGTCGACCTGATCCAGACCCAGTTGATCCAGCTCAGTCAGGTTGATCTCGGCGTTGTACTTCAGCAGATGGGACTTGAAGCCACGCTTGGGCAGACGGCGCTGCAGGGGCATCTGGCCGCCTTCAAAGCCGACCTTGTGGTAGCCGCCAGCACGGGATTTCTGACCCTTGTGACCACGACCAGCAGTCTTGCCGAAGCCGGAGCCAATGCCGCGGCCAACGCGGCGCTTGACCTGCTTGGAACCCTCTGCGGGTTTGAGGTTGTTGAGTTCCATTGTCAGTCCTTACAGAACTTTCACCAGATAGGCGATCTTGTTGATCATGCCGCGAACTGCGGGAGTATCCTCCAGCTCGCTGACGCTGTTGAGCTTGCGCAGGCCCAGGCCGCGCACGGTGTCGCGGTGGGACTGCTTGGTGCCGATCGGGCTGCGCACCAGCTGCACTTTGAGTGTTTGCTTGTCAGACATGTTTCTCTCCATCAGGCAGTGAAGATGTCTTCCACGCTCAGACCACGCTTGGCGGCCACTTCAGCCGGAGTCGTGGAATTGCGCAGGGCATCCAGGGTTGCACGAACCATGTTGTACGGGTTGGACGTGCCATGGCTCTTGGCCACGACGTCGGTCACACCCATCACTTCGAACACGGCACGCATCGGGCCGCCGGCAATGATACCGGTACCCTTGGGAGCCGGAGAAACCATCACGCGGGCTGCGCCGTGGTGACCCATCACGGTGTGGTGCACGGTGCCGTTCTTCAGGGACACTTTCACCAGGTTGCGACGAGCTTCTTCCATGGCCTTCTGCACGGCAGAAGGCACTTCCTTGGATTTGCCCTTGCCCATGCCGACGCCACCGTCGCCATCACCAACCACGGTCAGTGCAGCAAAGCTCAGGATTCGACCACCCTTGACCACCTTGGTCACGCGGTTGACCGAAATCATCTTCTCGCGCATGCCGTCGTCGCGTGCGTCGTCTTGCGGTTTGGATTGCATTTTTGTAGCCATTTTCGATCCCTCTTAGAACTGCAGGCCAGCTTCACGGGCTGCGTCGGCCAGAGCCTTGACGCGACCATGGTAGGCAAAGCCTGCGCGATCGAAGGCAACCTTCTCGACGCCTGCAGCTTTCGCCTTCTCAGCAATGCGCTTGCCGATCATGGCGGCAGCAGCGACGTTGCCACCCTTGCCGGCGGCGCCCAGTTCCTTGCGGATATCGGCTTCGGCAGTGGAGGCAGAAGCCAGCACCTTGGTGCCGCAACCGGAGATCACGGCAGCATACATGTGCAGGTTGGTGCGGTTCACCATCAGGCGCGGAACGCCCTGCGCTGCAATGCGGATACGGGTCTGGCGCGCACGGCGAATACGTTGTGCTTTCTTGTTCAACATGATGCCGTTCCTTATTTCTTCTTGGTCTCTTTGATGATTACGCGTTCGTCGGCGTAACGCACACCCTTGCCCTTGTAGGGCTCCGGCGGACGGGTAGCACGCACTTCAGCGGCGATCTGACCGACAACCTGGCGGTTGGCACCCTTGATCACGACTTCGGTAGGAGTCGGAGTGACGGCGGTAATGCCTTCAGGCATTTCCATGACCACGGGGTGGGAGTAACCGACGTTCAGGTTGAGCTTGTTGCCCTGGACGGAGGCCTTGTAGCCCACGCCGATCAGGGACAGCTTCTTCTCGAAGCCCTTGCTCACGCCATTCACCATGTTGTTCACCAGCTGACGCATGGTGCCGGACATGGCATTGGCTTCACGGGAGTCGTCTGCGGGAACGAAGGACAGCTTGCCGTCCTTGTTCTCGATCTTCACCAGGCGGTTGGCAGCGGTAGCCAGCTGGCCACCGGAACCCTTGACGCTGATCTGGTCTTCGCCGATCACGACGTCGACGCCCTGGGGGATTTCAACGGGCATTTTACCTACACGGGACATTCTGTATTCTCCTCGCTTCGATTACGCCACGTAGCACAGCACTTCGCCACCGACGCCGGCAGCACGTGCCTTGCGGTCGGTCATCACGCCCTTGGGCGTGGTGACGATGGCGACGCCCAGGCCGTTCATGACCTGGGGCAGGGTCTTGCTACCCTTGTACACGCGCAGGCCAGGACGGCTGACGCGCTCGATACGCTCGATCACCGGACGGCCGGCGTAGTACTTCAGGGCGATTTCCAGGACGGGCTTGCCGTCTTCGTTCTTGACTTCAAAACCGTCAATGTAGCCTTCATCTTGCAGCACTTGCGCGATGGCTGCCTTCACCTTGGAAGACGGCACGCGGACGCTGGCCTTGTTGACCATTTGTGCGTTACGGATGCGGGTCAACAGATCGGCAATGGGATCACTCATGCTCATTCTTGTTCTCCTGCCGATTACCAGCTGGCCTTGGTGACGCCGGGGATGCCACCGGCGAAGGCGATTTCACGGATCTTGGCGCGGCCAAGACCAAATTGACGGAACGTGCCACGGGGACGGCCGGTCAGTTCGCAACGGTTGCGCTGACGGGTCGGGTTGGCATTGCGGGGCAGCTTCTGCAGCGCCAGACGGGCGGCATCGCGCTCTTCGCCAGACTTGCTGACGTCGTTGGCGATTGCCTTCAGTTCGGCGTGCTTCTTGGCAAACTTGGCGACCAGCTTGGCGCGCTTCTGCTCACGTTGGATAAGTGCAACTTTAGCCATGTCTTACCTCAGTTCTTGAAGGGGAAGCGGAAGCCGGCGAGCAGTGCCTTGCACTCTTCGTCGGTCTTGGCCGTCGTGGTGATGCTGATGTTCAGACCACGCAGGGCATCCACCTTGTCGTATTCGATTTCCGGGAAGATGATCTGTTCCTTGACGCCGACGTTGTAGTTGCCGCGACCGTCGAAAGAACGGCCGGAGATACCACGGAAGTCACGCACGCGCGGCAGCGCGATGTTGATGAAGCGGTCCAGGAATTCGTACATCTGCACGCCACGCAGGGTGACCATGCAACCCAGAGGCTGGCCTTCGCGGATCTTGAAACCGGCGATGGCGCGCTTGGCCTTGGTCACGACGGGCTTCTGACCAGCAATCTTGGCCAGGTCAGCAACGGCGTTGTCCATGACCTTCTTGTCGGCAACCGCCTCACCCACACCCATGTTCAGGGTGATCTTGGTGATACGGGGCACCTGCATCGGGGACTTGTAGCCGAACTTTTCGATCAGTTCGGGGGCGACCTTGTCGCGGAATTGGTCTTGCAAACGTGCCATGTTTATGCCACCTTGATTTCTGCGCCACTGGACTTGAACACGCGCACCTTGGTGCCGTCTTCCAGGGTCTTGATGCCTACGCGATCACCCTTGCCGGTGTCCGCGTTGAAAATGGCCACGTTGGACTGGTGGATAGGCATGGCCTTTTCCACGATGCCGCCCTGCTCACCCTTCATGGGGTTCGGCTTGACATGCTTCTTGACCATGTTGATGCCATCGACCACGAGGTACGACTCATCCTTGCGCAGCGCCACGGTGCCGCGCTTGCCCTTGTCCTTGCCGGCGAGGACGATGACCTCATCGCCTTTGCGAATCTTGTTCATGCGTTCTACTCCTTACAGGACTTCGGGAGCCAGGGACACGATCTTCATGAAGCGATCGCCACGCAGTTCACGCGTGACGGGGCCGAAGATGCGGGTGCCGATGGGCTCCAGCTTGCTGTTCAGCAACACGGCGGCGTTGCCATCGAATTTGATCAGGGAGCCATCCGGACGACGGATACCCTTGGCGGTACGGACGACCACTGCGCTGTAGATCTCGCCTTTCTTGACGCGACCACGCGGAGCAGCTTCTTTCACGCTGACCTTGATAATGTCACCGACGCTTGCATAGCGGCGCTTGGAACCACCCAGCACCTTGATGCACAGCACGGACTTGGCGCCCGTGTTGTCGGCAACCTCTAGACGAGATTCTGTTTGGATCATTTTTAATTTCCCAACTTGTACCTGGTTGTGTCGCCCCATTGACGACACCCCAAAGCCAGTCTTGGGCCCGTCATTCACGCCGCGCTTGCGCACTGCGCTGCAGTTGGGCAGACAAACATCGCACCCGAAATGATGCGAAGCCTTGTATTGTTGCACAGCAGTCTCTCAGGGTCAAGCACTGTTGTGCGTTTTTTGCACAAGGGCAACATCGTGCCGCACTGCAGCGCAGGCCGGACGCGACAGTCGTACCATGTGCGACATGCAGATCCGCCAACACCCCCTGGAATTCCGTGTGCCGCCGCCGGTGGTCGATGCCGCTTGTGCGCTGCTGATGTGGCTGCTGGCCCGTGCCGTACCGCAGTGGCAATTGTCCTGGCCGGACAGCTGGCGCTGGGGCCTGCTGCTGCTCTGGCTGGCGGCAGGCGGTGGCGTGGCACTGGCCGGCCTGCTGGCCTTTCGGCGGGCACGGACTACGCCCAACCCGCTGCGGCCCCAGCAGGCCTCGGCGCTGGTGACGGGTGGCATCTACCGCTTCACGCGCAATCCGATGTACCTGGGTATGGCACTGGCGCTGCTGGGCTGGGCCTGCTGGCTGGCGCACCCGCTGGCCTTTGCCTGCATTCCGCTGGCGCTGGCTTATCTGCAGCGCTTCCAGATCCGGCCGGAGGAGCGCATTCTGGAGCAACGCTTTGGCGAGGAGTTCAGGCGCTATCGCCAGCGCGTGCGGCGCTGGCTGTAATCAGCCAGCCGTTCAGGGTGTGGTGCTGCCGGCGTTCTGCGGCTGCATGCCTGCCGGAGGCGTGCTGGTGACCGGCACGCCGCCACCGACCGGCTGCAATTGGTTCGGGCTGATGATCTCGAACACCTTGACCACCTTGAGCACGCCTCCGACGTTGCGCGCCACTTCAGCCGCACGGTCTGCCTCGTCCTGGGTGACGATACCCATCAGGAAGACGGTACCGAGTTCGGTAGTGACCTTGATCGCATTGGCATCGAGCGAGCGGGCGCTGACCAGCGCGGTCTTGACGCGGGTGGTGGTCATGCTGTCGACCGAACGCTGGCTCAGGGTGGCGGGCGGGTTGACGATGACTTCGTTGACGACGCGACGCACATTGGGCACGCCGGTGGCAACGCCGTTGATCAGCTCGCGGTCTACCTCGGCCTGCACCTGACCGGTGATCAGCATGACGCGGTTGTAGCTGGTGACGGAGACACGGCCACGCTGCTGCAGCGCGTCGTTGATGCGGGTGCTACCGCGCGTCTCGATGCCCTGGTCTTCCAGCTGGGCACCGGAAGTACGGCGATCCAGCGCCAGCACGGTGGCACCGGCGGCACCGCCAACAACCAACGGCACGCAGGCGGTCAGGGTGCTGCCAAGCACGGCAGCCAGAACGGAAACGCGCAGCCAGCGGCCAGCGGTATGGGTGGTCTTGTTCATGAGATTTCCTCTTCTCCGAGCAGGGTTCGGTCCAGGGCATCGCACACCACGTGGGTGGCGAGCAGGCATTGTTCCAGCAGACGCAGGCCGCGCGGCTGCGCGAGCAGAATGTCCACATCGAGTTCGGACAGCAGTGGCATGGCGCTGTTGCCGCCATGCAGCCAGAGCACCGGGATGTCACGCGACTGCGCCACCGCCACGGCCTGCTGGGCGAACGGCTGGGCTTCGTCGGCGCTGCAGAGCCAGAGCACGTCATCAGGATGGCCGAGCTGCTGCAATTGCTGCACGATGGCTTGCGCGATGCCCTGTTGCTGCTGTTCAAGCAAGTCGGGCGGCAAGGCCTGCGACGTGCCGGCGGGGTGCAGCAGCGGCCAGCCGGCATCATGGTGCAGTACCAGCGCAGGCAGTGGCGGACGTTCGCGCTCCAGCACGCCGCTCAGGCGCGAGCCGGTATAGGCCGGCCAGAACGCGGTATCGCCAGCACCGCACAGCAGGATGCGACCACCACGCGCCACGGTATCGGCGAGCAGCTGCGCCGCCAGATCGAGCTGGTAGCCATTTTCGCGCGCTGTCTGCATGCAGGCCTCGGCATGCTCGGCGAACTGGCGCAGCATGGCTTCCTGCCGGGGGTCGTGGGGGGAATCCTGGATGGGCATGGTCTGGATCATACTGCCTTCGCCCGCCCGGACATTGCAACCAGACGTTCAGGAGGCATCGAAAGCGGCCTGCAGCCATTGCCAGTGGCCGCCTTGCTCCGGCAGCGGGCCATCGCAGACCATGGCATCGAAACGGCATACCGGTTCACGGCGCAGCTGCATCAGGTAGTGACGCGCCGCCAGGATGATGCGGCGGCGCTTGCCGTGCGTGATGCTGGCCGCGGCACCGCCATGGACAGCGTTGGCGCGGTGGCGCACTTCGACAAACACCAGCGTGCCATCGGCTGACCGCATAATGAGGTCAATTTCACCCCCACCCCGTCCCGGCGTGCGGAAATTGCGCTGCAGCAGCACCAGCCCCTGCCGCTCCAGCCAGGCAATGGCGCTGTCTTCGGCCTGCTGACCGGTCTCGCGGGTGGTGTGTGCCGCTTTGCTCATCGAGGAAGATCCTTGTCCGAAACCCTGACCACCGATTTTGCACCAGCACTGGCCGCGGCGAACGCTGCCGCCGGACGCCAGTCCTATCCGCAGGCCACGCTGTATCTGGTGCCAACGCCGATCGGCAATCTGGCCGACATCACGCTGCGTGCGCTGCATGTGCTGCAGCTGGCCGATGTGGTGGGCTGCGAGGACACGCGCCACACGGCACGCTTGCTGCGCGCCTATGGCATCGATGCCAGTGCGCGCCGGCTGCTGGCGCTGCACCAGCACAACGAGGAAGCGGCGGCGCAGCAGGTGCTGGAGCGCCTGCAGCAGGGGCAGCGCGTGGCCTATGTGAGCGATGCCGGCACGCCGGGTATCAGCGATCCGGGTGCGCGGCTGGTGCAGGTGGTGACGGCGGCAGGTTACCGCGTGATGCCGCTGCCCGGCGCCAGCAGCGTGACCACGGCACTGAGTGCTTCCGGCGTGCTGGGCGGTGGCCAGGCGAACGGCGTGAACGGGCTGGCTGATGGCTGGATCTTTGCCGGCTTTCTGCCGGTCAAGGGGCAGGAACGCCAGCAGGCGCTGCAGGCGCTGGCGGCGGAATCGCGCGCCGTGGTGCTGCTGGAGGCGCCGCACCGGATCGAGGCCCTGGCGCAGGGCCTGGCACAGCTGGAAGAACGCCCGGTAACGCTGGCGCGCGAAATCAGCAAGCAGTTCGAGGCGATCACGACACTGCCAGCACAGCAACTGGCGGACTGGCTGACCGAGGCGCCGGAGCGCAGCAAGGGCGAGTTCGTGGTGGTGGTGCACGCGGCTGCAGCGCAGGCTGATACCGATGACAGCCTGGATGCCGACAGCGAGCGCGTGCTGCGCCTGCTGCTGGCGGAGCTGCCGACCAAGGGCGCGGTGAAGCTGGCGGCTGAGATTACCGGGGCAGCGCGTAACAGCCTGTATGAACGGGCGTTGGCGCTCAAGGCCGAACGCTGAACTTGGCATGCAGGCACCGCTGCCCACCGCCTTCCATGTCACCACGCCGCACGGCGCGATCGGCCTGTGGTGGCTGCAGCTGTCCGTCGCTGCGCGTGAGCAGCAGCGTGCGGAGGTGCGCCAGCAGGCGGCGCAGATCCTGAACCGGCAGTTTCCCGCCAGCAGCCTGGGGCAGATCCACTGGCCGCCCGGCGCACAGCATCCACCGGACCTGGCCTATGCCGCGCAAAGCTGGCACGCCCCGACCAGCTCGCCCGACCTGTGGTTGTCCTGGTCCTACCTGCCGCTGCCAGCCGGTGAGCCGGGTCAGGCGCTGCTGGCGATCGGCCCGTTGCCGTTGGGGGTTGATGTGACGGCCGCCGGCCTGCTCGACGAACAAGGCTGGGCTGAGGTGCTGCAGTTGTATGGTGGACCGGCCGGGGCCTCTGCCAGCGATACGCACGCCTGCGCCACGCGCTGGGCCGGCATCGAGGCTGCCGACAAGTGCCTGCGCACCGGTCTGCGGGAATGGTCGCAGAACATCGACTTGCAACGCAGCCGCTGCACGGTGCAGGCCTTGCCACTGCCTGCGCCTGATCTGGCGGCGGCGCTGGCCTGGCGGGCGCCGGAGGTGTGAGGCGAAAGCAGCTGGCTTCGCCCCCTACAATCCCCCCATGGCCTCCCCAAAATCCCAATTCATCTGCAACGCCTGTGGTGCTGCCAGCCCGCGCTGGCTCGGCAAGTGTCCGTCCTGTGGCGCCTGGAACAGCCTGGAAGAAGTGACGCTGAATCCGGCGCAAGGCGTGGTCGGCAAGAACCGGCTCAGCAGCCAGCCGCAGGCGCTGGGCGGTGCCTCGGAAGTAGCCACGCTGTCGGATATCCGGGCGCAGTCGGTGGCGCGCACGCCCTCGGGCATCGGCGAGCTGGACCGGGTGCTCGGCGGCGGCGTGGTGGAAGGCTGCGTGGTGCTGATTGGCGGCGATCCCGGCATCGGCAAGTCCACGCTGCTGCTGCAGGCGCTCGATGCGCTGCAGCTGCAGGGCCAGCAGACGCTGTACGTGACCGGCGAGGAAAGCGCGTCACAGGTTGCCTTGCGCGCACAACGCCTGGGTCTGGATGGTTCACAGGTGCGCGTGCTGGCCGAGATCCAGCTGGAGAAGATCCTGGGCACGCTGCAGACCGAGCAGCCGCAGGTGGCGGTGATCGATTCGATCCAGACCATGTACAGCGATGCGCTCAGCAGCGCGCCCGGCAGCGTGGCGCAGGTGCGCGAATGCGCGGCGCACCTGACGCGCTTTGCCAAGGCCAATGGCACCTCGGTGATCCTCGTCGGCCACGTGACCAAGGACGGCCAGCTCGCCGGTCCGCGCGTGCTCGAACACATTGTCGACACCGTGCTGTACTTCGAGGGCGATACGCACAGCGCCTACCGCCTGATCCGCGCCATCAAGAACCGCTTTGGCGCCGTCAACGAGATCGGCGTGTTCGGCATGACCGACAAGGGCCTGAAAGGCGTCAGCAACCCGAGCGCAATCTTCCTGAGCACGCATGGCGACCCGGTGCCGGGCAGCTGCGTGCTGGTGACGCTGGAAGGCAGCCGGCCGCTGCTGGTAGAGGTACAGGCGCTGGTCGATGGCAGCGGGCCGAGCCCGCGCCGGCTCAGCGTCGGCCTGGAACGGGATCGGCTGGCGATGCTGCTGGCGGTGCTGCACCGCCATGGCGGCGTGGCGACCGGCGACCAGGACGTGTTCGTCAATGCCGTGGGTGGCGTGCGCATCAGCGAACCGGCAGCCGACCTGGCGGTGCTGATGGCCATCACCAGCAGCCTGCGCGGCAAGCCCCTGCCCAAAGGATTCCTGGCCTTTGGCGAGGTCGGCCTGGCGGGGGAAATCCGCCCGGCACCACGCGGCCAGGAGCGCCTGAAAGAGGCCGCCAAGCTCGGTTTCAGCGTCGCCATCGTGCCCAAGGCGAACGCCCCGAAAAAGCCCGGCAAGGAACTGGAAGGCCTGACGATTTACCCGGTGGAACGTGTCGAGCAGGCCATGGAACTGGTGCGCACCCTAGACTAATGCAACATCCTGCTGTCATTTGCCGCCAATTGACGCAATTTGACGGCATCTTGTGACATGTTAGAATAAGCCGCTTTGATCGGCCGGCACCCTGCCGGTCGCCGCCTGCCGCCGGAGCTGCCTGTCAGCCCCTTGTGGTGCCAGGCATCCAGGGAATCACTGCGCATTCCGCACCCGTACGGGGCCCGTCGTCCACGCGATGCCGGTGCCTCGCCCCACCACAGGCAGTCGGCATCACCGGCCTGTTGTTGGCGTGTCCCCGGGCTCGTCATTCACGCAACAGCGTCAGTCCGTCGTCTGCCCCCGCAATGAGGACGTACGCATGGCAAAAAGCATCTCCATCGAACACCTGTTCAAGGTCTTTGGCAAGGAGCCTGACAAGGCCCTGGCATTGGCCCGGCAAGGCCTGAGCAAGCAGGACATCGTGGCGCAGACCGGCGCTTCGATTGGCGTGTTCGACGCCAGCTTCACCATCGAGGCTGGCGAAATCTTCGTCATCATGGGCCTGTCCGGCTCCGGCAAATCCACCCTGGTGCGCATGCTGAACCGGCTGATCGAACCCACTGCCGGCCGCATCCTGGTCGATGGCGATGACATCAACCAGTACAACGAGCAGCAGCTGCGCGGCTTCCGCCGCAAGGACATCAGCATGGTGTTCCAGTCGTTTGCCCTGCTGCCGCACCTGACGGTGCTGGACAACACCGCCTTCGGCCTGGAGCTGGCCGGCGTGGACAAGGAAGTGCGACTGCGCCAGGCGCACGAGGCGCTGGCCCAGGTCGGGCTGGAAGTCTGGGCCGACAGCTATCCGGACGAACTGTCCGGCGGCATGCAGCAGCGTGTCGGCCTGGCACGCGCCCTGGCCGCCGATCCGGCGATCCTGCTGATGGACGAGGCGTTTTCGGCGCTGGACCCGATCATCCGCACCGAAATGCAGGACGAGCTGCTGCGCTTGCAGCAAGAGAAGCGCCGCACCATCGTCTTCATCTCGCACGACCTGGACGAGGCGATGCGCATTGGCGACCACATCGCCATCATGAAGGACGGCCAGGTGGTGCAGGTGGGAACGCCGGAGGAAATCCTGCTGAGCCCGGCCGACGACTACGTGCGCAGCTTCATCAGCGGCGTCGACACCTCGGCGGTGTTCAAGGCTGGCGACATCGCGCGCCGCATGCCGGTGGAAGTCGCCGTCAGCCCGGAGCGCGGCTGCCGTCCTGCCCTGCAGCGCATGGAGGACCACGACCACCAGTGGGCCTATGTCGTCGATACCCGGCACCGCTTCCTCGGCGTGGTGTCGACCGATTCGATCCGCAGCGCGCTGCGCGGCCACCACGGCCCGCTCGGCCTGCAACACGCCTACCTGCCCGAGGTAGAGGCCGTTGACAGCAACCACCCGATCAAGGAGCTCTACAGCAAGGTACTGTCCAGCCCCTGCCCGCTGCCTATCGTGGATGAGCAAGGTCGCTACAAGGGCAGCATCAGCAAGAACACGCTGCTGCGCTTCCTCGATCCCGATACCGATATCCATGGCAACCCGCTGCCAGAAACCGCTGAAGCCGATGTCGCTGCAGACACGGCCACCGCCCAGGCCTGAAGGAACCCCTGCCCATGAGCACCACAATGAACCAGGACCCCTATGAGGCGGTCACCCCCGATACCAATGACAACTGGATCAACGGCCCCGATGCCGTGACTCCGAACGAGGCGCTGGACGCCGCTGCCGGCACCGACGGCTTTGTCGATCCCTACACGGTGGCCGCGCCAGACGGCAGCGACAACTGGATCAACGGCCCGGACGCCGTGCAGGAAAACGAGGCGCTCGACGGCCTCGCCACCAGCGCCGCCGAGCTGACGCAGACGACAGGCAACGAAGCCGGTTTCTCGATCGGCCAGCTGTTCGACGGCAGCCTGCCGGTGCAGGACTGGATCAACGACGGCCTGGACTGGTTCGTCGAACGCTTCCGCCCGCTGTTCCAGACCCTGCGTGAACCAGTCGATGCAATTCTGGGTGGCGTCGAAGCGGCGCTGCAGTTCCCGCCAGCCTGGGCCATGATCATGCTGCTGGCGCTGCTGGCCTGGCAGCTGGCCGGCGCCCGTCTCGCCATCGGCACGCTGGTGTCGCTATTCGTCATTGCGATTCTCGGCATCTGGTCCGAAGCGATGGTGACGCTGTCGCTGGTGCTAACCTCGCTGTTCTTCTGCATCGTGCTCGGCCTGCCGCTCGGCATCTGGCTCGCCAACAGCGATCGCGCCGAGCGCATCATCCGGCCCATCCTGGACGCAATGCAGACCACGCCGGCCTTCGTCTACCTGGTGCCGGTGGTGATGCTGTTCGGCATCGGCAACGTGCCGGGTGTGATCGTCACCATCATCTTTGCACTGGCACCGCTGGTGCGCCTGACCTCGCTTGGCATCCGCCAGGTGCGTCCGGACCTGATCGAGGCGGCGCGTGCCTATGGTGCCTCGCCCTGGCAAATGCTGACCAAGGTGCAGATGCCGCTGGCCATGCCGTCCATCATGGCCGGCATCAACCAGTCGCTGATGCTCAGCCTGTCGATGGTGGTGATCGCCTCCATGATCGCCGTCGGCGGCCTGGGCCTGATGGTGCTGCGCGGCATTGGCCGCCTCGACATGGGCCTGGCCACCGTGGGCGGCATCGGCATCGTGATCCTGGCGATCCTGCTCGACCGCGTGACCCAGGCCATGGGCCAGCAGGACCGCCACGGCCTGCGCTGGCACCAGCGCGGCCCGGTCGGCCTGCTCAACCGACTGCTGCAACGCCAGCCGGCCCGCCCTGCCGCAACCGCCACACCGGCCACACCGGCCACGGCCCGAGCCTGACTCCCAGAACACCACAGAACAAGGATGATTCCATGACGTTTTCCCTGCGCTCCTTCCGCTCCCTCGCCCGCGGCCTGCTGCTGGCCGGCCTGCTCTCCTCTGCCGCCATCGGCACCCAGGCCCAGACGGCTGCCGACCAGCCCGGCAAGGGCGTCAAGGTCTACCCGCTGCAAAGCAATATCGCCGAAGAAACCTTCCAGGCGCTGCTGGTGACGAAGGCCCTGGAACAGCTCGGCTATGACGTGCAGCCGATCCGCGAGGTGGAGTACACCGCCGCCCACCTGGCGATTGCCAATGGCGACGCCACCTTCCTCGCCTCGCACTGGGACCGCCTGCACGAGAGCTTCTACCAGAACTCCGGCGGTGACGCCAAGCTGTGGCGCGAGGGCATCTACTCGCCCGGTGCGCTGCAAGGCTACCTGATCGACAAGAAGACCGCCGAAGCGCACAACATCACGCATATCGGCCAGCTGAAAGATCCTGCGATTGCCAAGTTGTTCGATACCGATGGCGACGGCAAGGCCAACCTGACCGGCTGCAACCCCGGCTGGGGCTGCGAAAAGGCGATCGAATCACATCTGGACCAGTTCCAGCTGCGCGGCAGTATCCAGCACGTGCAGGGCAACTACTCGGCGCTGATTGCCGATACCATCACGCGCTACCAGCAAGGCCAGCCGGTGTTCTATTACACCTGGACGCCCTACTGGGTCAGCAACGTGATGAAGCCCGGCAAGGACGTGGTCTGGCTGGAAGTCCCCAAGACCCAGGCCGCCGCTGGCGCAGAAAGCACCGTCCTGCCGAATGGCAAGGACTACGGCTTTATCGTCAACAACCAGCACATCATGGCGAATCGCGCCTTTATCGAGGCGAATCCGGCTGCAGCCAAGTTGTTCAGCGTGATGCAGCTGCCGGTGGCCAACATCAACACGCAGAACATGGCGATGTTCCAGGGCGCCAACAAGCGCCGCGATATCGAGAAACACGCCGACGGCTGGATCAAGGCGCACCAGCGCCTGTTTGACAGCTGGCTGGAACAGGCGCGCGCGGCGGCACGCTGACCCGCGCGCAGGGTTTGCCCCCGAGTCAAGGACTGGCCGGGGGCTGCATCTGGCGTCAATTCGGCGTAAACTTGCTGGTTGCTACTATTTATGACGAGAACGGCAGGATGGCCTGCCGGCGACTGACAAGAAAAGGAATCACCCATGAGCGCACCCAATGCCCTGTCCGACCGCGACGGCAAGATCTGGCTGGACGGCCAGCTGGTGGACTGGCGTGACGCCAAGGTGCACGTGCTCACCCACAGCCTGCACTATGGCTGCGCCGCTTTTGAAGGCGTCCGCGCCTACCAGACCGACAAGGGCACGGCCGTGTTCCGTCTGGAAGACCACACCAGGCGCCTGTTCAACAGCGCCAAGATCCTGCGCATTCCCATGACGATGACGCAGGAAGAGGTCAACGAAGCGCACAAGGCAGTGCTGCGCGAGAATAATCTGGAAAGCGCCTACATCCGTCCGCTGGTGTGGCTGGGCTCCGAGAAGCTGGGCGTTTCGCCCAAGGGCAACAAGACCCACGTGATGATCGCCGCCTGGAACTGGGGCGCCTACCTGGGCGAAGAAGGCATGGCCGTGGGCATCCGCATCAAGACCAGCAGCTTCACGCGCCACCACGTCAACATCACCATGACGCAGGCCAAGACCGCCAGCAACTACACCAACTCGATCCTGGCCAATATGGAAGCCACCGATGACGGCTACGACGAGGCCCTGCTGCTGGACAGCGCCGGCTTTGTCAGCGAAGGGTCGGGCGAAAACGTGTTCATCGTCAAGGATGGCGTGGTCTACACGCCGGACCTGTCGGCTGGCGCCCTGAACGGCATCACGCGCAATACCGTATTCCAGATCTGCAAGGACCTGGGCCTGGAAGTGGTGCAAAAGCGCATCACGCGCGACGAATGCTATATTGCCGATGAGATGTTCTTCACCGGCACCGCCGCCGAAGTCACGCCGATCCGCGAGATGGACCGCGTGCAGATCGGTATCGGCCGCCGCGGCCCGATCACCGAAAAGATCCAGAGCGCCTTCTTCGATATCGTGAACGGTCGCAATCCCAAGTACGCACACTGGCTGGCGCTGGTGTAACCCCCCTGCACGGAGATACCCCATGAGCAAAGCTGTAGAAATCAAGGCCAGCGACCTGAACCAGGCCGGCGAAGTGTTCTGCCCCAGCCCGCTGGCCGGCATGGAGCTGTGGAACAGCCATCCGCGCGTGTACATCAATGTGTCGAAGCATGGCGAGGGCAAGTGCCCGTATTGCGGGACGGTGTACAAGCTGAAGGAAGGTGAAGTTGTCGCGCACGGGCATTGAGGCCTGACAGGCTTTCATGCGCGTCCTGCACTTTGTCACCGGGGGCTTTTCCGGCGCTACCCAGGTAGCGGTGGACTTGTGTCTGGCCGCGCAGCAAGGCCAGGACATGCAGGTGTTGCTGGTATTGCGCCGCAAACGCAATACCGATGCGGCACGCGTCCAGGCCCTGCGCGACAAGGGGCTGGATGTCCGCGTGGTACCCGGCTGGTCGCACCTGGCCACGGTGCTGAGCCTGCGCAAGATAGCGCTGGAGTGGCAGCCGGATATTCTGGTGGCGCACGGCTTCAGTGACCATTTGTGGGGGCGTTATGCCGGGCTGCTGGCACATGTGCCCAAGCTGGTGCATGTGGAACACAATGCGCGTGAGCGCTATACGTCCTGGAGGCTGAAACAGGCGCTGTGGCTGACACAGCACACGGCGGCCATCGTCGGCGTCACCAACGGCGTTCGCCAGCACTTGATCGGACTGGGCTTTCCAACGGGAAAGTGTCTGGCTATCCCTAACGGCATCGATCTGGCCAGATTCCCAGCCAGCCAGCTAGTGCCCTGGGAGCAACGGGAACCATCCCTCGTCATGGCCGCCCGCTTTGCCAGACAGAAAGACCACAAAACCCTGTTGCTGGCACTGAGCCTGCTGGCCAGGCAGGGGCTGCGTCCCCGACTGTACCTTGCGGGAAAGGGCAAGGCCAGACTGTTGCAGCAAACCCGGCAGTTGGCCCACTCGCTCGGACTGGAAGAACAAGTCGAATTCCTTGGGCATGTCGACAATCTGCCTGCCTTCATGTCCGGCAAGCAGCTCAACATCCTTTCCACCCATTACGAAGGCATGGGGCTGTCACTGGTGGAAGGCATGGCGGCTGGCTGCGCCTGCATAGGCACCGATGTCGTCGGGGTACAGGATGTCATTGACCACGGCCAGAACGGCCTGCTGGTACCTGAAAATGATCCTGCGGCCTTGGCCAAGGCCATCCAGCACCTGCTGGAAGATCCTGCTACCGCCCGGAAACTGGCTGCCGCCGGTCGGGCCAAGGCTTTTGCGGCCTTTTCGCGCTCCCTCATGATGGCGCGCTATGCCACCCTGCTGCGTGCCCTGCATGACCATGCACCGCTTCCCGATCTGGACCGGATAAGCCTCTCCGCATCAGCAGAGTCCGCCACGTTGTGACTGGCAGGCGCTGGGCACAGGCGGCTTACAGCTTACCCTGTTCCCGCGCATGCAAGGTATTGCCCCAGGTCAGTCCAACCTTCATCATGAGCTTGCGCCAGCGCATGGACCAGCCCACTGGCGGCCGGGGACCTTCAATACTGCTGACCTCGCTGGTCACATCCAGGGCAACTACAGGCGGCTGAACGCCCAGAATCTGCAGGTCATTTTCCCACCAGAAACGCAAGTCCACATCGATCGGACGTCCAAACGGCAGGCGACTTGCCAGCAGCTTCTGCGCACCACGCCGACTGACCACGTACCCCGCCGTCATGCTCGGCACGCGCCGGTACTGGATCAAGGCATGGCGCGTCGTCAACGGCTTGCTGGCGCGTACCTTTTCATCGCCAAAACGCCCCATCAGCTTGACCATGTCCCAGTCTGGCGGCAGGGCGGCAATCGCCTGCACGACCTCGGAAAAGGCATCGTCCAGTACGACATCGTCCTCCAGCACCACCATGGCCGCTGCCGTACCACGCAACAGTTGCTGCCAGGCCTGGATATGGCTGGCGTAGCAGCCTTTTTCACCATCTACCAAGGGCTTGTAGTACTGCGTCTGGTTCAGCTCCGGGCTGTACATGCCGGCCTGTACCTCGGGTGGCAACTGTTTCCACCAGACGGCAGGAAAGCGCTCGCCAGCCACGCCCAGGCGTGCAAACTCCGCCTCGACACGTGCCCGCCGCTGCGCATCCTTGTCCAGATTGATGAAGACTACGGGCAAATCCCCGGATGCCACAGGATTCGACATGGTTAGCGCCCCCAGAATTTCCAGGTGCTGCGCGCCGGAGCCATCTCCTCATCGTCCAGCGACTGGGCCAGTTCCAGATAGCGGGCAAAGTTCAGCGGCCTGTTGCCGATCACATCATCGGCCACCGCAGCCAGCAAGGCTCCGTATGCCGGCTTCCTGGATTCGAACAGATGAAAGAAGTCGCGCCTGCCATAAAAGGTGCCAATGCCGAACACCCCTTCCGATCCCAGCGCCCACTTGGATATCAGGGTAGCCGTGGGCTCGGACATCACGACTTCAACACCCCGTGCGCGCGCCAGCGCACTCAGGACCTCTGCAGCATCATGCTGCTTGCTGGATTGCAAATCGGGCTTGCCCAGGTCCTCCCACAACTGCTTGCGTAGCGCCATGAACATGGGGCCGGCATACACCTCATTGCCCGGCTTGTGGTTGGAGAACTGCGCCAGGCCGAACAGGGCTCCGCGCTGCGCATGGGACACGGCCTGCAAATAGGCATCGCGATGCAGGGGGAAGGCATCAATATCGCAGAAGATAACGATATCTTCAGATGCATGGCGCTCCAGCACTTCCCGCATCCAGACGCCATGGGGCTTTTTGTGCGCGCGCTCCTGCTGCAATGGCAGATCCAAGTGTTCAGCAACAGACTGCTGCTTCCTCAAAATATTCAACGGGATATTATCCCAATACATGGTATGAATTACCGGCAGTGCAGACATAGACGAACAGATATTAAGTGAAAGAGATATCGCCACAAGCCACCCCAACGACACAGGAATCACAAACCGAAGGGAGCCATCACATTAAAAAATCACGCACTAGACACTTCAAAAAAATACATCATTCCTCGGAAAAAGCACTTGCACTAACTCAAATACGCAGACAAGAAGCAACCTTCTGGCACCACACCATGCAACTCCCGATCAATACACTTACGCAACTCGGTTCCCCACAAGTGCACGGCCCATGCATCTTCCGGCAAGCTTTCTGATGTTATTTTACCGGGAATGACAAAATCTCGAGCTCGCTCCAGAGGTATCGAATAGAAAGATGATATGGGCAATGCATGATGAATCTCCCCATATTTTTTCAAAAAATACGTTAAAGCTTTTGGCCCTGTAGACCCCCAAGTCCAACGATCAATTGGCAGCTTACGCCCCAAATATTTCACATGATATCTGAGCCGACGGAGGCCAGTTACTTGCGGAGGATACCCTTTGGTATCCATCTTAATAGCCCGCAATTGCTTCAAAGTTTCTGATTCCGGAGGGAGCTTCAGTATGCCATTCGCCACACTAGCAGCACTTTCATACGCAAAAACATAATCCCCCGAAAATTCGAACGACTTCAAAGCTATGACATCCAAATCAACCCAAATCAAGCCTACCTTCTCAAGCAAAGCATAGCGAAACAAGTCCGCATGAATGGCAGGACTACCCGTTTTCTTATGCCTGACAATATTGGTGCAGGGAAACACCTCCTGCGCATCCCTTACTTCAACTCCTTCTGGCACTCCCGAAACTGGACCATATGCATAAAGTACAAAATGATCGCCAACCTTTTGGAAGGATCGAATACTTGCTTGCTCAACTACACTCAGCCCTTCCCCAATCCAGAGACTAGCTACAATTGCCACATCAATCTCCAAAAATATTATTTTAAATTTATCAAAAAAAATGATGGAGAAATCTTCCAACGTGAATAATGTCTCATTCCTCGAGCAAAAGAATAGCTAGCAAAAAATTCAGCAAGCACTCTGTTCCCACCCCCAAGCATCCCCCACAATCTGCGCCAGATCAGCCCGCCCGGGCCGCCACCCGAGCACCTCCCGCGCCCTTGCGGCATCCGCCACCAGCCGGGCCGGGTCGCCCGCACGACGCGGCCCTTCCTGCACCGGAATGGCACGTCCCGTCACCTGCCGCGCCACATCAATCACCTGCTGCACGGAATAGCCATCGCCGTTCCCCAGGTTGAAGGCCGTACTCCGGCCACCGGCAGCCAGGTACTCCAGCGCCAGCCAATGCGCATCGGCCAGGTCCATCACGTGGATATAGTCGCGGATGCAGGTGCCGTCCGGTGTGTCGTAATCGCGGCCGAACACGCTGATATGGCTGCGACGACCAGAGGCCGCCTGCAGCACCAGCGGGATCAGGTGCGTTTCCGGTTCGTGGCGCTCCCCCAGCAGGCCATCCGGATGCGCGCCTGCCGCGTTGAAATAGCGCAGGCACACCGACTGGAGCCCGTAGGCCTGCTCATAATCGGCCAATGCCTGCTCAATCATCCATTTGGTGCGGCCATACGGGTTGATCGGCTGCTGCGGATGGCGCTCGTCAATGGGCGTGTATTGCGGTTCGCCAAAGGTGGCCGCGGTGGAGGAAAAGACAAACTGCCTGACACCGTGCCGCTGCATGGCATTGAGCAGCGTGATCGTGTTGGAGACGTTGTTGGCGTAATACTTGCCAGGATCGGCCACCGACTCGCCCACCTGGATGCAGGAGGCAAAATGCATGACGGCATCAAAGGCGCCCTCGGCCAGCAGGCGGTCCAGCAAGGCGGCATCGGCCATGTCGCCCACCACCAGCTCGCCATGCAACACGGCATCGGCATGGCCGGCACTCAGGTTGTCCAGCACCGTGACGCGCACGCCGCGCTGGCCCAGTAGCCACACCATGTGCGAGCCGATGTAGCCTGCACCCCCTACCACCAGAATATGCTTCATGGCCGCTTCTCCTGCACCACCAGCACCCGCCCCGCCAACCACACCAGCACCAGCACCGGCAGCCCCAGCAGCGCCGTGCTGGTAAAGAAGGTGGCGTAACCAAACTGGTCCACAAACGCGCCAGACCAGCCGGCCACGAACTTGGGCAGCAGCAGCATCAGCGACGAGAACAGCGCATACTGCGTGGCGGAATACTGGATATTGGTCAGGCTGGACAAATAGGCAATAAAGGCTGCCGAGGCGATGCCGCCGGCCAGGTTGTCAGCCGAGACCACCAGGATCAGGGCGTTGACGTCATGGCCGTGTCCGGCCAGCCAGGCAAACAGCAGGTTGCTGATGGCACTGGTGATCGCGCCCAGCATCAGGATGCGCATCACGCCAAAGCGCATGGACAGGATGCCGCCTACATAGGCCCCCACCAGCGTCATGATGACGCCGTAGATCTTGGTCACCGCCGCCACTTCGGCCTTGGTGTACTGCATGTCCACGTAAAAAGGATTGGCCATGATGCCCATCACCACATCGCTGATGCGGTACACGCCAATCAGCGCCAGAATCAGCGCGGCCTGCCAGCGGTAGCGGCGGAAGAAATCGGCAAAGGGATCGACCAGGGTCTGGCGCAGCCATTCGCCCGGGGTGCGCGGACTGGGCTGTGCCACCGGTACCGGCTCAGGGGCCAGCAGCACCGTCACGATGCCCACCAGCATGGAAGCTGCCATCACCAGATAGGCGGTCATCCAGGCCTGGTTCTGGTAGCCGCTGCCGGCGGTTTCCGCCCCCGCTGCCAGCCACAGCACACCGGCACCAGCCCAGATCATGGCCAGGCGGTAGCCGGTCTGGTAAGTGGCGGCCAGCGCCGCCTGTTTTTCGGTTTCGGCCGATTCGATACGGAAGGCATCGAGCGCAATGTCCTGCGTGGCCGAGCTGAAGGCCACCACCAGCGCCGCCGCCGTGACGGCAAACAGGCCCTGCTGCGGGTTGCCCAGCGCCATGGCCACCAGCCCGCCCACGATGCCCAGCTGGGCCAGCAGCAGCCAGCTGCGCCGCCGGCCCAGCCAGCGTGTCAGCAGCGGAATCGGCACCCGGTCCACCAGCGGGGCCCAGACCCACTTGAAGCCATAGGCCAGGCCCACCCAGCTCAGAAAACCGATGGTGGCACGGTCGATACCGGCCTCGCGCAGGCGAAAGCTCAGGGTGCCCAATACCAGCAACAAGGGCAGGCCGGCCGAGAAACCCAGCGCCAGCATGCGCAGGCTGGCCGGCTCCAGGTAGACGCGCAGGGATTCGCGCCAGGTCGGGCGCGTGGCAGCGGCAGTTTCAGAAGATGCAGACATGGTCAACGTTGTATCACGCCCCGGAGCCAATTCAGCGGGCTGGCGGCATCTTTTGCCATACTGCGGCAGATGCCATGGAGGCGCCCGATCAGGTGCCCGCCACAAACGGGTTGCTGACGCGCTCGCGGCCAAATGTGCTTTCCGGGCCGTGGCCGGGAATGAACACGGTGTCGTTGCCCATGGGCCACAGGCGCTGCGTGATGCTGGCAATCAGCGTGTCGTAATCGCCACCGGGGAAGTCGGTTCGGCCAATGGAGCCAGCAAACAGCACGTCGCCGACAAAGGCGCGATTCGCTTCCGGCGAATAGAACACCACATGGCCCGGCGTATGGCCCGGGCAGTGGCGCACCTGCAGCGTGCTCTTGCCCACCTGCACCGTATCGCCATCCACCAGCCAGCGCGTCGGCGTGAACACGCGCGCCGGCGGAAAACCGTAGTTGACCGCCGTCTGCGGCAGCGCGTCGATCCAGTACTGGTCGCCTTCGTGCGGGCCGATGATGGGCAGGTCCAGATGCTCGGCCAGGTCGGCGGTGCCGGCGCAGTGGTCCACGTGGCAGTGCGTCAGCAGGATCTGCTTGAGCTGGATGCCCTGCTTCTCGGCAAAGGCCAGCAGGCGCGGCAGGTCGCCGCCCGGATCCACCACCGCGCCTTCCATGGTCTGGTCGCACCAGAGGATGGAGCAGTTCTGCTGGAACGGGGTCACGGGGATGGTGTGGTAGTGCAGCATGTCAGCTCCCTTGCAGGGTAAAGTCGTAATCGATGGTGATCGGCGCGTGGTCCGAGAACTTCTCGTCCTTGTAGATGGACTCGGTATGCGCGTGGCGCGCCAGTGCCGGCGTCGCCAGGTGGTAATCCAGACGCCAGCCCACGTTCTTGGCATAGGCCTGGCCGCGGTTGCTCCACCAGGTGTAGCACTCGTCGGTGGCTTCGGGCTTGAGCTGGCGGTACACGTCCACGATGCCGGCCTCGGCCAGCAAGCGCGTCATCCAGGCGCGCTCCTCGGGCAGGAAGCCGCTGTTCTTGCGGTTGCCCTTCCAGTTTTTCAGGTCGATCTCGTTGTGCGCGATATTCACGTCGCCACACAGGATAAATTCGCGGTTCTGCTTGAGCTCCAGCAGGTAGGGATACATCTCGTCCAGGAATCGGTACTTGGCAGCCTGGCGCAGCTCCCCCGAAGATCCGCTCGGGAAATAGCAGCTGATGATGGACAGCGCGCGCTGCGGCGTATCAAAGCGCAGCTCGATATAGCGGCCTTCAGCATCAAATTCGGGCGAGCCATAGCCGATGCGCACATCGCTGGGCTCATGCCGGGTGTAGATGCCGACGCCTGAATAGCCCTTCTTCTCGGCAAAGTGGAAGTAGCCCTGCATCTCCGCCAGCACCTCGAACTTGCCCACGATGTCGGCCTGCTGCGCCTTCACCTCCTGGACACACATACAATCAGGGGCATGCGCTGCCAGCCAGGGTTCCAGACCCTTGGTGGTGGCCGAGCGGATGCCGTTGAGGTTGAGACTGGTCAAGCGAAACACCTGGCGTGCACTCCTTTGTTGATTCTGTACAGTTGATTGATCGGACAAACCCATGAACCAGCCCGCTAACACCCCTTCCCAGGACTCCCTTGCCCAGGACTTTGTGGCATTTGCAGTGGATTGCGGGGTGCTGTGCTTTGGCAGCTTCACGACCAAGGCCGGTCGCCAATCGCCCTATTTCTTCAATGCCGGCCTGTTCAACGATGGCGCCATGCTGGGCCGGCTGGCTCAATTCTATGCTGAACGCATCATCGCCAGCGGCATCCAGTTCGACATGCTGTTCGGCCCGGCCTACAAGGGCATCCCGCTGGTCGCGGCCGTGGCGGTGGAACTGGCGCGCCTGGGCCGCAACCTGCCGTTTGCCTACAACCGCAAGGAAGCCAAGGACCACGGCGAAGGCGGCAGCCTGGTGGGCGCGCCGCTGCTGGGCCGCGTGCTGATCGTCGATGACGTGATGTCGGCCGGCACTGCCGTACGTGAATCGATTGCCCTGATCCAGGCCGCCGGCGCCACGCCGTCAGCCGTGGCGGTGGCGCTGGACCGTCAGGAAATGGCGACCGAAAACGGCCAGGACGTGCCCTACAGCGCCGTGCAGTACGTGCGCCGCGAACTCGGCATGGATGTCTGCGCCATTGCTTCGCTGGACGACCTGCTGGGTTACCTGCAGCAGCCGCAGCACGCCAGCGCGGAGCTGGCTGCCAGCCATGCGCAGGTGCTGGCCTACCGCGAACGCTACGGCGTGCGCTAGGCCTTCAGGAAGGCGTCGTAACCGGTCTTGAGCACCAGCGCCAGCACCACCAGGATAAAGGCGATGCGCACAAAGCCGCTGCCGTGCTTGAGCGCCATGCGCGAACCGATCAGGCTGCCAACCACATTGGCTACAGCCATCGCCAGGCCCAACTGCCACCAGACATGGCCCTTGCTGGCAAACAGCGCAATCGCCGCCACGTTGGTGCTGACGTTGATCAGCTTGGCACCGGCCGAGGCGTGCAGGAAGTCATAACCGAGCACGCGCACCAGCAGGAACACCAGGAAGCTGCCGGTACCGGGGCCAAAAAAACCGTCATAGACACCCAGCGCCAGACCGATCAGGCTGGCCGCCAGGATCTCGTTGCGACCGACCCAGCGCGGCGTATGCTGCGTACCCAGATCCTTCTTGACCAGGGTGTAGGCCAGGATCAGCAGCAGCACGAAGGGCAGCGCCTTGCGCAGGAAATCCGGGTTCACCATGGTCACCAGCCAGGCGCCGACAAAGGAGCCGGCAAAACCAGCCGCAGCGGCCGGCAGCATGGCACGCCAGGGCATACGCACACGCCGGCTGAACTGCCAGGTGGCAAAGGTGGTGCCCCAGACCGAGGCCGACTTGTTGGTGCCCAGCAGCGTCGCCGGCACCATGTTCGGGAAGGTCGCAAACAGCGCCGGCACCAGGATCAGGCCGCCGCCGCCCACGATCGCGTCCACAAAGCCGGCAAACAGCGATGCCGCGATGACGATAAACCAGTCCATCAACAAACCCCTTTTCAGAAGGCAACAAGGCCTGCTGTGCGCAGGCCTTGCTGTCTGTCAGGCCAGGTCGTCAGACCACGGCACCCGCGTTCGGATCGTCACGCGGATCCTTGCGCTGTGGCTTGACCAGGTCTTCGCGCTTGATGCCCAGCCACATGGCAATGGCAGCCGCCACGAACACCGAGGAGTAGATGCCGAACACGATACCGATGGTCAGCGCCAGCGAGAAGTAGTGCAGCGCCTGGCCACCGAAGATCAGCATCGCCAGCACCATGGTCTCGGTAGAACCGTGGGTGATCATGGTCCGGCTGATGGTGCTGGTGATCGCATGGTTGATCACCTCGACCGTGTTCATCTTGCGGTAGCGGCGGAAGGTTTCGCGGATACGGTCAAAAATGATCACCGACTCGTTCACCGAATAGCCCAGCACCGCCAGCACCGCCGCCAGCACAGAGAGTGAGAACTCCCACTGGAAGAAGGCAAAGAAGCCCAGGATGATGACGATGTCGTGCATGTTGGCGATCACCGCCGACACCGCGTACTTCCACTCGAAGCGGATCGCCAGGTAGATGATGATGCCGAGGATCACGAAACCGAGCGCCTTCAGGCCGTTGTGGAACAGTTCCTGCCCCACTTGCGGCCCGATGAACTCGACACGCCGCAGCGTCACGTCCGGGTTGGCGGTCTGCAGTGCCGCCAGTACCTGGTCACTCTGCTGGGCCGAAGTCACGCCTTCCACCAGCGGCAGGCGGATCATCACTTCCTGCGAAGAGCCGAAGTTCTGGATCAGCACGTCCTGGTAACCGAGGCCGGAAACCGTATCACGCACCTGCTCGATCTTGGCCGGCTGGCTGTAGGCCACCTCCATCACGGTACCGCCGGTGAATTCCACCGACAGGTGCAGGCCACGCGTGACCAGGAAGAACACGGCCAGGGCAAAGGTCGCGAACGAGATGATGTTGAAGATCAGCGCATACCGCATGAACGGTATGTCTTTCTTGATCCGGAAAAACTCCATGATGTTGTCCTTGTTCTGTGGCGGATCAGGCCTTGCCGGCCGCGTCGTCCGTGGGTTTCCAGACCGTGCCGATGGACACCGTCTTCAGCTTGCGCTGGCGGCCATACCAGAGGTTGACCAGACCGCGCGAGAAGAACACGGAGGAGAACATCGAGGTGGCGATACCCAGGCAGTGCACCACGGCAAAACCGCGGATCGGGCCGGAGCCCCAGGCCAGCAGCGCCAGACCGGCGATCAGCGAAGTCACGTTGGAGTCGATGATGGTGGCCCAGGCGCGGTCATAACCGGCATGGATGGCCGACTGCGGCGCGACCCCGGCACGCAATTCCTCGCGGATACGCTCGTTGATCAGCACGTTGGAGTCAATCGCCATGCCCAGCGTCAGCGCCATGGCCGCCATGCCTGGCAGCGTCAGCGTCGCCTGCAACATGGACAGCACGGCAATCAGCAGCAGCAGGTTGACCGTCAGCGCAATCGCCGAGAACACGCCGAACAGGTGGTAGTAGACGATCATGAACAGGGTCACTGCAGCGAAACCCCAGGCCACGCTCTTGAAACCCTTCTCGATGTTGTCGGCACCCAGGCTCGGACCGATGGTGCGCTCTTCCACGATTTCCATCGGCGCCGCCAGCGAGCCGGCACGCAGCAGCAGCGAGGTGTCGGCAGCTTCCTGCGTCGTCATGCGACCGCTGATCTGCACGCGGCCACCGCCGATTTCGGTACGGATCACCGGATCGGTCACGACTTCGCCCTTGCCCTTCTCGAATAGCAGGATGGCCATGCGCTTGCCGACGTTGTCACGCGTGATGTTGCGGAAAATCGTGCTGCCCTTGCTGTCCAGCGTCAGGTTGACGGTGGGTTCCTGGGTCTGGCTGTCGAAGCCCGGCTGCGCATCGGTCAGGTTCTCGCCGGTGAGCACCACCTGCTTCTTGACGATGACGGTACGGCCTTCGCGGTTGAGGAATTTCTCGCTGCCAAACGGCACCGGGCCACTGCCCATTTCGGCGGCACGGCCTTCGGTGCTTTCATCCACCATGCGCAGTTCCAGCGTGGCGGTACGGCCCAGGATTTCCTTGGCCTTGGCGGTGTCCTGCACGCCCGGCAGCTGCACCACCACGCGATCCAGGCCCTGCTGCTGGATCACTGGCTCGGCCACGCCCAGCTCGTTGATGCGGTTCTGCAGCGTCAGGATGTTCTGCTTGAGCGCCTGCTCCTGGAAGCGGGTCGCCTCGGCCGGCTTGTAGCGCGCCACCACGCGGTTGGCATCGCCCTGCTGCAGCTCGGCCTGCAGCTCCATCACGTTGTCCTGGATCGCGTTGCGCGCCTGCTCGGCAGTCGCGGCATCGGCAAAGATGGTCTCGATGGTGTCGCCATTGCGCACCACGTCGGTGTAGCGCAGCTCCTTGTCACGCATCAGCGTGCGGATGTCGCTGGCAAAGGAATCGAGGCGCTTGCTGAGCGCGGTCTGCATGTCGACCTGCAACATGAAGTGCACGCCACCACGCAGGTCCAGGCCCAGGTACATCGGCTTGGAGTGCAGCGCCGTCAGCCAGGCCGGCGAACGCGACACCAGGTTCAGCGCCACCACATAGGACGGATCGGCCGCATCCGGGTTGAGCGTGCGCTCGACCACATCACGCGCCTTCAGCTGCTGGTCCGGCGAACCGAAGCGCACCAGCAGGTGGTTGTTTTCGAGCGTGACGACATCGGGCGTGAGCTGTTCTGCCGCCAGGGCAGCCTGCACGCGCTCCTGCACGCCACTGTCCACCGTGACGGTGGAACGCATGGACGACACCTGCACCGCAGGCGCCTCGCCAAAGAAGTTGGGCAGCGTGTAGATCAGTCCGATCAGCACGGCCACCAGCATGACTAGGTATTTCCAGACCGGATAACGGTTCATGGCAGATTCTTTCCATCAAGCGGTTGCCGCTGGCAGCAGCGGCAACCAGTCGCCCCTGGTACGGCCGGGGCGTGGCCGAAGCCGGTGCAGGCAGACGCCTGCACCCGGGAAGCAGATTACTTCAGCGTACCCTTGGGCAGCACCTGCACCACGGCGCTGCGCTGCAGCTGGATCTCGACGCCATCGGCGATCTGCACGTTGATGTTGGTGTCGCGCACGCTGGTCACCTTGCCCAGGATGCCGCCGGCCGTCACGACCTCGTCGCCGGGAGCCAGCGCCTCGACCATGGACTTGTGCTCTTTCTGCTTCTTCATCTGGGGACGGATCATGATGAAGTACAGGACCGCGAACATCGCGATCATGGGCAGGAAGGACATCAGGGAAGAGGCGGTATCGGCACCGGCTGCAGCCTGTGCGTAAGCGTTGGAAATGAACACGGAAACTCCTGTTTTTAAGGGATGTATGGTTTGCCGGCAAACGCGTCTGATCAGACGAATCGCAGGCATGCAACCGACTATTGTAATTCCTTCGGCTTTTCCGATCGGGACAATCCTGTTACAAGGCAGTACAACCGGGCGGCAGCCTGTTTATCGCGACGCAGCCATCAGCGCGCGCTTCTCCTGCCAGGCATCATGCTGGCGTGGATAGACCTGCTGGAAATGCTGGCGCGCCTGTTCGGCTTCGGCATCGCGTCCGAGCAGCAGTTGCGCCTCGATGATGCGCTGCACCACACGCGCCTCCGGGCTGTAGTGCATCAGCATCTGGGCGCGCGCCAGCTCCACTTCGGCATTCTGCGCCGTCAGCGGCACCACGCTCAGCATGGCGAAGTTGACCGCGTTCTGGTACAACGGCGTACGCTGTGCCTGCTCCATGGTGTGCTCGCGGAACGGCCAGCTGCGCTCCTGCGGCTGGGTATACAGCTGCGTCACCCGGACAAAATCGAAGCTCGCATACGCCAGGCCCAGCAGCATGGCGATCGCCGCCAGCTGCTGCGCCAGCAGCCAGGAGCGTCCCTGCAGCGCGCTATCTGACCTGGCACGCAACGGGCGCTGGCTGGCCAGCAGCACGCCCAGCGCCAGGCCGCAGGCCAGCTGGAACGGCGTGTACCAGAGCGGGTATTCGAGCAGGCTGTGGATGGCGATCACCGCCAGCACGCCCCACATCAGCTGGCGCGTGGCAGAGCGCTCGGCCCAGGGGCGGCTCCACAGCACCCAGCCAGCCAGCAGCAGGCAGAACAGCGCCGCCACCGGCACGCCCAGTTCAATGGCCAAATGCAGCGGCAGGTTGTGCGCGTTGTCCAGCATGTCGCAGAAACGCGTATCGGCATAGTTGGCGTAGTAGTGGGCGATATCGAGCTGGCCCCAGCCCCAGCCGGTCCAGGGCCGCTGTGCGATCAGGTCCAGCACATTGCCCCACAGCACGGTGCGGCTGATGCACATGCGGCTGTCAGCGCCCTGCACGCGCACCATGATGTCCACGCCGCCCAGCCAGTGGGGCAGCACATAGCTGGACACCAGATAGGTCAGCGCCAGCGCCGCCAGCCACAGCATGACATTGCGACGACGGCCGATACGGCCCTGCTCCGGCATGCGCCAGGTCCACCACAGCATCAGCACCATGGTCAGCAGCATCTGCACCATGCCGGTGCGCGACAGCGTGAGCCCCATGCTGACCGCCAGCGGCAGCATCAGCAGCAGCGCTACCAGGCCCGCCGTGCGCGGCCGGATCTGCTCGCTCCGCCCCCAGAGACGCTGCAGCCGCCCACTGTACCAGAGGTACCACAACGCCCACAGTGCCATGTTCATCAGCGAGGCATACTGGTTGCGCTGGCGCAGATTGCCATAGACCTGACCCGCCGGCGCATGGTTGACCAGGCCGCCAAGCCAGGCCGTGAGCTGGAAATACTGCAGCAGGCCGATCAGCGCACTCAGCAGGCCGGCGATCAGCCAGCTCCAGGCGATCAGTGCCACGGCATGGCTGCCCGGCTGCTCAGGGTCCAGCACGTCCTGCTGCGCCAACCGTGCGCCGACCAGTGCCGCCGATCCGATCATCAGGCAGCCCAGCATCAGCAGCTGCCAGGAGACATCCAGCAGCACGCCCAGCACCGCACCGGTGAGCAGAAAGGCCGCCAGATACGCCGCCATGGCGCCTGCGCGCAAGGCCGGGAACAGCAGCAACAGAATGGCGATGCAGAACCAGCCGGTGATCAGCGGGATCGCCGGTGTCATGGCACCGCCCGCCACCGGATTCAGCCAGGGAATGCAGGCGCAGAGCAGGAACAGCCAGGCAACCAGCGAGCGCTGCCCGCCCGAAAAGCGCAGCAGCGGCTGGGAAACAGCAGGAGAAGGGGTTTGCATGATGGCAACAGGATGCGGCACAACCCGAGCATTATGCAACCACCGGCCTGCATCGTCTTAACGGCATTGTGACGGCAGCAGATCCTGGCGTACGCCCTGCGGTAGCACCGGCACCAGCGCCGCATCGGCCATCGTCAAGGCCGCCGTATTCGTTTCTGCCACACAGGCCCAGTCCAGCGCACCGCTGCTGCCGGCGGCCAGGGCTGCGGGCAATCCCTCGGCAGCGGCGGCATTGGCCGCGTTGCGCATCAGCGGTATCAGCTGCAGCTGGTTGTTGGTGCCGGTGCCGCTGGCATCACCACGGTAGACGATGGTAATGCTGCCGTTGCCCTCGCCGGGCTGGACGTTGGCGCAATCCGGGCTGCTGATGCAGATGCGCTCGACGAACTTGGAATTGGCCCCGGAACCACCGGCCTGGCGGTTCCAGGCATTGCTGACGCGATCCAGCTCGTCCTGCGAGGCGATGCCTTCGGTGGCGATCTGGTTGCGCGCCGCTTCGGCCAACTGCAAGCCTTCCATCACGCGGGTACGCACCAGATGCGACTGGTAGGACGTGACGGCAAACGTGGCGGCGATGCCGATCAGGGCAACCACCACCATCAGTTCGATCAGGGTAAAACCACGGGAAACACGTTGACGCATGACAGGCCTCTGGCAGGAAAAAGCGCCGACAGCCCGTCCGGGACTGCAGCATGGAAAGATGCTGCAGTATACAAAATTCAGGAATTAAATACTACCTTTGTATTCAAAATCTGAAAAACACTCCAAAGACACATCCATTTGATCTGTTTGCCACATGGCACCATCCCAACTCTCGGACGGGGGCTGCTCCAGGAAGATGTCCATGCGTTGACGGTGCACGCCATACAGGCGTCGCAGTTTCGGCGGAATCTGACCGCACGGAATGCGCAACAAGGCGGCTGCGCACTGCCAGTCCCGTCGCAGGTAGGCCATGGTGTAATCCTGCCAGACCTGCCATTCGGCCTCTGCCATGGCGTCATGCAGCGACAAGGCCTCCGGGCTGTACAGGTCTACCGGCTTCACGCGTCCGACCACGCGTACGCAGTCGACCCAGCGCCAGGCATACGCCGGGCATTGCGCCACCGTGTCCTGCCCGACCAGGATGCCCACGCCGTACCACTTGGCCAGCGATTCGAGTCGCGCTGCCAGGTTGACGGCGTCCCCGATCACGGTATAGCTGCGGCGCATGTCCGATCCCATGTCGCCGACACTCATGGAACCGCTGTTGATACCGATATTGACGGCAATCGGCAACTCGCCGCGCGCCTGCTGCCCGGCATTGAAGCTCTTCAGCATCACGCCGATATCGAGTGCGGTCTGCACGGCGTGCAAGGCGTGATGCTGATCCTGCACTGGCGCGCCCCAGAACACCATCACGCAATCGCCAATGTACTTGTCGATGGTGCCACCGTGTCTGGCAATCACCTCTGCCAGGGCGTTGAAGATGTTCTTGAGCATGCTTTGCAGCTCCTGCGGGTCCATGTCTTCGGACATGTTGGTGAAGTGCTGCAGGTCACAGAACATCACCGTCATGTCGCGCAGTTGCGCCTGCATGCTGTAGGCCTCCGGCTGGCGTGCCATGCGCTCCACCAGCTCGCTTTGTACGTAGTGGCCAAACAGGTGTACCAGCTGGCGCTTGGTGCGCTTTTCCAGGAAGAATCCGTAACTGGCATGTAGCAGGTAGGTCGCCAGCACGGTCAGCAGCACCGGTACCACCGGCAGGACCAGGCCCAGCCGCCAGAACATGTATTGGGTCAGCAGCATCCAGCCTGCCGCAGCACCTGCACTCCAGAGCAGCGAGCCCACCGCCCCCATGTTGTTGAGCACCAGGATCAGCACCAGTGTCGTCAGCAGCACGGCCGTGGTGTCATAGGCTTCACGATAGTCAGGTACGTGGAAAAATTCCCCGTCCAGCATCGCGGCCAGCGCGGTGGCATGCACTTCCACACCAGGGAACTGGCCGTTGACCGGGGTGGCGCGCAAGTCGCGCAAGCCCGGTGCCGTGGCACCCAGCAGCACGATCTTGCCCTTGAGTGTGGTTGGCGGGACCTTGCCGGCCAGCAGGTCAGAGGCACTGTAATACTGGAAGTGGCCGCCATGACGCCCGCCCGGACTCTTGAACGGAATCAGGAAGCTGCCATTGCGCGCCGTCGGCAACAGCAGCGTCGCGCCATCCTGCACCAGTTCCACCCCGGCCAGCGACGAATCCGGCAAGGAGGGATCGACCGGCCGCAGGTGCAACTGCTGCGGCTGCATCAGGGCCAGGAACATGGCCAGCGACAGTGAGGGATAGTAGCCAAAGCCTTCATCCGGATAACGCACGATCAACGGGATGCTGCGCAGCATGCCATCACTATCGGTATAGGAGTTGATATGCCCGCCACGCGGCGCCGCCTGCATCAGGAAGGCCAGGTTGCTGGCATAACCCGTCATGTCGGGCACCTCGCCAAAACGCTGCGATACCGGGTACGGCGCCTGCGTCAAGCGCAGTCCTTCTGGCAGCTGGCCGGAGCGCTGGGGCGGCTGCTCCTGGGTGTAGTAGTAACCCAGCACCGCGCGTTCGCCCTCGAGTGAGCGCGCCAGGATGGCATCGCGGTTCAGGCGCTGTTCCAGGCTGGACATCATCTCGCTGGAAAGCGCCCTCTCCTCCTGCCCGGTATCACGCAGCCATTCGCGCACGGCCTGCACGCCGTGATCGTCCTGCTGCGGCTCGGCAAACAGGATATCGACCCCGAGCAGGCCGACCTGCTGGCGATCAAACAGCTCATCCATCAGCAAGGCCACTTTCTCGCGGCTCCAGGGCCAGCGCCCGACCTGCTGCAGGCTGTACTCGTCCACATCGACGATCACGATGCGGCTGTCCAGTTTCGGTACTTCCTGCTGCTCCAGCAGGGCCCGGTCATAAATGTGCTGCTCCAGCCGCGTGACCGGCATGTAGCTGAGCATGCCGGTCGTGTGCGGCAGCAGCAGCAGCATGGGTAGCAGGCTGATCAGGACGCGCAACATGCCGCTCTTGCCAAGCAGCCAAACTGCAACGGCATGACGCCAGTGCAGCAGCCGATCAACAAAAGACTTCACTCTCATGGTAGTTACGCGCAGGAATAGTGCCAATTGTAACGATACAGCAGAATTGGCACAAAATAGGCGCAAAAAAACCACCTCCCTGCTCAGAGAGGTGGTTCAGCCATCCGGAAACTGGCTGGTGTAGGTCAGCCAGCTTCGTGGCCTGGATTTACAGCATGCCCTTCAGCAGCTTGGCCATCTCGGACGGGTTGCGCGTGATGGTGAAACCGCACTCTTCCATGATGGCGAGCTTGGCTTCGGCCGTATCGGCACCGCCGGAGATCAGCGCGCCAGCGTGGCCCATGCGCTTGCCGGGAGGCGCAGTCACGCCAGCGATGAAGCCGACGATCGGCTTCTTCATGTTTTCCTTGCACCAGTAGGCTGCTTCGGCCTCGTCCGGGCCACCGATCTCGCCGATCATGATCACGGCATCGGTGTCAGGGTCTTCATTGAACATGCGCATCACGTCGATGTGCTTCAGGCCGTTGATCGGGTCGCCACCGATACCGACAGCGCTGGACTGGCCAATGCCCAGTTCAGTCAGCTGTGCCACGGCTTCGTAGGTCAGCGTGCCGGAGCGGCTGACCACGCCCACGCGGCCCTTCTTGTGGATGTGGCCGGGCATGATGCCGATCTTGATTTCGTCAGGCGTGATGGTGCCCGGGCAGTTGGGGCCCAGCAGCAGGGTGCGCTTGCCACCAGCGGCTTCCTTGGCCTTCATCTTGTTGCGGACTTCCAGCATGTCGCGGATCGGGATGCCTTCGGTGATGCAGATGGCCAGGTCCAGGTCGGCTTCGCAGGCTTCCCAGATGGCAGCAGCAGCGCCTGCCGGCGGCACGTAGATCACGGAAACGGTTGCGCCAGTCTGCTTGGCAGCTTCGCTCACGTTGGCGTAGATCGGGATGCCTTCGAAATCTTCGCCGGCCTTCTTGGGGTTCACGCCGGCCACGAAGCAGTTCTGGCCGTTGGCGTAGTCGCGGCACATGCGGGTGTGGAACTGGCCAGTCTTGCCAGTAATACCCTGGGTGATGACCTTGGTGTCTTTGTTGATCAGGATGCTCATGAATGGGGCTCCAGAATGGGTTTCAGGAAGGCTCAGGCCTTGTTGACTTCAGCCACGACCTTCTCGGCGGCTTCGGCCATGGTGTTGGCAGTGATGATCGGCAGACCGGATTCGGCCAGGATCTTCTTGCCGGCGTCTTCGTTGGTGCCCTTCATGCGCACGACCAGCGGCACGGACAGGCCGACCGCCTTGGAAGCAGCCACCACGCCTTCGGCGATGGTGTCGCACTTCATGATGCCGCCGAAGATGTTGACCAGGATGGCCTTCACGTTCTTGTTCTTCAGCATGATCTTGAAGGCTTCGGTCACCTTCTCGGTGGTGGCACCGCCGCCCACGTCCAGGAAGTTGGCCGGCTCGCCGCCGTACAGCTTGATGGTGTCCATGGTGGACATGGCCAGGCCGGCACCGTTCACCAGGCAGCCGATGTTGCCGTCCAGGCTGATGTACGCCAGGTCGAACTTGGAAGCCTCGACTTCAGCCGGGTCTTCTTCGTCCAGGTCGCGGTAGGCGACGATTTCCGGGTGACGGAACAGGGCGTTGCTGTCGAAGTTGAACTTGGCGTCCAGGGCGATGATGTTGCCATTGCCGTCACGGTTCAGCGGGTTGATCTCGACCAGGGAAGCATCGGTGTCCATGTAGCACTTGTACAGCTTCTGGCAGACGTCGATGAACTGCGCCTTGGAGTCGGCCGGCATGCCCACGCCCTGGGCCAGTTCTTCACCCTGCTCGGCGGTCAGGCCAATGGCGGGGTCGATGAAGATCTTGATGATCTTCTCGGGGTTGCTGTGTGCCACTTCCTCGATGTCCATGCCGCCTTCGCTGGAGGCAATAAAGGCCACCTTCTGGGTACCACGGTCGGTCACCACGGACAGGTAGTATTCCTTCTGGATGTCGGCGCCTTCCTCGATGTACAGGCGACGCACCTTCTGGCCTTCGGGGCCGGTCTGGTGGGTCTTGAGCTGCATGCCCAGGATGTCACCAGCCAGTTTCTGCACGTCCTCGATGGACTTGGCCACCTTCACGCCACCGCCCTTGCCGCGGCCACCAGCGTGAATCTGGGCCTTGACCACCCACACGGGGCCACCCAGCTTCTGGGCTGCTTCAACAGCCTCCTGCACGGTAAAGGCAGGAATGCCACGCGGGACCGGCACTCCGAACTGGCGCAAGATTTCCTTGCCTTGATATTCATGAATTTTCATGCGATGTCTCTCTTGGTAGGGAAAGGATGCCCGCTTCTGGCCGGCAGGCTGCAGATCGGACCCAGGAAAAAAAGTATTCCACCCATAAATGTATCACGGTGTTGCCATGCAAAAATTGCTACGATCAGGGCTTTGCAACAATTTCCCGTCATCCAGGAGCATCCAGCATGAGCGCCCATACCGTTTTCATTGATGGCGAAGCCGGCACCACCGGCCTGCAGATCCGCGATCGCCTGGCCGGCATGGCCCACATCGAGGTCGTCAGCATCGATCCGGCCCTGCGCAAGGACCCGGTGGCCAAGCAGCAGCTGATGGCTGGCGTGGATGTGGTCATCCTGTGCCTGCACGACGATGCCGCGCGCGAATCGGTGGCGCTGATCGACGCCCTGCCCGGCCGCAAGCCGCGCATCATCGATGCCTCTACCGCGCACCGCGTGGCACCGGGCTGGGTCTACGGCTTTCCGGAGCTGTCGCCCGAGCACGCCGCGGCCGTGCGCAAGGCCGAGCGCGTGGCCAACCCGGGCTGCTACGCCACCGGCGCGATCGCGCTGCTGCGCCCGCTGGTGGAAGCCGGCGTGCTGCCGCCCGACTACCCCACGGCCCTGCCGTCGGTCAGCGGCTACAGCGGCGGTGGCCGCCAGATGATCGAGGAATACGAAGGCGGCACGGCACCGGCCTACGAGCTGTATGGCCTGGGCCTGTCGCACAAGCACCTGCCGGAAATCATGGCCTACAGCGGCCTGGAGCGCAAACCGATTTTCGTGCCCAGCGTCGGCAATTTCGACCAGGGCATGCTGGTGCAACTGCCGCTGCACCTGGACCTGCTCAACGGCGAGCAGACGGTCGAGCACCTGCACGCCATCTACCGCGCCTATTACGAGGGCTGCCAGTACGTGACGGCACCGGATCGCACCGAGAACAACAAGCTCGACGCGGTGGCGCTGAAGGACACCAACCAGCTCGAAATCCGCGTTTATGGCAACGACGGCCAGCAACAGGCGGTAGCCGTGGCGCGCCTGGACAACCTGGGCAAGGGCGCCAGCGGCGCTGCCGTGCAGAACCTGGAACTGATGCTGGGGCTGTAAGCCGTCCGGCAGCCGCCGGCTGCCGCGTCCCCTGGGGCATTCATCATGAAAATCATCATTCTCGGCGCCGGTCGTGTCGGCGAAAGTGTCGCCGAGCAGCTGGTCTCGGAGCAGAACGAGATCACCATCATCGACAACAATGCCGAGATGCTGTCACGCCTGCAGGAACGCTTTGACCTGCGCGGCATCGTCGGTAACGGCGTGGAGCCGGCGATCCTGGCCGAGGCGGGTGCCGCCGATGCCGACGTGCTGCTGGCCTGCACCACGGTGGATGCGCTGAACCTGACCGCCTGCAAGGTGGCGCACCAGAGCTTCAACACGCCCTACCGCATTGCGCGCCTGCGCGCCGCTGGCTGGGATGCCTTCAAGGACCTGCTCGACGAGGACGGTTTTGCCGTCAACCAGGTGATCTGCCCGGAAGCCTCGATCACGCAGTACGTGACCAAGCTGGTGGAGTACCCGGAGGCGCTGCAGGTGCGCGAATTTGCCCAGGGGCTGGCGGCGCTGATCTCGGTGCGCGTGGATTACAAGGCACCGATGCACGGCTCGGCACTGCGCGAACTGGACGTGCTGCTGCCCGAGGCGCGCGCCCATGTGGCCGCGGTCTACCGGCGCTTTGCCAACGAGCCTGACCGCTTCGTGCCAACCAACCCCGATACCGTCATCCTGGCCGGTGACGAGGTGTTCATCCTGGTGGCCATGGAAGATATCCGCCCGGTGCTGCGCCTGTTCCACCAGGCGCTGCCGCCGGTGCGCAGCATGATGATTGCCGGTGGCGGCAATATCGGCCTGCAGCTGGCGCGCACGCTGCAGGACCACATCCAGCTCAAGATCGTCGATACCAACCTGGCGCGCTGCGAGCACCTGTCCACCACGCTGGACAGTTCGGTGCTGGTGCTGCAGGGTGACGTGACCGACGAAGACCTGCTGATGGACGAGAACGTCAGCGAGGTGGATTTCTTCTGCGCGCTGACCAACGACGACGAGAACAACATCATGGCCGGCCTGCTGGCCAAGCAGCTCGGCGTGACGCGCGTGCTGTCCCTGGTGAACCGGCGCAGCTATGCCGACCTGGTGCATGGCACCCAGATCGACATCGCCTTGTCGCCGGCGCAGGCCATGATGGGCGAGCTGCTGGCGCATATCCGCCAGGGTGATGTGCATCAGGTGCACAGCGTGCGCCGCGGCAATGCCGAAGCGATCGAGATTGCCGTGCATGGCAACTCGCGCAGCTCGCACGTGGTCGGTCGTACCGTCGGCAGCCTGCGCATGCCACCCGATACCCATATCGGCCTGATCGTGCGCGGCCTGCCGGACCTGGAAGGCCTGCACCCGGAAGACCGAATCGAGGGCGAGGCAGAGCGGCCGCCAACCCAGCCCGAGGTACTGGCGGCGCGTGATGACACCGAGATCCAGCCCGGCGACCACCTGATCATCTTCGTGCCGCACCGCCGCACCATCCGCGCCGTGGAAAAGCTGTTCCGCGCCCGCCCGACCCTGCTCTGAACCACCACCATGCCGACCGTGCGCCACCTGCTTCCGATCCTGCGCCTGCTCGGCATGCTGATGCTGTACATGAGTGCCAGCATGCTGCTGCCGGTACTGGTGGCGCTGGTGATGCACGACGGCATGGAATGGGTCTACCTGAAAAGCGCTGCGCTGACGGCCAGCATCGGCGCCCTGCTCTGGTTTGGCGCGCGCAAGGCCAGCAACGAGCTGCAGCCGCGTGACGGCGTGCTGCTGGTGGTGCTGACCTGGAGCGTGCTGCCGCTCGTCGCCACGATTCCGTTGCTGATCGGCATGCACGAGATCGGCCGGCCGATCAGCCTGACCCACGCCTATTACGAGGCCACCTCGGGCCTGACCACCACGGGTGGCACGGTGTTGACGAACCTGGACACGCTGCCGGTATCGCTCAATTTCTGGCGCTGCTTCCTGCAATGGCAGGGCGGCATGGGAATTCTAGTGCTGGTGGTGGCGGTGCTGCCACTGCTGGGCATGGGGGGCAGCCAGCTGTTCCGCGCCGAAATGGCCGGCCCGATGAAGGAAACCAAGCTGACGCCGCGCATTGCCGATACCGCTGCCGGCCTGTGGATGATTTACGCCATCCTGTCACTGCTCTGCTATATCGGCTACTGGATGGCCGGCATGCCGCCGATCGACGCCATCATGCACACCTTCAGCACCGTCAGCCTGGGCGGCACCTCCAGCCACGATGCCAGCTTTGCCCACTACAACTCGGTGGCGGTAGAGGCCGTGGCGATGGTGATCATGCTGCTGGCAGCCTGCAACTTTGCGCTGTACTTCAGCGCCCTGCGCCGCAACGATGCGCGCATCCTTTGGCGCAACCCGGAGCTGCGCATGACGCTGATCTGCCTGGTCGGTGGCGGCCTGCTGGTGTCACTGGTGATCTGGGGCACGCAGGACTACACGTTTGGCAAGGCACTGCGCCTGGGCATGTTCCACACCATCTCGATCGGCACCACCACCGGCTACTCGACCTGGAACTACGAGGCCTGGGTGCCATTTACCTCGGTCTTCATGCTGCTGCTGTCCAGTTTTGCCACCAGTGCCGGCTCTACCGGTGGCGGCATCAAGACACTGCGCTGCATGGTGCTGTTCCAGACCGCGCGCCACGAGCTCAACCGCATCGTGCACCCGCGCGCGGTGCAGACGCCGCGCATCGGCCAGACGCGCATTCCCGATACCATCATCCGTGCCGTGGTGGCCTACATGGTGCTCTACGTCAGTACGGTGCTGATCATGACGCTGCTGATGCTGGCCAGCGGCCTGGATCTGGTATCGGCCTTTGCCGCCACGCTGGCGAGCGTCAACTGTACCGGCCTGGGGCTGGGCCAGGTCGGCCCGACCTCCAACTACGCCGCCCTGAACGATTTCCAGGTCTGGCTGTGCAGCATCGGCATGATTCTCGGCCGCCTGGAACTGCTGAGTTTCTTTGTGTTGCTGATGCCTTCGTACTGGCGGCGTTGAGGGTGTATGCTTTATGATGCCTGCTGGTCGGGCATGGGCTTGCAGCTGGTGCAGGCCGCTTCCGCTTTTCCTCCTACAGGTCCTGCATGGTTCCCCATCTTGTCACCGCCCTGAGCGGTCCCATCAACGAACTTGAGCAGCGCATCATCGATTCGATGCCTGCCACAGAGCGCTGGTTCCGGCTCGAGTGGATGGAGCACACGCCTCCGTTCTACACTTCGGTGGATATCCGCAATGCCGGCTTCAAGCTGGCACCCGTCGACACCAACCTGTTCCCCGGCAGCTGGAATCACCTGAGCGAAGACATGCTGCCGCTGGCGGTGCAGTCGGCCATGGCCGCGATCGAGAAAATCTGCCCGGAAGCACGCAACCTGCTGCTGGTGCCGGACAAGCGCCTGCACAACAGCTTCTACCTGACCAACCTGGCGCAGCTGACGCGCATCTTCCGCATGGCCGGCCTGCATGTGCGCATCGGTTCGATCGATGCTGACCTGACAGAACCGCTGACGCTGCAACTGCCGATGGGCGACAGCCTGGTGATCGAGCCCGCCATCCGCACCGAGCGCCGCCTCGGCCTGAAGGATTTCGACCCCTGCACCATCCTGCTCAACAATGACCTGAGCCTGGGCACGCCGGGCATCCTGGAAGACCTGCACGAGCAGTACCTGCTGCCGCCGCTGCACGCCGGCTGGAGCATCCGCCGCAAGAGCCGCCACTTTGCCTGCTACGAGGAAGTCGTCAAGCGCTTCAGCAAGCTGCTCGGCATTGACCCCTGGCTGATCAACCCGCTGCACGCCACCTGTGACGATGTCGATTTCAGCGGCCAGGGCAAGATGGACGTGCTGCGCGCCACCACCGAATCGGTACTGGGCAAGGTGCGCCGCAAGTACAAGGAATACGGCATCAACGAGCGGCCCTTCGTGGTGATCAAGTCCGACAACGGCACCGAAGGCATGGGCATCATGACGATCCGTGACGGCAAGGAACTGGACGACCTGCCGCCGCGCGTGCTGCAGCGCATGCAGGCCGGCAAGAACGGCCAGCAGGTGCGCAGCGTGATCGTGCAGGAAGGCGTGCTGACCAACGAGCGCATCAATGACGCCGTGGCCGAGCCGGTGGTCTACACCATGGACCGCTATGTGGTGGGTGGTTTCTACCGCGTGCACGCCGACATGGGTGAAGACGAGAACCTGAATGCGCCGGGCGCGCATTTCGTGCCGCTGGCCTTCCACAACAGCGCGCACCTGCCCGAGCCGGGCCGCCAGCCGGGTGCCAGCGCGCCCAACCGCTTCTACATGTACGGCGTGATCGCGCGCCTGGGCATGCTGGCCGCCAGCTACGAACTGGAAGCCACCGACCCGCTGGCCGAAGACCTGGTCTGAGCGCCGGCGCACTGGCGCGGCATCCTGCTGCAATGCACAATGGGGACAGCCACCATCTGCCCCAGGAGTCGCCATGCCCGCCAGTGAGCCCACGCACCAGCCAGATCCCAGCCTGCAGGCCGAATCACGGCTGCTGACGCAATGGCAGAGCGACCCTGAGCGCGGACTGGACAGCGCGCAGGTGGCTGAACGGCTGCAGCAGCATGGCCCGAACCTTCTCGACAGCAAGCCGCCAGTACCCGGCTGGCGCCGCTTCCTGCGCCAGTTCCAGGATCCGCTGATCTACCTGCTGCTGGCCGCCATTGCCATCACGATCGTGGTCTGGGCACTGGAAGATTTTGCCGGCTGGCCGGTGGATGCCATCGTCATCACCGCCGTGGTGCTGCTGAATGCCCTGCTCGGCTTCCTGCAGGAAAGCAAGGCCGAAAACGCGGCCGCTGCGCTGGCGCGCATGACCGAGATCATGGTCACGGTACAGCGCGACGGCCATCCGCAGCGCATCCCCAGCAGCTCACTAGTGCCGGGCGACATCCTGCTACTGGCCGAAGGCGATGCCGTGGGCGCCGATGCGCGCCTGCTGCAGGCGCACACGCTGCGCGTACAGGAGGCCTCGCTCACCGGCGAAAGCGAGGCGGTGCTGAAGCAGGCGATCACGCTGGCGGAACCGGTGGCGCTGGGCGATCGCATCAATATGGTATTCAAGGGCACGGCGGTGGCGGGCGGCAGCGGCCTGGCACTGGTCACGGCCACCGGCATGCGCACCGAAATGGGCCATATCGCCCACCTGCTCAGCAGCACTCAGGAGGAGGAAACGCCGCTGCAGAAGGAAGTGGCCCGGCTCGGCCGCATGCTGGGCATGGTCGTGATCGCGGTGGCGCTGCTCGTGATTGCCACGCTGTTGTTGCTCGGTGATGTGCACACGCTGCAGGGGCTGATGACAGTGCTGCTGTTTGGCGTATCACTCGCCGTGGCGGCGGTGCCGGAAGGCTTGCCCGCCGTGCTGTCAGTGGTGCTGGCGGTGGGCGTGCAGCGCCTGTCGGCCGACAAGGCCATCGTCAAGAAGCTGTCCTCGGTCGAGACGCTTGGTTCCGCCTCGGTCATCTGCAGCGACAAGACCGGCACGCTGACCCGGTCCGAGATGACGATCGAACGCATTGCCAGCGCCTCGGGTATCAGCACGGTGAGCGGCACCGGCTATGCGCCGCAGGGCGAGATCACGCACCAGGGACAGGCGCTGCACACGCAGCCAGCGCTGTGCCATGAGCAGCAATGGGTGCTGTGCGGCGGCAGCCTGGCCAGCAATGCGGCGCTGGAGCAGGATGAAGACGGCCACTGGCGCATTCTCGGCGATCCGACCGAAGGCGCGTTCCTGGTGGCGGCCGCCAAGCTGTGCGACAACGCACTGGACATGCAGGGCTTCGAGCGCCTGGCCGAACTGCCTTTCGATTCCGATCGCAAGCTGATGTCGGTGGTGCTGCGCGAGCAGGCCAGCGGCCGGCTGCTGTTGCTGACCAAGGGCGCACCTGACGTGCTGCTGCAGCGCAGCGCCCGCGTGCAACTCGGCGATGCAGAGATCGCCCTGGACGAGACGCATCGCCAGCGCTTCCAGTCCGAAGTCGATGCCATGTCCGATGCCGCCCTGCGCACGCTGGCGGTGGCCTGGCGCACGCTGACGCCGGAGCAGGCGCAGCAACCCGACCTGGCGCTGGAGCAGCAGCTGACGCTGGCCGGCGTGGTCGGTATCATCGATCCGCCACGGCCCGAAGCACGCCAGGCGATCCGGCAGGCGCACCAGGCCGGCATCCGCGTCATCATGATTACCGGCGACCACCCGCGCACCGCCTTGCGCATTGCCGTCGACCTGGGCATCGTGCCGGCTGATGCGCGCGTCCTTACCGGGCCGGAGCTGGACGAGTTGCTGGCACAGGGCGAGGCCGCTTTTGCCGCCGCCGTGCGCGAGGTGTCGGTCTATGCCCGCGTGGCTCCGACGCACAAGCTGCGCATTGTCGATGCGCTGCAGGACGATGGGCATATCGTTGCCATGACCGGTGACGGCGTCAACGATGCGCCGGCGCTCAAGAGTGCCGATATCGGTGTCGCCATGGGCATTACCGGCACCGAGGTGACCAAGGAAGCGGCGCGCATGATCCTGGCCGACGACAACTTTGCCACCATCGTCAAGGCGGTGCACATCGGGCGCGGCATTTTCGGCAATATCCGAGAATTCCTGCGCTACCTGCTCTCGTCCAACATGGGCGAGGTGCTGACGGTGTTCCTGGGCGTGCTGGGTGCCGGCGTGATCGGCCTGAATGCAGGCCCCGAAGCGGCCGCCGGCGCGCTGGTGCTGCCGCTGCTGGCCACGCAAATCCTCTGGATCAACCTGATCACCGATTCCGCCCCGGCGCTGGCACTGGGCATGGACGCCCCGGACGACGACGTGATGGAACGCCCGCCACGCCAGGCCAGCGAGCGCGTGGTGGATGGCCGCATGTGGCGCCAGGTGACGCTCAGCGGCCTGGTGATGGCGCTGTCCACGCTGCTGACCATGGACCTGTTCCTGCCCGGCGGCCTGCTGCCCAACCTGCTGGGCAGCGACACGCATGACCTGACGCTGGCACGCACCGCCGGTTTTACCGTGCTGGTCATGGCCCAGCTGTTCAACTGCCTGAACATGCGCTCCGACCATTTCAGCGCCTTCCATGGCCTGTGGCGCAATGGCTGGCTGTGGGCGGCACTGGCGCTGTCGTTCGTATTGCAGGTGGCCGTGGTCGAGCTGTCCTGGCTGAACCTGAGCTTTGGCACCACGCCAATGAGTCTGCCGCAATGGCTGGCTTGCATCGGCATGGGCAGCCTGGTGCTCTGGTACGGCGAAATCGAGAAATTTATTGCCAAGATGTAACATAGTTCACAGTCTTGCTGGATTTCTGCAGCTAAGCTTAAAAAAGCTGTCACCCCAAAACTGTTTCGACTATCCGGCATGTCCACACTGTTGCTTCAACTGACCGATCTGCACATCTTGGCTTCTGGTGAACTGGCTTATGGCCAGATCGATACGGCGGGTCTGCTGCGCCAGACCATCCAGGCCATCCAGGCGCTGGAGCGCCGTCCGGATGTCGCCGTGGTGACAGGTGACCTGGTGGACAACGGCAGCGCGGCAGCCTACGCCCACCTGCGCGAACTGCTGGCCCCCCTCGACATGCCGCTGTACATGCTGCCCGGCAACCACGATGACCGCCTGCAACTGCATCGCGCGTTCCCGGAGGGCGCACCGCTGAATGCCGATGGCTTTGTGCAGTACAGCGTCGACTTGGGCACCGTGCAGCTGATCGTGCTGGATACGCTGGTGCCCTACGCCAGCCACGGCGCCTTGTGCGCCCAACGCCTGTCCTGGCTGTCTTCGGCACTGGACGCCTGCCGCGACCGGCCGGTCGTGGTCGCCATGCACCACCCGCCCTTCATCACCGGCATCGACCACATGGACAAGATCGGCCTGCTGGAGGGCGCAGCCGAACTCGATGCGCTGCTGCGCCGTCATCCGCAGGTACAACGCCTGCTGTGCGGCCACATGCACCGCTCCATCCAGTGCCTGTTTGGCGGCACGCTGGCCAGCACCCTGTCCTCGACCGCACATCAGGTGGCCATGGGCCTGTCGCCCGATGCCGAGCCGCAATGGACCCTGGAGCCGCCCGGCTTCGGCCTGCACATGATCAATGCACTGGGCCAGATCGTGAGCCATCAGGGGACCAGCGCCCCCTATGCCGGCCCCTTCCCGTTCGCCAGCGAGCCACCCGCCATCCTGCTGCAGGCTACGGCTTGAAACACCTGACGACTTGAAGCTTTTCGCTGGTCTGCAACAATGGAGACAGCACTTGTCCAGTGCTGCCTGACAGGCTGGACAAGCGCCAATAGTCCCAGACTATGCATTGATTAGATTTATACAAAACACAAGTCGATAGCAATCGACTATCATTCAATGGTGTTCAGTAGATGGTCTGACTTTGCTGTCACAGGGGCTTCAAGGGCGCCTGCTACAACAGCTGCGGGCCATCCCGATCCCGACCGTTTTTTCACCCCAACTCACCAGGAGATATCCATGTCACTGATCAACACCGAAGTGCTGCCTTTCACCGCCGATGCATTCAAGAATGGCGAGTTCATCAAGGTTTCCGACGCCGACCTGAAAGGCAAGTGGTCTGTCGTGATGTTCTACCCCGCTGACTTCACCTTCGTGTGCCCGACCGAGCTGGAAGACCTGGCCGACAACTACGAAGCATTCCAGGCCCTGAACTGCGAAGTCTACGCCGTGTCCACCGACACCCACTTCAGCCACAAGGCCTGGCACGACACCTCCGACGCCATCGGCAAGATCAAGTACACCATGATCGGTGACCCGACTGGCCGCATCACCCGCAACTTCGGCGTGATGATCGAGGAAGCTGGCCTGGCTGACCGCGGCACCTTCGTGATCGACCCGGAAGGCAAGATCCAGATCGTGGAAATCCACGCTGGTGGCATCGGCCGTGACGCTTCCGAGCTGCTGCGCAAGGTGAAGGCTGCCAAGTACGTGGCCGAGCACCCGGGCGAAGTCTGCCCCGCCAAGTGGCAGGAAGGCGCCGAGACGCTGAAGCCCTCCCTGGACCTGGTCGGCAAGATCTAAGTCCACGCCTTGACCGGATGGCCGCCAGGCCATCCCGACAACGCCGAGCCAGACGGCGACGCAGCTTTCGCCGCTGCGCCGTCTGGCTTTTTTTACCCGCAAGAAACCTGAACGTGCTGCTTTGAATGATGTTTGCCATCCGCAGCCATGATTGAAGACAGCATTTTTTGAGTGAACAGGAAAGGAGATCCCCATGCTTGACCAGCAACTCGCCGCCCAACTGAAAGCCTATCTGGAACGTGTCACCCAGCCGTTCGAGCTGGTGGCCTCGCTGGACGAGGGCAAATCCTCCGCCGAACTGCGCAGCCTGCTCGAACAGATCGCCGGCATGAGCGACAAGATCACGCTGCGCACCGACGGTGACGATGCCCGCAAGCCGTCCTTCACGCTGCAGCGCAACGGCAGCACGACCCAGCTGCGCTTTGCCGCGATCCCGCTGGGTCACGAGTTCACCTCGCTGGTGCTGGCCCTGCTGTGGACCGGCGGCCATCCGCCCAAGGAAAGCGCAGAGACGCTGCAGGCCATCCGCAACCTGCCGGGCGAGTACAACTTCGAGGTCTACATGAGCCTCTCCTGCCACAGCTGCCCGGATACGGTGCAAGCGCTGTCGCTGATGGCCATCGAGAATCCGAACATCAAGGTCACCATCATCGACGGTGCGCTCTACCAGAAGGAAGTGGAAGAGCGCCAGATCATGGGTGTGCCGACGGTCCACCTGAATGGCGAGATGTTTGCCAACGGCCGCATGAGCGTGGACGAACTGCTGGCCAAGCTGGATACCGGCGCGGCTGCCCGCGATGCCGAAAAGCTCAACCAGAAGGCCCCGTTCGATGTGCTGGTGGTGGGTGCCGGCCCGGCTGGTGCTGCTGCCGCCATTTATTCTGCTCGCAAGGGCATCCGCACCGGCCTGCTGGCCGAGCGCTTTGGCGGCCAGATGATGGATACGCTGAGCATCGAAAACTTCATTTCCGTGAAGGAAACCGAAGGCCCGCGCCTGAGCGCCGCCCTGGAAGAGCACGTGCGCCACTACGATGTGGACGTGATGCCGCTGCAGCGCGCGGCCGCCATCAAGCCGGCCGAGCAGGCCGGCGGCCTGATCGAAGTGACGCTGGAAAACGGTGCCGTACTGAAGTCCCGCTCCGTGATCCTGGCGACCGGCGCCCGCTGGCGCGAGATGAATATCCCGGGCGAGACCGAGCACAAGACCAAGGGCGTGGCATTCTGCCCGCACTGTGACGGCCCGCTGTTCAAGGGCAAGAAGGTCGCCGTGGTGGGCGGCGGCAACTCCGGCGTGGAAGCCGCCATCGACCTGGCCGGCATCGTCGAGCACGTGACCCTGCTCGAGTTCATGCCCGAGATGAAGGCCGACGCCGTGCTGCAGGACAAGCTGCGCAGCCTGAAGAACGTGGACATCCTGACCAACGTGCAGACGACCGAGGTGATCGGCGATGGCACCAAGGTCGCCGGCCTGCGCTACAAGGACCGTGCGTCCGGCGAGGAGCACCAGCTGGATCCGGCCGGCATCTTCGTGCAGATCGGCCTGCTGCCCAACACCGACTTCGTCAAGGGCACGGTCGAACTGAGCAAGTTCGGCGAGATCGTGGTCGATGCCCGTGGCGCAACCAACATCCCGGGCGTGTTTGCTGCTGGCGACTGCACCACGGTGCCGTACAAGCAGATCATCATCTCCATGGGTGAAGGTGCCAAGGCCTCGCTGTCGGCCTTCGACTACCTGATCCGCAACAGCAGCCAGGACTGATTCCCCAGTCTGCGCTGACATGGCAAAGGCCTGCCGGGTTGCCCTGGCAGGCCTTTGTCGTATCCGGCAAGGATCAGCGCGCGTTGATGCGGTCGCGAATCGGACTGCCGCTGCCCATGCCGGACGGGCGCATGCGCTGCATGCCCTCGGCGCGTGGTGCACGTGGTGCCCGTTGCACGCCTTCTGGGCGCTGTCCGCGCATGCCATCGGGACGCTGGGCACGCGGCCCTTCCGGACGCATGCCGGCCGGGCGTTGCGGTCGCGTGCCATCCGGCAGCACCCGCTGCGGACGATCCGGGCGCACGCCATCGGGCCGGTTGCGCGGACGCTCGCCGCGTTGCCAGCCATCGGGTCGATCCGGACGGTCAGCGCGGTTCGGACGATCCGGGCGGTTCGGACGTGTACCGTCGCCGATCACCGGACGATCCGGACGCGTGCCGGGTCGCACGCCATCCGGACGGTCCGGTCGCACCACGGGACGGCTGCCAATCGGACGGCGACCATCGCGATCGAAACGGTCGTAGCGGTCATCCCGGTCGTAGCGATAACGCGGTGCCTGATGGCGGTACAAGCCGCTGCCCCGGTTCCAGTAGCCGTTCTGCCAGAGATAGCCGCGCGGCGTATGGCGCCAGTAGCCGGAAGTCCAGCCGTAGTAGCCGGCCGGCGGCCGCACCCAGGAGCCGGCACGCCAGTAGTAGCTGCTGCCGCCCCAGAGCCAGACGCCCGGCATCCAGACCACGTTGACGGATGGGCGCACCGTGATTGTCTCCTGCAGCGGTGCCGGAGGCTGTTGCAGCACATAGCCCTGCTCGCCTTCGGCATATTCCAGCACCTGACCGTCTGCCGTATGCAATACGCGCGGGCTGGAAGTGTGCACGGCACAGCCGGTCAGCAGCAGGCCGCCGGCCACGCCCAGGCCAAGCAGCAGGCGCTGGTGCCAGCGCGAAGGGGAAGAATGATCGGTTGCCATGACGAACTCCTGTTGCAAGCGCCCTCCTGGAGTTCCCCCCATTTGACGGACACTTTCACTGAGAAGAAAGGAGCCCCCATGGGAAAAACCAAGCCCCCGTACCCCGAGGCATTCAAACAGCAGATCGTCGAGCTGTTTCATTCCGGTCGCAGCCAATCCGAGCTGGCACGTGAGTTCGATGTGTCAGCGGTGAGCATTGCCAACTGGGTTGCACGCGCTGCAGCCGATGCTGGCAAGCCGTTATCCGGCAAGGATGTGTTGACAACGTCCGAGCGCGAGGAACTCGTCCGCTTGCGCCGGGAGGTCAAGCGTCTTCAAACGGAGCGCGACATCCTGGCAAAGGCTACGGCCTGGTTTGCCGGACAAAGCGAGAAGACGTCCACGCCGTCTACGCGCTGATGCAGGCGAACCAGGCCGATCTCCCGATACGCACCATGGCCCGGGTGTTGGGTGTGTCCAGCAGTGGTTACCACGACTGGCTAAATCGCCGACCCAGTGCACGCGATCAGGCCAATGCCGAGCTGCTGCTGCGCATCAAAGCCATCCATCAGATGAGCGATACCACCTACGGCGTGCCGCGCATGGTCGCGCAACTGGCGCGCGATGGGGTGATCGTCAACAAGAAGCGCGTCGAACGCCTGATGCGTCAGGCGAGTCTGAAGGGTGTCAGCCGCCGGCGCGGCTGGTGCGTGACAACGCGCCGTGATCGAGAGGCTGGGCTGGCCAGCGATCTGGTCAATCGCCGCTTTGCGGCGGATGCTCCTAACCAACTTTGGGTGGCAGACATGACCTACCTGCCTACCTGGAGCGGGTTTGCCTATCTGGCGGTAGTCATCGACGTATACAGCCGCAAAGTAGTGGGTTGGGCCTTTGGCACGCGCATGACGGCCGATCTGGTGGTGCAGGCGTTGGAGATGGCCGCCTTCACGCGCAAGCCCCAGGGCGTCATCCACCACTCCGATCAGGGCAGCCAATACACCAGCACGGTGTTTGGCAAGCGTTGCGAGGAAATGGGCGTGCGCCCAAGCATGGGATCGGTGGGGGATGCTTACGACAACGCCATGGCCGAGAGCTTCTTTGCCAGCCTGGAATGCGAACTGGTCAACCGAAGAAGCTGGAAAAGCCAGACCGAGGCCAGGCATGCCGTGTTTACCTGGATAGAGGGCTGGTACAACCCACATCGGTTGCACAGCGCACTGGGCTACCTTGCTCCCAACGAATTCGAGCAAATCAATGCACAATCCGGGCAGTCCCCGGTAGAAAATACCACTGGTACCGCGCTGAATTCTTCAGCGCTCAACCGTCCGTGAGATAGGGGGAACTCCAACTCCAGGGAGATTCCTTGTGGATACTTGCTGGCCACCATTATTAGCCAGGGCCTCAGTGGATCAGCGCCACCGTAGCCACAAACACCACAAAACCGATCCAGTGGTTCTGTGTGAAGGCGCGGAAGCAGCGCTCACGCTCGCGCGTGCGGATCAGCGCGTAGTGCCAGAGCACCTGGGCCACCGCGATCAGCAGGGTGATGCCCCAGATGGCCAGTTTCCAGCCCGGCGCATCGGCCTGACCCAGGCCGGCGTACTGCCACAGCACGGTCCACCAGATTGCCGTATGTGCGGCGTACCAGAGCATGATCACCGGCACGTCCCAGCGGCCCAGCGTGATGGCCGATGTCTTCATGCCGATCTTCAGGTCGTCGTCGCGATCGACCATGGCGTATTCGGTGTCGTAGGCCAGCACCCAGCACAGGTTGGCGACCAGCAGCCACCAGACGACGGACGGCGTGCTGTTGAGCACGGCGGCAAAGGCCATCGGCAGGCCCATGCTGTAGGCCACGCCGAGCACCGCCTGCGGCATCGAGAAGAAGCGCTTGGTGAACGGGTAGATGATGGTGACGATGACGGCCGGGATCGACCAGAGGATGGTCAGCGTGTTGGTGGTGAGCACCAGCGCAAAGGCGATCAGCGTCAGCACCAGGCCGACCAGCAGCGCTTCCTTGACGCTGATGCGGCCGCTGGTGATCGGGCGGTTGACGGTGCGCTTGACGTGGCGGTCGAAATCGCGGTCGGCAACGTCGTTGATGCAGCAGCCGGCGCTGCGCATCAGGATGGTACCAGCGGTGAACACCAGCAGCAGGTGCCAGCCGGGAAAGCCGCGTGCCGCCAGCCACAGGGCGGCCAGGGTTGGCCACAGCAGCAGCAGCCAGCCGGCCGGACGGTTCCAGCGGATCAGGTCCAGGTAAAGTCGGATTTTGTCTTGCATGGCTGCCGATTGTATGACGCCGGCATGACCGCCGGGTGTCAGGTCAGCCGTTGCACGCCGGCCAGACGGCAGGCATAGACCTCGTTGCGCAGCGCGGCAATCGCCTCGTAGCGGGTAAAGCTGCGACGCCAGGCCAGCACCACGCGGCGGCTTGGCACGTCGCCATGTAAAGGGACATAGCGGATGAAGCTGGCATCGGTGTGATCCTGATCGCTTCGGAGCGGCTTGCGCGGCTTGGGCAGGGGCTTGCCAGCGGCATGCGCTTCCAGCTTTTCAGGCGGCACGCTGAGCGCCGGCACCAGCGTTACGCCCATGCCGGCAGCCACCATGTGCTTGATGGTTTCCAGCGAGGAGCCCTCGAAGCTCTTGCGGATGCCGTCGGAATGGCTGGAATAGCGGGCAAATTCGGGGCAGACTTCGAGCACATGGTCGCGGAAGCAGTGGCCGGAGCCCAGCAGCAGCATGTTTTCGCTGCGCAGCATGTCGGGGTCGACCGATTCTGCCTCGGCCAGCGCGTGCGTGCTGGGCACGGCGGCCCAGAACGGCTCGTCGTACAGCGGTGCCGTGGCCAGGCCGGTGTCCTGGAACGGTTCGGCCAGGATGGCGCAGTCGATATCGCCCGAGCGCAGCATGTCCAGCAGCTTGGCGGTGAAGTTTTCCTGCAGGATCAGCGGCATCTGCGGCGTCTGCGCCATGTTCTGGCGTACCAGGTCGGGCAGCAGGTAGGGGCCGATGGTGTAGATGATGCCCAGGCGCAGCGGGCCCGACAGCGGATCCTTGCCGCGCTTGGCAATGTCGCGGATCAGGTTGGCCTGCTCCAGCACCACCTGCGCCTGGCGCACCACGTCTTCGCCCAGCGGCGTCAGCGAGATCTCGTTGGCGCTGCGCTCGAACAGCTTGACGTCGAGCTCCTCTTCCAGCTTCTTGACCGCGACCGACAGCGTTGGCTGCGTGACAAAGCAGGCTTCGGCGGCCTTGCCGAAATGCTTTTCGCGGGCAACGGCAACGATGTACTTGAGTTCGGTAAGGGTCATGACGCTGGTGCCTGGCTGGTAGTAGGATGATCAGGCCCCATGGTAGCAAACCCGTGCGTGGGCATGGGCTGGCGCAGGCATTGCCCCGGCCGGGCCGGATGTATCAGGATATACCCTGCATCTGCAGACAAATGTCGCCACGCCGCTTTCAAGTTGGCCAAAATCGGGATATAAACCGAAATCGAACGATCGTGCTAAACATGAAGCAGCTGCCGGATGGAGAGCACAGACAGAACACAAGGGACAAGCAATGAGTGCATTTACCGACAGCCGCCCGTGGCTGAAGCAGTATCCTGAAGGCGTGCCCGCCGATGTCGACCTGAACCGTTACAGCTCGCTGGTGCAGCTGCTGAACGAGAGCTTTGTGCGCCACGCCGACAAGCCGGCCTACACCATGATGGGTCGTGACATGACCTACGGCGAGCTGGACCGTGCCAGCCGCTCGCTGGCGGCCTATCTGCAGCAGTTGCCGGGCATGCAGGCGGGCGACCGTGTGGCGGTGATGATGCCCAACATCCTTCAGTACCCGATTGCCGTGGCGGCGATCCTGCGTGCCGGCCTGGTGCTGGTCAACGTCAACCCGCTCTATACCGCGCGCGAGCTGGAACACCAGTTGAAGGATTCCGGTGCCAAGGCGATCATCATCATCGAGAACTTTGCCCACACGCTGGAGCAGTGCCTGTCGCATACCGATGTGCGCCACATCGTGCTGGCTTCCATGGGTGACCGCATGGGCGGGCTCAAGGGCGCGCTGGTCAACTTTGTCGTGCGCAAGGTCAAGAAGATGGTGCCGTCCTTCCAGCTGCCCAATGTGGTGCGCTTCAACGATGCGGTATCGCGCCATGCGCCGACAGCGCTGCGTGAAGTGACGCCGGGGCCGGAAGACCTGGCTGCGCTGCAATATACCGGCGGCACCACCGGCGTCGCCAAGGGTGCCATGCTGCTGCATCGCAATATCCTGGCCAACGTGCTGCAGTGCGGGGCCTGGTACCAGCCGGGCCTGGCACGCCGCCAGCTGCACCACCAGATCGGCTTTGTCTGCGCGCTGCCGCTGTACCACATCTTCGCGTTTACCGTGAACATGATGCTGTGCACCGAGATGGGCGGCAAGAACATCCTGCTGCCCAACCCGCGTGACCTGGATGCCGTGCTCAAGGAGCTGCAGAAGCATGTATTCCACAGCTTCCCTGGCGTGAACACGCTGTTCAACGGCCTGGCGCACCATGCCGATTTCAACAAGGTCGACTGGTCGCACCTGCGCGTGACGGTGGGCGGTGGCATGGCGGTACAGCGCGCCGTGGCCAAGGACTGGTACGAAAAGACCAACTGCCCGATCTGCGAAGGCTATGGCCTGTCCGAGACCAGCCCGGTGGCGAGCTGCAACCCGGTCACCAACCCCGAATTCACCGGTTCCATCGGCGTGCCGGTGCCGAATACCTGGATGAAGCTGGTCGATGAGGATGGCCATGATGTCGAGGAACTGGGCGAGCGTGGCGAGATTGCCATCAAGGGCCCGCAAGTCATGGCCGGCTACTGGCAGCGTCCGGAAGAGACTGCGCGCTCCATGACGCCGGACGGCTATCTGCTGACCGGTGACATCGGCGTGGTGGACGAGAAGGGCTACTTCACCATCGTCGACCGCAAGAAGGACATGATCCTGGTCAGCGGCTTCAACGTCTACCCGAACGAGGTGGAAGACGTGGTGGCGCTGCTGCCGGCGGTGCAGGAGTGTGCCGTGATCGGCGTGCCTGACGAGAACTCGGGCGAGGCGGTCAAGCTGTTCGTGGTGCTGCGTCCGGGCCAGACCCTGACCGAGAAGGAGATCAAGGCGCATTGCCGTGAAAACCTGACGCGCTACAAGCAGCCGCGCCAGATCGAGTTCCGCGATGCGCTGCCGAAGACGCCGATCGGCAAGATCCTGCGCCGCGCCCTGCGCGACGAGGAACTGGCGAAGCAGGCCTGAGTTGCAGTCGTCATGATGCGCGCGCGTTTTCGTGCTAGGCTGCAGCCATGATCCTGTTCATTGTCAAATGGCTGCTCTACGCGGGCGCCCTCATGGTGGTCTCCCACCTGGTCAGCGGCATCACCATTGCCAGCTACGGTTCTGCCGTGCTGGCGGCGGTGGTGATTGCGCTGCTGGACCTGGTGCTGGGCTCCCTGCTCAAATTGCTGACCCTGCCGCTGACCATCATCACGCTCGGGCTGTTCCTGATCGTGATCAATGCGTTGTTGTTCTGGGCGGCTGGCAGCATGCTGTCCGGCTTCCAGGTAGCCGGTTTCTGGACGGCCGTGATCGGTGCCATCCTCTATTCGCTGCTGTGCATGCTGGTGGATGCGCTGCTACGGCGTGCTGCCTGAGTCGACGCTTTCCCAGTAGCCTGGCTGCTGGTAGCTGGCCTTGAGAAAGTCGATCCACAGGCGCAGGCGCAGCGGCAGCAGCTTGCGCTGCGCAAACACGGCGTAAATGCCATTCGGCGGGGCCGTATACGGATCCAGCAGTGACTGCAGCCGACCAGCGGCAATATCGCCGGCCACTTCCCAGGTGCTGCGCCAGGCAATGCCGTGGCCTTGCAGGCACCAGGTATGCAGCACTTGGCCATCGCTACAGTCCAGCGGACCGCTGGGCTTGATATAGAACGCTTCGCCATTTTCCTGGAACGCCCAGCCGCGCGTCTGCGAGGCTTCGCTGCTGAGCGTGAGGCACTGGTAGCGGCCGGCATCGAGCAGTTCGCGCGGATGCTGCGGCGTTCCGTGGCGCTGCAGGTAGGCTGGCGTGGCCACGCACAGGCGGCGGTTGTCGGCCAGGCGCGTGATCACCAGTGAGGAGTCCGGCAGGTCGCCGACGCGCACGGCACAGTCATAGCCTTCGGCCGCCAGGTCCACCACGCGATCGCTCAGGTTGAGAGAGATACGCACTTCCGGGTGCAGTTCGTGGAAGCGCAGCACCAGCGGCGCCACATGGCGGCGGCCAAAGCCGGCTGGTGCCGTGATGCGCAACTGGCCGCTGGCGCGCACGCTGCCGGCGCTGACGGCGGCTTCCATATTGGCAATATCGGCCAGGATGCGCTGGCTTTCTTCCAGAAAGGCGCTGCCCTCCGGTGTCAGGCTGATGCGGCGCGTGGTGCGTACCAGCAGCTTGACGCCCAGATGCGCCTCCAGCGCGTCCATGCGGCGGCCTATCATCGAGGCGGCCACGCCTTCGGCCTGGGCGGCGGCCGTCAGGCTGCCACGCTGGGCCACGGCGACAAAGGTTTCGATGTGCTTGAGCTTGTCCATCGTCAGGCAGGCCAGTGGGCTGCAGCAGAAATCCGTCAAAAACAGGAGAAAAAACGGGGAAACGCCGGGCACGGATTGCAGTAATATGCAGCACCTTCATCCTGATACCTGCAGGCCGGCAAGAGGATATTACCCGAGCGCCGCGCCCTCCGACCATGACTTCGCTCGAGCTCACCCTGATCTACCTGCTGGCCGCCGTGCTGGGGGTGGTCATTTTCAGGGCGTTCCGGCTGCCGCCGATGCTGGGTTACCTGATGGTCGGTGTGGTGATCGGCCCGAACATGCTGGCGATGGTGGAGAACAGCACGCGCATCCAGCACTTGGCCGAGTTTGGCGTGGTGTTCCTGATGTTCGTGATCGGGCTGGAGTTCAGCCTGCCCAAGCTGCGTACCATGCGGCGCCATGTGTTCGGGCTGGGCGCGATGCAGGTCGGCCTGACCATGGTGCTGAGTACGCTGGTGTTGCTGGGCCTGCGCTGGTTCTGGCCGGAGCTCTGGCATCTGTCCTGGCAGGGTACGCTGGCGCTGTCCGGTGTGCTGGCCATGAGCAGCACCGCCATCGTCGTCAAGCTGATGGCGGAACGGCTGGAGCTGGACAGCGAGCACGGCCGCCGCGTGATGGGCGTGCTGCTGTTCCAGGATCTGGCCGTGGTGCCCTTGCTGATCCTGATTCCGGCCCTGGGTGCCAATGACGACGACATGGCGCTGGAGCTGCTGCTGGCGCTGCTCAAGGCCGCGGCCGCCGTCACCATCCTGCTGACGATGGGGCGGCAACTGATGCAGCGCTGGCTGTTCTTCGTTGCCAGCTACCGCAGCAACGAGCTGTTCATGCTCAATGTGCTGCTGATCACGCTGGGGCTGGCCTGGCTGACCCAGCTGGCCGGACTCAGCCTGGCGCTGGGTGCCTTCATCGCCGGCATGCTGATTGCCGAAACCCCTTACAAGTATCAGGTGGAGGCCGATATCAGGCCCTTCCACGACCTGCTGCTGGGGCTGTTCTTCATCACCATCGGCATGCTGCTCGATTGGCACGAGGTGGTAGACCACTGGGGCTGGGTGCTCGGCCTGCTGCTGGCGGCGTTGCTGTTCAAGCTGGTGCTGGTGTGGCTGTGCGCGCGCATTCTGGGCGCGACCGAGGGCGTGGCCCTGCGCACCGGCCTGTACCTGGCGCAGGCTGGCGAATTCGGCTTTGTGCTGCTGAACCTGGCCTTGCACAACAAGCTGCTGCCGTCACCGCTGTTCAACGCCGTGCTGGCCAGCATGGTGCTGTCCATGATCGCCGCACCCTTCATCATCATGTACAGCGATGCGCTGGTGCTGCGGCTGGCGCGCAACGAATGGATGACCGAAGCGCTGCAGATGACGAATATCGCGCGCCAGAGCATGGGGCGCAGCCGCCACATCATCATCTGCGGCTATGGCCGCGTCGGCCAGAGCCTGGCGCGCCTGCTCGATGCCGAATCGATTCCGCATATCGCGCTGGACCTGGATCCGGAGCATGTACGCCAGGCCAGTGCCGCCGGCGCGCCGGTGGTGTACGGCGATGCCTCGCGCATGCCGGCGCTGACGGCAGCCGGGCTGTCACGCGCCAGTGCCGTGGTCATCACCTTCAACAGCCTGCCGATGACGCTGCAGGTGCTGCACCAACTGCGCACGCAGGCGCCGCAGCTGCCGGTGATCGTGCGCACCGAAGACGATCGGCATCTGGAAACGCTGCGCGCCGCCGGGGCCAGCGAGGTGGTGCCGGAGGCGCTGGAAGGCAGCATGATCCTGGCCAGCCATGCACTGGCGTTGACCGGCGTGCCGCTGCGCCGCGTGCTGCGGCTGGTACAGATGCAGCGCGCGCAGCGCTATCGCCTGTTGCGCGGCTATTTCCGCGGAGCCGATGAAGCCCTGCACGGCGAGGAGGAGCTGGATGGCAGCCAGGAAAAGCTCAGTGTGCTGCAGCTGCCGGAAAGCTCGGCCACCATTGGCATGACGATTTCGGACCTGATGCCGATGCTGGAACGCTACCAGGTGGCGCTGGTCAGCCTGCGCCGTGCCAATGGCGTGTCGCTGGCACCGCGGCTGGAAATGCTGCTGCAGCCCGAAGACACGCTGGTGCTCAGTGGCCGGCAGCTGGATCTGGCCGAGGTCGAGGAACTGCTGACGCGCTGAGGCTGCCCGCGCTTGCACGGAGAGCAGTCGATTTTTGCCAGTTGGCGGTATCGGTATTGCCATGCGCCGCGGCTACACTTGGGTGTATTGCCCCATTTCCTGATTGCCGGAGCCTTGCCATGAGCACCACCGAATACAACGTCCGGGACTACCTGCGCAGCCATATCCGTACCGTGTCCAACTGGCCGGCCCCCGGCGTGCAGTTCCGCGACATCACGCCGCTGCTGCAGGATCCGCGCGTGTTCCGCATCCTGATCGATGCCTTTGTGCACCGCTACATGGATCCGGCGCTGCGTCCTGATGTGGTGGCCGGGCTGGATGCGCGTGGTTTCATCATCGGCTCGGTGCTGGCCTATGAGCTCAACGTCGGTTTTGTGCCGATCCGCAAGCAGGGCAAGCTGCCCTACGAGACGGTGGAAGAAAGCTACGAGCTGGAATACGGCGTGGCCACGGTCGAATTGCATACCGATGCCGTGCATGCCGGCCAGCGCGTGCTGCTGGTCGATGACCTGATTGCCACCGGCGGCACCATGATGGCCGGCTGCAATCTGCTGCGCCGCCTGGGTGCTGACATCATCGAAGGGGTGGCGATTGTCGATTTGCCCGAGCTGGGTGGCAGCCAGCGCCTGCGTGGCGCCGGCCTGGAACTGTTCACCCTGGTCGATTTCGCCGGCCACTGAGGCTGTACATGTCTTGTTACGCTTGGCATTGAACAAGCGTGGCCGTAGCGATATCCAAGCAGCATGCCCATCCGCAATGGCAGGAGTGGAGTTCCCCCTATCTCACGGACGGTTGAGCGCTGAAGAATTCAGCGCGGTACCAGTGGTATTTTCTACCGGGGACTGCCCGGATTGTGCATTGATTTGCTCGAATTCGTTGGGAGCAAGGTAGCCCAGTGCGCTGTGCAACCGATGTGGGTTGTACCAGCCCTCTATCCAGGTAAACACGGCATGCCTGGCCTCGGTCTGGCTTTTCCAGCTTCTTCGGTTGACCAGTTCGCATTCCAGGCTGGCAAAGAAGCTCTCGGCCATGGCGTTGTCGTAAGCATCCCCCACCGATCCCATGCTTGGGCGCACGCCCATTTCCTCGCAACGCTTGCCAAACACCGTGCTGGTGTATTGGCTGCCCTGATCGGAGTGGTGGATGACGCCCTGGGGCTTGCGCGTGAAGGCGGCCATCTCCAACGCCTGCACCACCAGATCGGCCGTCATGCGCGTGCCAAAGGCCCAACCCACTACTTTGCGGCTGTATACGTCGATGACTACCGCCAGATAGGCAAACCCGCTCCAGGTAGGCAGGTAGGTCATGTCTGCCACCCAAAGTTGGTTAGGAGCATCCGCCGCAAAGCGGCGATTGACCAGATCGCTGGCCAGCCCAGCCTCTCGATCACGGCGCGTTGTCACGCACCAGCCGCGCCGGCGGCTGACACCCTTCAGACTCGCCTGACGCATCAGGCGTTCGACGCGCTTCTTGTTGACGATCACCCCATCGCGCGCCAGTTGCGCGACCATGCGCGGCACGCCGTAGGTGGTATCGCTCATCTGATGGATGGCTTTGATGCGCAGCAGCAGCTCGGCATTGGCCTGATCGCGTGCACTGGGTCGGCGATTTAGCCAGTCGTGGTAACCACTGCTGGACACACCCAACACCCGGGCCATGGTGCGTATCGGGAGATCGGCCTGGTTCGCCTGCATCAGCGCGTAGACGGCGTGGACGTCTTCTCGCTTTGTCCGGCAAACCAGGCCGTAGCCTTTGCCAGGATGTCGCGCTCCGTTTGAAGACGCTTGACCTCCCGGCGCAAGCGGACGAGTTCCTCGCGCTCGGACGTTGTCAACACATCCTTGCCGGATAACGGCTTGCCAGCATCGGCTGCAGCGCGTGCAACCCAGTTGGCAATGCTCACCGCTGACACATCGAACTCACGTGCCAGCTCGGATTGGCTGCGACCGGAATGAAACAGCTCGACGATCTGCTGTTTGAATGCCTCGGGGTACGGGGGCTTGGTTTTTCCCATGGGGGCTCCTTTCTTCTCAGTGAAAGTGTCCGTCAAATGGGGGGAACTCCACTGCGCAAGCTGGCAGAGGCTTTCCTGAACGAACTGCCACGTTATCAGGCCCTGCAGCTGGTCTGAGTTCGCCCTCAGGTCGTACGCCGCTGCACAAAGAACAGGCTGAGCCCCAGCAGCATGAACACCGCCCCAAAGCTGCGGTTTTGCCAGCGCACCGCGCGCGGCGTCACCAGCAGCTTGCGCAAGGCCTTGCCGCTGAAGGCATAGCCGTGCATGACCACGATATCGGTGATGACCATGGTGGCCGCCATGACCAGCAGCTGCATCGCCACCGGCCGCTCCGGCTGCAGGAACTGTGGCAGCACCGCCACCATGAAGACGATACCCTTGGGGTTAGTCAGGTTGGTCAGCATGCCGGCCATGAAACGCTGGCCCCAGCCGCCACGCGCCTCTTTCAGCGCGTCTTCCACGGCATGGCCTTCCAGCATGCCGTGCTGGCTGCGCCATTGCTTCACGCCCAGGTAGATCAGGTAGAGCGCGCCCAGCACCTTGAGCAGCCAGAAGGCCGTCTCGGACGCCACCAGCAGCGAGCCCACACCCAGCCCGGCGATCAGCAGCACGCCCATCAGCCCGGCCTGCAGGCCCCAGATGGTGGCACTGGTGGCACGCACGCCGTAGACACTGCCATGGCTGATCGACAGGATCGCGCCGGATCCGGGCGACAGCGAAATCAGCAATGACGCCATGGCAAAGGCGATCCAGGTCTGGGGTTCCATCAACTAGCTCCGGCAATCGGAAAAAACAGGACACAAACGACAAGGGGAACTGCTGGCAGCTCCCCTTGCGTGGATGACGTGGCTGCCAGCTTGCGCTGGCAGCCGTCAGGCGCGCTTACTTGGCGCGGCGTGCGTTGGCACCCACCACCGCCAGCGCGGTCTGGTTCAGCACGCGGCGCATGGTGGCGCTCGGCGTCAGGATGTTGGCCGGTGCGGCTGCGCCCAGCAGCATCGGGCCAATCGTCAGGCCGTGGCCGCCGGTGATCTTCAGCACGTTGAACAGGATGTTGGCGGCGTCCAGGTTCGGGCAGATCAGCAGGTTGGCGCTGCCGTTCATCTGGTTTTCCGGCAGGAAACCATTGCGCAGCTCGGAGCTGAGCGCGCTGTCACCCTGCATCTCGCCTTCGCACTCGATGCCCGGCGCCAGCTTGCGGAAGGCCTGGTAGGCCTCGCGCATCTTCACCGCGCTGGCGCGGTTGCTGGTGCCGAAATTGGAATGCGACAGGAAGGCCACGCGCGGCTCGATGCCAAAGCGCTGCACTTCCTTGGCTGCCAGCAGCGCAATGTGCGCCAGCTCTTCGGCCGAGGGGTTCTCGTTGACGTAGGTATCGGCCACGAACAGCGTCTGTTTTTCCAGGATCACGGCGTTCAGCGCAGCGAGTTTTTCGCCGGACTGGGTACCGATGATGTTGTTCACGGTTTCCAGGTGCTTGTCGTAGCTGCCGATGGTGCCGCAAACCATGGAGTCGGCATCGCCGAGCTTGACCGCCAGCGCCGCGATCACGGTATTGCTGCGACGCACGGCAATCTTGGCGGCTTCGGGCGACACGCCATGGCGGCCCATGCAGCGGTGGTACTCCTCCCAGTAGCTGCGGAAACGCGGGTCGTCTTCGGGATCGATCACGCCCACGCCCTCGCCGATGCGGATATGCAGGCCCAGCTTCTGGATGCGGCTCTCGATGATGTCAGGGCGGCCGATCAGAATCGGTTCGGCAATGCCGTCATCCAGCGCCTGCTGGGCGGCGCGCAGCACGCGCTCGTCCTCACCCTCGGCGTAGGCGATGCGCTTCTGGCCGGCCGGCACGCTGCGCGCGCTGTTGAACACCGGGCGCATGAACATGCCGGTCTGGGTGACAAAGGTATTCAGCGAATCGCGGTAGGCGCGCAGGTCCTCGATCGGGCGCGTGGCAACGCCGGACTCCTGCGCCGCCTTGGCCACGGCCGGGGCAATGTGCAGGATCAGGCGGCTGTCGAACGGCTTGGGAATGATGTATTCCGGGCCAAAACTCAGCTCCTGGCCGACATAGGCATGCGCCACTTCGTCGCTGACTTCCAGCTTGGCCAGCTTGGCGATTTCGTGGACGCAGGCCACCTTCATCTCTTCGGTGATGCGGGTTGCGCCGCAGTCCAGCGCACCGCGGAAGATGTAGGGGAAACACAGGACGTTGTTGACCTGGTTCGGGTAGTCGGAACGGCCGGTCGCCACGATGCAGTCCGGACGGGCCGCCTTGGCCACTTCAGGACGGATTTCCGGATCCGGGTTGGCCAGCGCCAGGATGATCGGCTGGCTAGCCATGGTCTTGACCATGTCGCCGCTCAGCACGTTGGCCGTGGAGCAGCCCAGGAACACGTCAGCATCCTTGACCACGTCGGCCAGCGTGCGCGCGCCGGTATCCTGCTGCGCGTAGCGCTCCTTGGAAGCATCCATGCCACCCGGACGGCCTTCGTAGATCAGGCCCTTGGAGTCGCAGACGAAGATGTTCTCGCGCTTCACGCCCAGCGCCACCATCAGGTCCAGGCAGGCGATGGCGGCAGCGCCGGCACCGGAAGCCGCCAGCTTGACCTCGCCAATCTGCTTGCCGACCAGTTCCAGGCCGTTGATCAGCGCCGAGGAAGAAATGATGGCGGTACCGTGCTGGTCATCGTGGAACACCGGGATGTTCATGCGCTCGCGCAGCTTCTGCTCGATGTAGAAGCATTCGGGCGCCTTGATGTCTTCCAGGTTGATGCCGCCCAGCGTCGGCTCCAGCGCCGCGATGATGTCGACCAGCTTATCCGGATCGCGCTCGTCGAGTTCGATGTCGAACACGTCGATGCCGGCAAATTTCTTGAACAGGCAGCCCTTGCCCTCCATCACCGGCTTGCTCGCCAGCGGGCCGATATCGCCCAGGCCCAGCACGGCGGTACCGTTGGTGATCACGCCGACCAGGTTGCCGCGCGAGGTGTAATCGGCTGCCTTGGACGGATCGGCCTCGATGTCCAGGCAGGGCACGGCCACGCCGGGCGAATAGGCCAGCGACAGGTCACGCTGGTTGACCAGCGGCTTGGTCGGGTTGACGGAAATCTTGCCCGGAGTAGGCCAGCGGTGATAGTCACGCGCCGCTTCCTTGAAGCCAAGATCGGTAGGGGTTTGGGTGTCGTTGTCTGTAGTCATTTTTGTAGGGTAGTCGTCAAGACGTGGTGCCGGGAATGGCCCGATTCAAATTGTTGCACAAGTCAACTCAGGCCGTGACCACAACTTGCCATGCTGAACGCAATGCTGTGGTCATTCGACGCTGGCTCAGCGCTGCTGGCGCAAGGCCGTCAGCAGGCGCTGGCCGGCGCGGCCATTGCTCGTCATGCCCAGGCGCGTCTGCTCGGCGCGGATCGCGTCGCGCGTCTTCGCTCCGATCATGCCGTCGGCTGTGCCAATCGCGTGGCCACGTGCCAGCAGCAGGGTCTGCAGCTCGCGGTTTTCCGCACGCGACAGGCCGGGGTCATCGGTCGGCCAGGCCTGGATGAAGCCGACACGGTTGCGCTGTCCGTCCACCAGCGTGGACAGCTGGGCAATCGCCAGCGCGTAGTTCTCGCTGGCGTTGTAGCTGTAGAGCGTGTCAAAGTTCTTGCCGACCAGGAAAGCCGGGCCGTTGCGGCCTGCCGGCAGGAGCAGACCGGCACTGGCCATGGTGCGCGGCAGCGCGCCACCGCCATCGGCCAGGCGCAGCCCCTGGCTGACCCAGTAGTCCATGCCGCGCTTGTTGCGGCGGCCGCTCACGGCTGGCGTGTAACCGGCTGGCAAGCGCACCTCGTAGCCCCAGGTCTCGTTGCTGCGGTAGCCGGCCTTGCGCAGGAAGTTGGCAGTCGAGGCCAGCGCGTCCGGCACGCTGTCGACGATGTCGCGGCGGCCATCGCCATCAAAGTCCACCGCCGTGCTCAGGAAGGTACTGGGCATGAACTGGGTCTGGCCAAAGGCACCGGCCCAGGAGCCGGTCAGCTTTTCTGCGGGCACATCGCCACTCTGCAGGATGCGCAGGGTATTGGCAAACTCGGTGCGGAAATAGCTCTGGCGCCGGCCTTCGCAGGACAGCGTGGCCAGCGAGTTGAGCAGCGGACGGCCGCCCAGGTTCTGGCCAAAGTTGCTTTCCACGCCCCAGACGCCCATCACCATGGCCGGCTCCACGCCGTAGCGCTGCTGGATCTGGCGCAGCGTCGGCAGCCATTTCTGGTAGGCGGCGCGGCCATCGGCCACGCGCTCCTGATCCACCAGCACCGCCAGATAGTCCCACACCGGCATGGTGAATTCCGGCTGGCGGTTCAGCAGCGGCAGCACCGTGGCATCGGGCTGCAGGCCGTTGGTATAACGGGCAAAGGTGGCGGCACTGACCTGGCGGAACGCCGGGGTTCCCTGCAGATTCGCCAGGCAAGTGCGGAACGCGGCTTCGTTGATCTGCGGCGGCGCTTCCTGCGCCTGCGCCAGCCCGGCAGTGGCCAGCAGTGTCAGGGGCAGGCTACGGATGGCCCAGCGGCGGATGCGGGAAAAGGGATACTGCACGGCTTGCTCCAGATCATGTCGATGCCCACATCATAATGATACTTTCCGCTGCATGTGGCCTCTGGCGCTGCCGTGGCCAATCGCTACAATTCCCGCATGACTTCCGATACCGCACGCTCCCATCCCGCCAGCACGCTGGAGCCGCAGCACGCCCTGCAACTGGCACAGCAGGCCTTCGCCATCGAGGCCGATGCGCTACGCGCCTGCAGCGACCGCCTGCTGCAGACCCAGGCCGGCGACGCCTTCGTCCAGGCCATGCGCACCATCCTGCAGGCCCAGGGCCGCGTGGTGGTAATGGGCATGGGCAAGAGCGGCCATGTCGGACGCAAGATTGCCGCCACGCTGGCCTCCACCGGCACGCCGGCGCTGTTCGTGCACCCGGCCGAAGCCAGCCATGGCGATCTCGGCATGGTGCGCGAGGTCGATGTGGTGCTGGCCATCAGCAACAGCGGCGAAAGCGACGAGCTGGCGCGCATCCTGCCGGTGCTCAAGCGCCAGGGCGTGCCGCTGATCGCCATGACTGGCGGCCTGCAGTCCAGCCTGGCCAGGCATGCCGATATCGTGCTCGACAGCAGCGTCGCCAAGGAAGCCTGCCCGCTCAACCTGGCCCCGACCGCCAGCACCACGGTGCAGATCGCGCTGGGTGATGCACTGGCCGTCGCCCTGCTCGATGCGCGCGGCTTCAAGGCGGAAGACTTTGCGCGCTCGCACCCCGGTGGTGCACTGGGCCGCCGCCTGCTGACCACCGTGGCCGACGTGATGCGTCCCGGTGCCGACGCCCCGGCCGTGCCCCCGGATGCCGACTTCGGCACCGTGATGCAGGAAATGAGCGCCAAGGGCCTCGGTGCCACACTGGTGGTCGATGCCGATCGCAAGGTGATCGGCATCTTCACCGATGGCGACCTGCGCCGCCTGCTCACCGCCGGTACCGATGTGCGCCCGCTGCGCGCCGCCGACCTGATGCACCCGAACCCGCGCAGCATCCGCCCCGATGCCCTCGCCGCCGATGCTGCCCGCCTGATGGAGGACTATCGCATCAGCAGCCTGCCGGTGACCAACCCGGATGGCACGCTGGCCGGCGCCCTCAACACGCACGACCTGATGCGTGCCAAGGTGATCTGACATGCACAGTCCCGCCCTCACCCTCGACCCCGCCCTGCTGCTGGCGGCACAGCCGGTGCGCATCGTGTTTTTCGATGTCGACGGCGTGCTTACCGACGGCGGCCTGCTCTATACCGAGAGCGGCGAAACCCTCAAGCGCTTCAACACGCTCGATGGCCACGGCCTGAAGCTGTTGCAGAAGGCTGGCATCACGCCGGCCATCATCACCGGCCGCGACTCCGCCCCGCTGCGTACGCGGCTGCAGGCGCTGGGCGTGCAGCATGCCGTGTTCGGCACCGAAGACAAGCTGCCTGCGGCCGAGCGCCTGCTGGCCGAGCTGGGGCTGGACTGGTCGCAGGCCGCCGCCATGGGCGACGACTGGCCGGACCTGCCGATGCTGGTCCACACCGCCTTTGCCGTGGCCCCGGCCAACGCCCATGCCGAAGTGCTGGCGCGCGCGCATTACGTGACGACGCGCCCGGGCGGCCAGGGCGCCGTGCGCGAACTGTGCGACCTGCTGCTGCAGGCCAGCGGCCGTTACGCCAGCCTGCTCGCGCCCTACCTGGGTTCCGCCACATGAGCCCGACCATCGATCCCACCACCGGCCAGCTGCGCGCCCCCGAGGTGCCGCAGCGCAGCCTGAGTGACCACAGCGCCCCGGAAAAGACGCTGGACCGCGTGCTGCGCATTGGCACCGACTTCCTGCCGCTGGTACTGCTGGCGCTGCTGGTGCTGGGTACCACCTGGCTGGTGCGCAGCATGCCGGCAGACGACAGCGGCCGTGCCGCACCGCCTTCCGACAAGCCCGATTACTACCTGAACAACTTCCAGATCCGCTCCTACGATGCCGCCGGCGTGCTGCGTGCCGAAATCGCCGGTGACCATGGCGACCATATCCCGAAAGGGGATCTGCTGCGTGCCAACGGTATCCGCAGCTACCACCTGTCGGAAGATGGCGAAGTCACGCGCGCCAGTGCGAATACCGGCGTGGCGGACCGCCAGGCGGAAACCGTCGAACTGCAGGGCCAGGTGCGCGTCACGCGCGGTCCGCTGGATGGCGGCAACCAGCCCCAGCTGCAGTTCGAGAGCGACACCCTGCACATCCTCGAAGGTGGCAAGCGCCTGGAGACCAACCAGCCGGTGCGCCTGACGCACGGTCCGCAGGTCACGGTGCAAGGCACCGGCATGCAATACCAGCACGGGCAGCAGACCGTCAACGTCCAGGGGCGCGTGCAGGCCACGTTCGAGGCGGCACGCCCGGCCACGCAGCAGCCATGAGCCTGGCTGCCGGCACCAGCACGGCGGGCAGCAGCCCGCTGGTCTTCATCACTGGCGCTTCCAGCGGCATGGGCCAGGCACTGGCGCTGCAGTACTACCAGCAGGGTTGGCGTCTCGCGCTGGTAGCGCGCCGCGTCAGCCAGATGCAGGACTGGATGATGCAGCACGCCATCGACCCGGCGCGCTGCCAGCTGTTCCCGGCCGATGTCAGCCAGCCCGACAGCATCATCGCTGCCGGCCAGGCCTGCCTGGAGCAGCTCGGCCTGCCACAGATCGTCATCGCCAATGCCGGCATCAGTCACGGCATGGATACGGCCGAGCACAGCGATATCGCCGTCATGCAACAGATTTTCGCCACCAATGTGACCGGCATGGCCGCTACCTTCCACCCCTTTGTCACGCCGATGCAGCAGCGCGGCAGCGGCCACCTGGTCGGCATCGCCAGTGTCGCCGGCGTGCGCGGCCTGCCCGGCCATGGCGCCTACAGCGGCAGCAAGGCCGCCGTCATCGCCTACTGCGAAAGCCTGCGCGGCGACTTGCGCGGCACTGGCGTGCAGGTCACCACCCTGCTGCCAGGCTATATCGCCACGCCGATGACGGCAGGCGACCAGTTTTCGTTGCCCTTTCTGTTGACGGCCGAAGAGTTCGCCCAGCGCGCACGCCGGGCGATTGCCCGCGGAGACCGCTCGCGCGTGATTCCCTGGCAGATGGGACTGGTCGCCAGCCTGATGCGGGTGCTGCCCGATGCGCTGTGGGACCGGGCGCTGGCGGGCCGCCCACGCAAGCCGCGCCTGCACGATCCGGCACAACTGCCAGCCTCGCCCGGAGACGAGGCGTGATGGACAGCCGCCCCAACCTGCCGCTGACGCCGAATCCGCTGCTCAAGCGCATGCGACAGCGTCCGATTGCCGCACGCACCCGCAAATGGCTCAACGCCGAGGGCTCGCTGACGCGCCGGCTCAAGGCGGTGTGCGAGACGGTCAGCATCCAGATCCTGCACCAGCGCCAGGCACCGCTGTGGCCGGTGGAGAAGCGCGCGCTAGGCCGCCAGCGCTACCAGCAGGGCAGCTCCACCCATGTGCGTACCGTGCTGCAATGGTGCGGATCGCCAGACGAGTCCTTCCCCGGCGTGTTTGCCCGCTCTGCCGTGCTGGCACCGCAGGCCCGCCTGTCCTGGGGCAGCCTGCGCGGCCTGGGCGACCGGCCGCTGGCGCACCTGCTGTTCGTCGCACCCGGCATTCGCCGCACGCCGCTGTTCTACCAGTACGATCCGCCGCATGCACCCGAAACACGCCATGTGCTGCGCCAATGGCAGCAACAGGCCGGCGAGCACGCCGACCGGCTGCCGCAGCGCGGCATCTGGCGCCGCTACTCGGTGTTCCTGCACCGTGGCGCCCCGCTGATCGTGACCGAATGGTTCGCGCCGGAAGTGCTGGACTGGCCGATCGACCACAAGAAGCTGACACCGATACGCCGGCTGCAGCCACGCATCCAGAGACAGCAGCACCGCCGCGCCTGAGCAGCTTGCCGCCCAAGCTGGCAGAATAAAAGGATTGCAGTATTTTTCCCGAGCGCCCCATGAGCACGCTTACCGCCCCGCCGGGCCAGATCGTCTTCTCGCACGGCAACAGTTTTCCCGCCGGCACCTACAACGTGCTGCTGCGCCAGCTGGAGCAGCAAGGCCATACGGTGTACGCCATCGACAAGTACGGCCACGATCCGCGCTACCCGGTGAGCAACAACTGGCAGTACATGGTGCAGCAGCTGATCGATTTCTGCGCTGCCCTGCCCGATCCGCAAGGCCGGCCACGCTACCTGATCGGCCACTCCATGGGTGGCATCCTGAGCTTGATGGCGGCCGCCCGTGTACCGCAACTGGCACAGGCCGTGCTGATGCTGGACTCTCCGGTGTTCGGCGGCTGGCGCGCCGCCTTGCTGCGCCTGACCAAGCAGACTGCACTGACCCAGCGCCTGTCACCCGGTGCCACCAGCCACCGCCGGCGCCAGGAGTGGCCGAGCGAGGACGCGGTGCTGCAGCACTTTGCCGCCAAGCCGGTGTTTGCCAGCTGGCATCCCGATGCCCTGCGCGACTACATCCGCCATGGCACCGAGCTCTCACCGAGCCTGGAGCTGCCACTGCGCCGCACGCTGGCGTTTGACCGCGACATCGAGACCGCGATCTACAACACCTTGCCCGACAACCTGGATCTCTGGCTGCGCCAGCACCCCTTGCAGGTACCTGCCGCCATGATCGGCGGCAGCCGTTCGCGCGAACTGCGCCAGGTCGGCATGGGCACGCCGCGCCGCATCACCCAGGGCCGCATCTATCTGCTGGATGGCGGCACCCACCTGTTCCCGCTGGAGCAGCCGGAACAGACCGCCAGCCTGGTCAGCCGCGCGCTGGCCGAGCTGCAGCACTAGGCCCTGGCGACAGACAACAAAAAACCCGCATGCCCAAAAGCACTGCGGGTTCTCTTCCTGCTGTCAGCACGCGGATGACAGCCGGGATCGACAATCAGTAGTTGTTGTCTTCGTAGCTGCGACGGCCACCGCCATCGCCACGGTTGCCACCGTCACGACGACCACCGCCGTAGGGGCTGCGGAAGCCATCGTTGCCACCGCCGTAACCGCCGCCATCACCGCGACCGTAGCCGCCGTCACCACGGCCACCGCCGTAGCCACCGCCGCCTTCACGACGACCACCGCCGTAGCCGCCGCCACCGTAGCCACCACCACCGCTGCGAGGGGGACGCGGCTCCATCGGACGGGCCTCGTTCACCACCAGGGCGCGACCGCCCATGTCCTGGCCATGCAGGCCATTGATGGCAGCCTGGGCTTCCGCCTCGCTGCCCATTTCCACAAAGCCGAAGCCCTTGGAACGGCCAGTGTCGCGCTCCATCATCACCTTGGCGCTGACCACATTGCCGAATTGGCCAAATTGCTGTTGCAGATCGTTGTCACGCACAGCGTAGGGCAGGTTGCCCACGTACAGTTTGTTGCCCATTAACGGACTCTCCATGATTCAAAAACTGCGATGTCCGTTTGGGCGAGATAAACGTCAAGAGGCCCATTCACACACAAATCAATCACCGCGAAAAACACTACAGGTACCCAGGCACCTTGTAGTCTGGAACATCATACGCGAAGAGTATCCGCAGGCCCCGTGACATTTCCGTGTCAGCGCACGATCTGTTGTCAGCAAGCATCTAAATCCGGGCTTTCCCGGATATGCATGAGTCGCTAGAATGCCGCATTCCCTACTCTGCTGCTGTTCATGGAAGCCTTTCTCGTATCTACCGGCCTGGTCGCCCTGGCTGAAATGGGTGACAAGACCCAGTTGCTGTCGCTCGTGCTCGCAGCCCGTTTCTGCAAGCCCTGGCCGATCGTCTGGGGCATTCTGGTAGCCACGCTGGCGAATCACGCCATGGCCGGCGCGCTTGGCAACTGGCTCTCCGGCCTGCTCACGCCCGAGGTGCTGCGCTGGGTGCTGGTGGCATCCTTCATCGCCATGGCGATCTGGATGCTGATCCCCGACAAGCTGGATGACGACGACCAGCCATCCGAACCGAAATACGGCGTGTTCCTGACGACCGTGGTGCTGTTCTTCCTCGCCGAAATGGGCGACAAGACGCAGATTGCCACCGTGGCACTGGCCGCGCGCTTTGACGACTTCTGGCTCTGGGTAGTCGCCGGTACCACCGTCGGCATGATGCTGGCCAACGTGCCGGTGGTGTTCCTGGGCGAGCGCATCACGCGGCTGGTGCCGATGCACTGGGTGCACCGCATCTGTGCCGCCATCTTCATCGTGCTGGCGCTGACCGCCGCCTTCTGGCCCTGACGCTGGCATGGGCTGGGCGCGCTTGCTATACTAGCCCCATACTTGTTGCGCCGATTTGCTTCCTGCTTGCGGGCGCCTGATAAATGCCGCTAAACGGAGCCCTGCAACCCGGTTTCCGTTTTTTGACGGCACCGGGTTTTGTTTTTGCCATGTCCTTTGTAGCCATTCCCCAGACCACGCACTTTGCCGGGCCGTTGACCCTGCAAAGCGGTGCCACGCTGCGTGACTTCACGCTCGCGTACGAAACCTATGGCACCCTCAACGCCGATCGCAGCAATGCCGTGCTGATCTGCCACGCCCTCAATGCCTCGCACCACGTCGCCGGCTACTATGCCGACGAGCCGGACAACATCGGCTGGTGGGACAACATGATCGGTCCCGGCAAGCCGGTCGATACCAACCGCTTCTTCGTCATCGGCGTCAACAACCTGGGCTCCTGTTTTGGCAGCACCGGCCCGCGCGACCTGAACCCCGACGCCGATCCGATCAGCCCACGCCAGCGTTATGGCGCCGATTTTCCGGTCGTCACGGTGGAAGACTGGGTCAACGCCCAGGCCCTGCTGCTGGACGCCCTCGGCATCGACCAGTTGGCGGCCGTGATGGGCGGCAGCCTGGGTGGCATGCAGACGCTGAGCTGGACGCTGCAGTACCCGCAGCGCGTGCGCCATGCCATCGTGATCGCCAGCGCGCCCAACCTGAGCGCCGAGAACATCGCCTTCAACGAAGTGGCGCGCCGCGCCATCGTGACTGACCCGGACTTCCACAACGGCCATTTCTACGAGCACGGCGTGGTGCCGGCGCGCGGCCTGCGCATCGCGCGCATGATCGGCCACATCACCTATCTGTCCGATGACGTGATGAACAGCAAGTTTGGCCGCGAGCTGCGCGATGCGGTATCGACCAACCTGAGCGGCTACAAGTACTCGACGCAGGACGTGGAGTTCCAGATCGAGAGCTATCTGCGCTACCAGGGCGACAAGTTCAGCACCTACTTCGACGCCAATACCTACCTGCTGATCACGCGTGCGCTCGACTATTTCGATCCGGCCCGGCAATTTGATGGCGACCTGTCGCGCACGCTGGCGCGTGCCCAGGCCGATTTCCTGCTGGTCAGCTTTACCACCGACTGGCGCTTCAGCCCGGCACGCAGTCGCGAGATCGTCAAGGGCCTGCTGGACAACCGTCGGCGCGTCAGCTACCTGGAAATCGAGGCCCCGCACGGCCACGATGCCTTCCTGCTCGACAACCCGCAATACCTGGAAGGCGTCAGGACCTATTTTGAACGGAGGGTGGCAGCATGAGCGGCGGACTGGTAGCGATCGAGGCGATTGCGCGGCTGGTGCCGCAAGGTGCCCATGTGCTGGACCTGGGCTGTGGCGACGGCCGGCTGCTCGCCTACCTCCGCGAGCAGCGCGGCTGTACCGGCTATGGCGTGGAAATCGACGATGCCCACGTACAGGCCTGCCTGCAGCGCGGCGTGGATGTGCTGCAGATCAATCTGGACACCGGCCTGCCGATGTTTGCCGACAACAGCTTTGACGTGGTGCTGCAGATCGACACGCTGCAGCACCTGCGCAATGCCGAAACCATGCTGCGCGAGACCACCCGCGTCGGCAAGCTGGGCGTGATTGCCTTCCCCAACTTTGCCCACTGGCCGAACCGGCTGTCGATCCTGCGTGGCCGCATGCCGGTGAGCAAGCGCATGCCTTACGAGTGGTACAACACGCCCAACATCCGCGTCGGTACCCATGCCGATTTTGGCGTGCTGGCCGCCCGCAACGGCCTGCGCGTGCTCGACAAATTCGGCCTGCACGAAGGTGAAGTGGTGCGCTGGTGCCCCAACCTGCTGGCCAGCACCGCGGTCTACCAGGTGCAGCGCACCTAGGCCGCCGATCCGGCCAGCTGCTCCGGTGCGTTCGCGGCGGCCTGGCCTGCCTGCGACTGGCGGCGACGCAGCACGCGCTCCCAGGCGCGCTCATGGAACACATAGGCCACGGTCTGCACCGCCGGCTCCAGCAGGGACAAGGCAATCGCCGCCTTGATGTCGCCTGTGACCAGATACGCCACCGTGGCCGCCACCAGCATGTGCATGCCGGAGTAGCTCAGTGTCTTGAGCAGGGTCTGGCGATGGGTAAGGACGAGCTTGCGGATGCGGGCCATGATGATCTCCTGTAGGACCTCCAGGCTGGAGGCCGTATATCAAATGATAATGATTATCAATTGATATGACAATCGACACCCGCTATGACGCTGATAGGCCTTGGCTTACTTCTGCTGCCAGGGCAGGCCACGATAGCGCCAGCCTCCGAGCGTGCCACGGTGGCCCTCCGCGTCCAGGGAGCCCTCAAAGCCTTCCAGAATGTTGTAGCACGGCCCCAGCCCCAGCGCCGTGGCGCGCGTGGCGGCATCAATCGAACGCGCCCCGCTGCGGCACAGGAACAGCAGTGACTTGCCGGGATGACTGGCCGCCAGCTGCTGCACGCGCTGGTCGAATCCGGGATTGACTTCCATCGCCGGATACTCCTTCCAGGGCAAGGCCTCCGCCGACGGCACGAAGCCGACCCAGTCCTGTTCTGCGCTGGTACGCACATCAATGATCAGGCCCTGCCCTTGCTGCTGCCAATCATGGGCCTGCTGGGGTGTAATGTCGCCTGCGTAGGACGGCGTGGAGTCCTGGGTATCGTCCGTGGTGGTCATGGTCACATCCAGATGGTATATGTTATTGTATATTGTGCCAGAGCGTGGAAACTTTCAGCTATTCGTGAGTGATTTGACTCCAGTCAAATCCACTTGCCGGCAAGTCTGCTCCAATGCAATCTGACTATTATCTGGAGAAAACCCATGGATGTCCTGATGACCGAACTGTTCCGCACCGATATTGGGCTGCTGTCGCTGTTTACCATCCTGTTCATCGTTGGCATGTCCGTATTCTTTGTCATGTATTTCCGCAAGAAGATTGCCCATGACGCGGCTGAACATGAGCGCCAAGTGCGTCAAGGCAAGCAGCCCTGAGTGTGCGCAGCGCTTCTGGCCCGAAGCGCTCCTTGGTATACTGAAGGCATGCGGCAGGACCTGCCGGACTCCTGCTTTCAGCATTCCAACCAACCTCAAGAGGATCTCTGATGTTCCCCGAATACCGCGACCTGATCACCAAGCTGAAGACCGAAGATGCCCGTTTCGAGCGCCTGTTCGACAAGCATAACGACATGGACCAGAAGATCAAGAACATGGAAGCCCGTCTGGAGCCGGCTACCGACATCGAGATCGAAGTCCTGAAAAAAGAAAAGCTGGCCCTGAAGGACGAGCTGTACCAGATCCTGCGCAAGGCTGACGCCGCCGAGGCCTGATCGCCCGGTCCCGTCTGCATTCCGCAGCATCCCCCGCCAGCCTGGCTGCCGGGGGATTTTTCATGCCTGTGCGGCAGGCAGGAGCTGCAATAGCGACAATGCGGCCAGCGGTGCCGTCTCGGCGCGCAGCACATGGGCACCCAGCGTGATCGGCTCGAAGCCCTGTTGCAGCGCCAATGCCTCTTCGGCGGCATCTAGCCCGCCTTCCGGACCGGACAGCAGGCTGACCGGCTGTGGCGGACGCTGGCCACCCACCCAGGCATGGAGCGGCTGGCTGCCCTGTGCGAATGACAGCACCGCCTTGCGGCCGGCAGCCGCAGTCACCGCCTCCGGCAGCGCACACAGCGGGTGGATAAGCGGTACGCACGTGCGGCCACTCTGCTCGCAGGCCGCAACCGCCACCGCCTGCCAGTGCGCCTGGCGACGTTCAGCGCGATCACCCTTGAGCCGCAGCACGCTGCGGCTGGTCTGCAAGGGCTGGATGCTGCACACGCCGAGTTCGGCGGCCTTCTCGACCAGCCAGTCCATGCGCTCATTGGCCGGCACGCCAACCAGCAGGTGCACCTCGGCCTCCGGCACGGAGCGCTCCGGATGCAGTTGGAGGATGCGAATTTCCACCTCGCTGCGGCCCATGCGCAGCACCTCGGCCTCGGCATGGCCATGGCGCCAGGGCGCATCGGCCGGCGTCTCGGCATCGGGCAGGCCGCCATGGAACAGCTCGATACGATCACCCGGCTGCAGCCGCAGTACCTGCACATGGCGCGCCGCACCGGGTGGCAGCAGCAACTCCGTGTCCGGAATCAGCGGCAGAGGGCAATGGAAACGCGGCATGGCTTACATGCGGCCAAAGGCGAAGCCGGTAACGTCCTGCGTGCCCTCGATCTGGTCTACCAGCTGCAGCAGCGGTGCCAGTTCACGGTAGCGGCGACCGGCGTGGCGGATGTATTCGATGAAGCGCGGCGCATCGGCCAGGTATTTCTCCTTGCCGTCGCGCAGCGTCAGGCGCGCAAAGATGCCGGCCACTTTCAGATGGCGCTGCAGGCCCATCCACTCGACCGCGCGGTAGAAGGCGCCAAAGTCCTGGTGCCAGTCTTCGAAATCCATCAGGCCGGCCTTGCGCGCACGCTCCCAGTAGCGAATCGTCATGTCCAGCACCAGCTCCTCGTCCCAGCTGATGAATGCATCGCGCATCAGGCTGGCAATGTCGTAGGTGACCGGGCCGTAGACCGCGTCCTGGAAGTCCAGCACACCCAACGGCGATTGCGGTGTCTCGCCCAGCATCAGGTTGCGTGGCATGAAATCGCGGTGCACATAGACGCTGGGCGCGGCCAGGTTGCGCTGCACGATCAGGTCGAAGGTACTGGCCAGCACCTGCTGCTGCTCGGGCGTGAGCGTGACCTGGCGGTGCTGCGCCAGATACCAGTCGGGGAACAGCTGCAGCTCGCGACGCAGCAAGGCCTCGTCGTAGGCCGGCAACTGGTCCGGGCGCGAGGCCAGCTGCCAGGGCAGCAGTGCGTCCAGCGCCTGCTGGTAGTAGGGCATGGCCGCCACCGGCTGCTGTTCGTCCAGCGCCGTCATCATGGTGTCGCCGCCCAGATCGTTCAGCAGCATGAAACCGTGCTCACGATCCCACTCGAGCACGCGCGCGGCATGCACGCCCGCCTGCTCCATCAGGCCGGCCACATGCACAAAGGGCTGGCAGTTTTCCTTGTCCGGCGGCGCATCCATGATGATGCGCGAGGGCTGGCCGGCTTCACCCTGCACGCGCAGGTAGCGGCGGAAGCTGGCATCGGCATTGGCCAGCACCACGCTTTCGGGGCGAATCTGCTGGCGGGCGGCAATCGCTTCCAGCCACTGGGAAAACTGCTGGGCGCGTTCGGGCGCGGACCAGTTCAGGGCCGCGATGGGATCATTCTGCAGGGACATGGTTCAAGTCGGTAATAATTGGGTGCGGCGCACCTGCGCGCGGCATGCCGCCATTGTATGCAAGGCGTGCCGCCATGGCATTTTTGTCACAGCCAGCCACGGCCCGGCCAATGGCTGGCAGAATGCTTCTTTTCAGGAATTGTCCTGGTGGGCGAAAGCCTGCCCTTCTTCTACCGTGAGCTCCCGACTGCACTCCCCAGCACTTTCGCAACGCCGCAGCACGCGCTGGCTGCGTACGCCTGTCGCCCATGGCGTGCTGCTGCTGTGCAGCGGCCTGGCCATGCCGGCCTGGGCCGATGCGGCTCGTGGCTACGACATTTCCATCGTGCCGCCGGTCGCGGCCGCCTCGGCGCCGCAGGAGCCTGCCAGCGGTCCGACCGTGATCGAGGCCAACCAGATCGAAGGCCAGGTCGACCTGGACGTCACCGCTACCGGCGCCGCCGTGATCCAGCAGCCCGGCACCGTGGTGCAGGGCGAGTTGCTGCACTATTCGATTCCCGCCAACGAGGTCACCGCCAAGGGCGATGTACGCATCGAGCGCGCTGGCAATGTCTACAGCGGCGATGCGCTGCAAATGCAGCTCGATACGCAATCGGGCACTTTCGACAACGTGCAGATGGAGATGCAGCGCACCGGTGGCCTGGCCCAGGCCAGCAAGATCGAATTCATCGACGGCAGCCACAGCATCGGCCACGACATGATCTACAGCACCTGCCGCCGCGCCGACCGGCAGGAAGGCGACTGGAACCCGGCCTGGTATATCCGTGGCGAAAAAATCATCATCGACACCGAGGCCGACGAAGGCTATGTCGAAAATGGCGCGCTGGTGTTTTATGGCGTGCCGATCCTGCCGATTCCCGGTGGCCTGGGTTTCCCGCTGTCAGACAAGCGCCGTTCCGGCCTGCTGCCGCCGACCTTCTCGCTCGGCACCGAAGACGGCTTCGAGGTCGCGCAGCCCTACTACTTCAATATCGCGCCCAACCGCGATGCCACCGTCATGCCCACGGTCTACAGCAAGCGCGGCGTGGATCTATTCGGCCAGTTCCGCTACCTGGAAGACACCTATGCCGGCAACCTGCAGGCCAATTACCTGCCGGGCGACAATCTGCGTGACAACCTGGACCGCTGGCATTACGTGTTCCAGCATGCGCAGACCTTCCCGTCGGTGCCGGAGCGCTACGGCCAGTTCAAGCTCGACATGCATCTGGAACGCGTCAGCGATGACAACTACTGGCGCGATTTCTACAACTTCGACAGCCGCAACACGCTGCTGAGCGAACGCACCTTCTCCAGCAACATCCAGCTGGGCTGGAAAAAGGACTACTGGTCCGGCTTTATCCGCAACGAGAAGTGGCAGACGCTGCAGCAGCCAGACCCCATCATTCCGCCCTACGACAAGTCGCCGCAGCTGCACCTGAACTACACGCGTGACGATGTGCGCGGCTTTGACCTGTCGCTGGATCTGGATCACACGCGTTTCCGTTCCGACTCCAGCCTGGCCGAATACCCGGATGGCGACCGCAGCTACGCGCGCGCCCGTGTCAGCTACCCCTGGATACGCCCCTGGGGCTATGTGGTGCCGGCGCTGGAAGTCAACGCGCGCCACTACAGCACGGATACGGCCATGGACAACGGCAAGCGCTCCGACAGCGTGGTGATCCCGACCGCCACACTGGACAGCTCGCTGGTGTTCGAGCGCGATACGCAGATGTTCAGCCGCAACGTGCGCCAGACGCTGGAGCCGCGCCTGTTCCTGGCCTATACGCCGTACAAGGAGCAGAACCACCTGCCGGCCTACGACAGCTGGCTGAAGGACTTCAACCTGTCCAGCATCTACAGCGCGAATCCGTTCTCCGGCAATGACCGCATTGCCGATACGCGTTCGGCCACGCTGGGCGTGACCAGCCGCCTGTATGACAACGCCGATGGCGCCGAGCTGGCCAACCTGACCGTGGCCGCGCGCAAGCAGCTCAAGACACGCCGCGTCCAGCTCAACGACGAGGACACGCCCGACAGCAACAGCTTCAGCAACCTGCTGCTGGACGGCACCGTCAACTGGACACCGCAGTGGAGCACCCGCGCCAGCATGCAGTGGGATCCGGAAATCGGCCGCACCATGCGCGGCGTGGTGGGCGGCAGCTACACGCCTGGCCCCTACCGCAGCATCACCGCGCACTACCGCCACCAGCGCGAGCGCACCGAACAGATCGACGTCGGCTGGCAATGGCCGCTGAACGACCTGTGGGGCAGCAAGGACGTCGAGAAGCCTGCCGGCCAGGGACTGGGACCGGGCCGCTGGTACACGGTCGGCCGCCTGTTCTACTCACTGCAGGAAAGCCGCCTGGTCGAATCGATTGTCGGCCTCGAGTACGACAGCTGCTGCTGGATCGGCCGCATTGCCCTGCACCGCAAGGCGGTCCAGCACCAGCCGGCCAAGATGGACAACCGCATCATGTTCCAGCTCGAGTTCAACGGATTGTCACGATTGGGCTCCAGCCCGATCCGGACTTTCACCGACAATATCCCCAATTACCAGCTGCTGCGCGATCGCCGCAACAGCTCCGGATCGCCATTCTGAGAGAGATGCCATGACTGCCGTACGCAAGCCCTCCTTCTTCCACCGCATGCACGCCCCGGCGCTGGCCTGCGCCCTGCTGCTGGGCGGCCAGGCCCTGCTGCCGGCCGTGCAGGCCCAGGGCGCGCGTGCCGGAGTGCAGAGCGACTACATCGTCGCCGTGGTCAACAAGGAGCCCGTCACCAACCGCGAAGTCCAGGTGCGCGCCAACGAACTGTCCCGCAGCCTGACAGCCGCCAAGCAGCCGGTTCCGGCACGCCAGGCGCTGCTGCAGCGTGCGCTTGATGACGTGATCTTCCAGAAAGCCGCGATCCAGTCGGCGCGCGGTACTGGTATCACCATCAGCGACGAGGAGCTGGACGTGCGTGAGCGCACGCTGGCGCGCCAGGCCAATCTGAGCCCCGAAAAGTTCCGCGCCCGCTTCATCCAGGAGCGCCGCATTGCCGCATCGCAGTACCGCGCCGCCCTGCGTGACGCCTACCTGCTGGAACGCGTACGTGATGCCCGCGTGAACCAGGAAGTGGCCAAGGTCAGCGACCTGGAAGCACTGCGCACGCTGCGCGAGCAGCGCATCAAGCAGGGCCTGCCCGATAGCCTGGTGCCGGCCGTGCGCATGGCACAGATCCTGATCGCCGTGCCACCGGGCGCCAGCGCCGAACAGGTGCAGGGCCTGCAGCAGAAGGCCAACAACGCCGTGAAGGCGCTACGCAGCGGCCAGGAATTCCTGCAGGTGGCGCGCGAGTACAGCGACATCCCGCCGCAGGCCAGCCCGCTGGTGCCGCAGGAGCAGCTGACGGCCGATCTGGCAGCCGCGATCCGCAACGTGCCGCTGGGCCAGAGCACTGATGCCGTGCGCACCGAGGACGGTTTCCACATCATCCAGGTGATCGAGCGCCAGAACATCGACATGGCGTTTGGCGTGACGGAAACCCATGCCCGCCATATCCTGCTGATCCCCAATGACAAGCTGACCGCCAAGCAGGCCACGGCCCAGCTGAACCAGGTGCGCCGTGACATCGCCTCCGGCAAGACCGATTTTGCCGATGCCGCACGTCGCCTGTCCATGGACGGCAGCGCCCAGCAGGGCGGCGACCTGGGCTGGGCCCAGCCCGGCATGTTCGTGCCCGAGTTCGAGGAGCGCCTGGGCCAGCTGCAGGCCGCCGGCAACATGACGCAGCCCTTCACCTCGCGTTTTGGCGTGCATCTGGTGCAGCTGCTGGAGCGCCGCTCGGTGCCCATGACGCAGGCGCAACAGGTCGCCATGGCGCGCGCCGCCCTGCGTGAGCAGCGCGCCGGTGAGGCCCTGCGCAACTGGGAAGAAGAGATCCGCGGCCGCGCCTACATCGAGATGCGCAGGACGCCGAGTTGAGTCGCGCGCCCTCCTCCTCCCGCCGTGGTGGCGCCGCGCCGCGCAAGCAGGCCGTGCGTGGCAGCGGCGGCCATGTGGCACGCAAGCGCTTCGGCCAGAACTTCCTGTGTGATGGCGGCATCATCGCCGGCATCGTCGATGCGATTGCGCCGCGCGCCGGCGAACCGCTGATCGAGATCGGTCCCGGCCTGGCGGCGCTGACACAACCGCTGGTGGAACGCGCCGGCCAGCTCACCGTGATCGAGCTGGACCGCGACCTGGCGGCGCGCCTGCGCCAGCATCCGCAGCTGGACGTGATCGAATCGGACGTGCTCAAGGTCGATATCTCGGCGCTGGTCGCCGAACGCGGCTGGGAGCGCGTGCGCGTCTGCGGCAACCTGCCCTACAACATCTCCACGCCGATCCTGTTCCACCTGCTTGACCATGTGCAGGTGATCCGCGACCAGCATTTCATGCTGCAGAAAGAAGTGATCGACCGCATGCTGGCCTCGCCCGCCAGCAGCGATTACAGCCGCCTGACGGTAATGCTGCAGTGGCGCTACGCCATGGAGCAGGTGCTGTTCGTGCCGCCGGAGAGCTTTGACCCGCCGCCCAGGGTGAACAGCGCCGTGGTGCGCATGGTGCCGCTGGCCGAGCCACCGCAACTGCACCTGCCGACCTATGCCGGACTGGTGCAATCGGCCTTCAGCCAGCGCCGCAAGCTGCTGCGCCATTCGCTCGGCCACTGGCTGGAACAGCACGGCTTTGCCGGCGAGTTTGACCTGCAGCGTCGCGCCGAGGAAGTGCCGGTGCACGAATACGTGGCGCTGTCCCAGCACCCATCGCTGCAACCAGCAGCCTGATCGCAGCCAAAAAACAGCCCGTCGTCATGACGGGCTGTGGGTTTAGAGCATGTGCTGCAGGAAGGCGCGGGCGCGCGGGTGTTGCGGATCGCGGAAAAAGTCCTGCGCCGGCCGGTCTTCGGCGATCACGCCCTGGTCCATGAACAGCACGCGGTGCGCGACCTCGCGCGCAAACGCCATCTCGTGTGTCACCACCAGCATCGTCATGTGTTCGGCTGCCAGCTGGCGCATGGTGCGCAGCACTTCGCCGGTCAGCTCCGGGTCAAGTGCACTGGTGGGCTCATCGAACAGCATCAGCGCCGGCTGCATCGCCAGCGCGCGCGCAATCGCCACGCGCTGTTTCTGGCCGCCAGAAAGGCGGTTCGGATAGGCATCGCGCTTGTCACTCAGGCCGACCTTGTGCAGCAGCTCCTCGGCCTGCGGCACGATCTGCTCGCGCTTCAGGCCCTTGACCGTCATCGGGGCCTCGATCAGGTTCTGCAGCACCGTCATGTGCGGGAACAGGTTGAAATGCTGGAACACCATGCCGGTGCAGGCACAAATGCGGCGCACCTGGCGCTCGTCCGGGTAGCGCGCCTTGCCGGCGGCATCGTTCTCGACCAGAGTCTGGCCGGCGATGACGATACGACCCTGCTCCACCGTTTCCAGGTGGTTCAGGCAGCGCAGCAGCGTCGACTTGCCGGAGCCGGAAGAGCCGAGAATGGCAATTACCTCGCCCGGCTGCACCCGCAGCGACACGCCACGCAGCACATGGTTGTCGCCAAAGCGCTTGTGCACGCCTTCGAGCAGCAGCGCCGGCTGGGCCTCCTTACTGGTCTTGTCGGGCATAGCGTTGCTCCAGGCGCTGGAAGATCCAGGTCAGCACCAGTGTCATGATCAGGTAGAACAGCGCCGCCACGATGAAGGGCGTGACGGTGAACTCGCGCTGCACGATGTTGCGCGCGGCGCGCAGCAGGTCATTCAGAGCCAGCACGTAGATCAGCGCGGTGTCCTTGACCAGCGTGATGGTCTCGTTGCTCATGGGCGGCAAGATGTGGCGCACCATCTGCGGCAGCACGATGCGGCGCATGGTCTGGCCATAGCTCATGCCGAGCGACTTGGCCGCCTCGTACTGGCCGCGATCCACGCTCTGGATGCCGGCGCGAAAGATCTCGGCAAAATAGGCGGCAAAGTTGAGTGCAAACGCCACCACCGCCGACGGGAAGTCCGGCAGCCTGACGCCGATCACCGGCACAAACGGCAGCGCAAAGTAGATGAACAGCAGCTGCAGCATCAGCGGTGTGCCGCGCATCAGCCAGATATAGCCGCTCACCGCCTGGCGCACGACGGCAAAGCGCGACATGCGCAGCAGCGCCAGCACCAGCCCCAGCGGAATCGCCAGGATCAGGGTGATGAAGAACAGCTGGAGGGTGGTGCCCGCGCCTTCGAGCAGCGGGGGCAGCATGTTGAGGATGTTATCCATGCCGGATCAGCAGATCAGCCGCAGGCCACATGCAGGTAGCGCATGTGGCCGGCAGGAATCGCCAGCAGCTTACTGCTTGGCTTCGGCGAACCACTTGTCGTAGATGGTCTTGGCGGAACCGTCGGCAACCATGGCGTCCAGCGTCTGGTCCAGCTTGGTCAGCAGCTCGGCATCGTCCTTGCGCACTGCCACGCCGTAGTCTTCGCTGCCGAAGTTGTCTGCCAGCACGCGGTACTCGCCCGGCTTCTTGCTGGTGTAGTAGCGGCCGACCACTTCGTCCACCACCACGGCGTCCAGACGGCCGGTGGTCAGGTCCATCAGCGCGGCAACGTTGTCACCGAACTTCTTCAGCTCCTTGATGTCCTTGGCAAGCGGATCCTTCTGCACCGCTTCCACGGCCGTGCTGCCGTCCTGGACGCCCACCACCTTGCCAGCCAGCTCGGCCTTGGCCTGGATCGGCGACTTTTCGGTCACGATCACGATCTGCTGGTTCTGCATGTAGGGCTTGGTGAAGTTGACGTTCTTCTTGCGCTCTTCGGTGATGGTCATGCCGTTCCACAGCAGGTCCACGCGCTTGCCATTGAGCTCGGCTTCCTTGGCGCTCCAGTCGATCGGCTTGAATTCCATTTCCACGCCCATGCGCTTGCCGGCCTCACGCGCCAGATCCAGGTCGTAGCCGACCAGCTCGCCCTTCTCGTCACGGAAACCCATGGGCGGGAAGTTGTCATCCAGGCCCACCACGATCTTGGCCGGCAGGCCAGCGGCGGCAGAGGCAGCGCTGCCGGCAGCAGCCGGTGCATCCGGCGCAGACTTGCTGCAGCCCCACAGCAGGGCGGCGGCAGCAACGGAGGTCATCAGGGTACGGACGGAAAAAAGGCGACGATTCATGACGTGTTTCGTAAAAATTCTTGACAGAAAGATCGAATGATAAACGCTATCGCTCGATGCTGCATCAGCAAAAAGGCGAATGCCCACGCGGACATTCGCCTTCACGGGCTAGCCTGTGACCGGAATCACGGCTTCATGGAGCCGGTCTTCTCGAAGCGCTCGTGCCAGGACAGGGCTTCGGTCAGGATGTGCGGCGTGTGCTTGCCAGGCGACTCGCGCAGCGAACGCTGGTAGTAGTCCATCAGCTGGTCACGGTAGTCAGGGTGCGCACAGTTCTTGATCACCAGCTCGGCACGCGCCTTGGGCGCCAGGCCGCGCAGGTCGGCCAGACCCTGTTCGGTCACCAGCACCTGCACGTCGTGCTCGGTGTGGTCCACGTGGCTGACCATCGGCACGATGCAGGAGATCTGGCCGTTCTTGGCGGTGGACGGCGTCATGAACACGGAGATATAGGCGTTGCGGGCGAAGTCGCCGGAACCACCGATACCGTTCATGATGCGCGTGCCCATGATGTGGGTGGAGTTGACGTTGCCGTAGATGTCAGCCTCGATCATGCCGTTCATCGCCAGGATGCCCAGGCGGCGGATCACTTCCGGGTGGTTGGAGATTTCCTGCGGGCGCAGCAGGATCTTGCTGCGCAGCATGTCGATGTTCTCTTCAAAGTACTTCAGGCCGTTTTCGCTCAGGCTGATGGCGGTGGCAGACGCGTGGCGCAGCTTGCCGGAGGCAATCATGTCCAGCATGCCGTCCTGCAGCACTTCGGTATAGGCCGTCATGTCTTCGAAGGAGCTCTTGTTCAGGCCATCCAGCACCGCGTTGGCGATGTTGCCGACGCCGGATTGCAGCGGCAGCAGGCTGGCCGGCAGGCGGCCCTTCTTGACTTCGCTCTTGAAGAACTCGACCAGGTGGCCGGCGATCATCTCGGACTGCGCATCCGGCGCGGAGAAGGCGGTGTTGCGGTCAGGCGCGTCGGTCTCGACCACGGCCACGACCTTGTTCGGGTCCACGCGCAGGTAGGGATCACCGATGCGGTTGTCGCTGTGCGTCATCGGAATCGGCAGGCGGTGCGGCGGCAGCTGGGTGCCGTAGTAGATGTCGTGCATGCCGCGCAGCGCCATGCTCTGGCGGCTGTTCACCTCCAGGATGATCTTGTCGGCCTGGTCCAGCCAGGTCTTGTTGTTGCCGATGGAGGTAGACGGCACCAGCGAGCCGTCTTCCAGCACCGCAGCGACTTCGACCAGCGCCACGTTCAGGCCGCCATAGAAGCCGAACCAGACATACTGCGCCACGTGCGACAGGTGGATGTCGGCGTACTGCATGGTGCCTTCGTTGATCTTCTGGCGGCAGATCGGGTCGGACTGGTAGGGCAGACGCATCTCGATGCCGTTGGCCTTGGCCAGTGCACCGTCCAGCTCGGGAGCGGTAGAGGCACCGGTCCAGACGCCGATGCGGAAAGGCTCGCCGCGCGCCTGCGCCGCCTCGATCTGGGCAGCCAGTGCATAGGGCACGACCTTGGGCTGGCCAGAGCCGGTAAAGCCGCTCATGCCGACGTTGTCGCCATGCTTGATGAAACGGGCGGCCTCTTCGGCGGACATGATCTTGTCGCGGAAGGCCTGGTGCATTACTCGGGAGGAAGTCGTCATACTGGCGTGTCTTTCAATCAGGATGAAAAACATGCCGCTGCACTTGTCTCCTGATGCCAGGGTGCAGGCGGCATGGTGCGGAATCTGCGCAGGCACTGGCGGGTTGTTTCAGCCACCAGATTGTCGCCGGGCAGACAATCCCGGTTTACGGTACGCGCAACCGTACGGGTAAACCCTGAAGCATTGTACGCCCTGAACGTGACACATGCATGTTTTTGCTGCACGTACGCTTCCGATGGCAGCAAAAACAAGGGCAGCCCGCAGGCTGCCCCCTATGTGAAAGCGCGATCGCTCAGATGCGCATCGGCATGACCACGTACTTGAACTGGTCGTCATCGGGAATCGTGACCAGCGCCGAGCTGTTGTTGTCCTGCAGCGCGATCTGCACCATGTCCTGGCCCATGTTGCCAAGCACGTCCATCAGGTAGGTGACGTTGAAGCCGATCTCGATCGGGTTGCCGGCGTAGTCGATGTCGAGTTCGTCCACCGCCTCTTCCTGCTCGGCGTTGTTGCAGGCAATGCGCAGCGTAGCGTTGTCAAAGTTGAGGCGCACGCCCTTGAACTTCTCGCTGGTCAGGATGGCGGTACGCTGCAGCGCGGCCAGCAGCGGCGCGCGGCCCAGCGTGACCAGGTTGCCATGGTCGCGCGGTATGACGCGGTTGTAATCGGGGAACTTGCCCTCGACCAGCTTGCTGACGAATTCCATGCCGCCAAAGCTGAACTTGGCCTGGTTACCGGCAAACTGCATCTCGATGGCACCGTCGGCATCGGACAGCAGGCGCTGCAGTTCCAGCACGGTCTTGCGCGGCAGGATCACTTCCTGCTTGGGCACTTCGTTCTCGAGCGTGGCGCTGGCGTAGGCCAGGCGGTGGCCATCAGTGGCGACCAGGCTCAGCTTGTTACCTTCGGCGACGAACAGGATGCCGTTGAGGTAGTAGCGGATATCGTGCACCGCCATGGCAAACGAGACCTGCGACAGCAGCTGCTTGAGCACCTTTTGCGGCACGCTGAACTGCGGGCCGAAGTTGGCCGCCTCCTGCACCAGCGGGAAGTCCTCGGCCGGCAGCGACTGCAGCGTGAACTTGCTCTTGCCGCCTTTGAGGATCAGCTTGTTCTGGCTGGCTTCCAGCGTGACGATCTGGTCCGCCGGCATGGTGCGCAGGATGTCGATCAGCTTGCGTGCCCCGACCGTGGTGCTGAACTCGCCGGCATCGCCACCCAGCTCGGCCACGGTGCGGATCTGGATTTCCAGGTCGCTGGTGATGAGCTGGAGCATGTCATCCTGCTTGCGCAGCAGCACGTTGGCCAGGATCGGCAGGGTATGGCGACGCTCGACAATGCCGGCTACGGATTGCAGGGCGCTGAGGACCTGGGCCTGGGGTGCTTTGAAGACTTGCATGATGCCTCTGGATATTGTTGGGCAGTTCCGCTGACGCAGAGGACACTGCCGTGTGACGCGCAGCGGACTGCCAATATTTCGGGAATATTGTGCCTGATTGTATGTCAAGCGTAGCCCTGGCTACGCTTGCCCTGTTCAGCGGCTGGGTTCGCGCATCAGCACGAATTCTTCCGCTGCCGTCGGGTGTACGGCAATGGTGCGGTCAAAATCGGCCTTGCTCGCGCCGCAGGTCACCGCCACGGCCAGGCTCTGGATGATTTCCGGTGCATCGGCACCGACCATGTGCGCGCCCAGCACCTTGTCGGTGTCGGCATCGACGACCAGCTTCATGTAGCTGCGGCTGCTGCCATCGACAAAGGCGTCCTTCATCGGGCGGAAATCGCTCTCGAACACGCGGATCGGGCCTTTTTCTGCCGCCTGCGCTTCGGTCAGACCAACCGTGGCCATGGGCGGATCGGTGAACACGGCGCTGGCGACAATGCTGTGGTCGACACGGCGCGGCGTGTTGCCAAACACCGATTCGACCATGGCGCGGCCTTCGGCAATGGCGACCGGGGTCAGGTTGACGCGATCGGTGACATCGCCCACGGCCCAGATATGCTCCACGCTGGTGCGGCTGTCGGCATCGACCGGAATCGCGCCCTTCTTGTTCACGCTGATGCCGACACTTTCCAGACCGATGCCCTGGGTGTTGGGGCTGCGGCCGGTGGCGTTGAGCACCGCCGCCCCACGCAGCTGTTCACCGCCTTCCAGGTGCAGCACGAAAGCATCGCCGTCACGCTCGAGCTTTTGCGGTGCATGGCCACTGTGCAGCTGCACGCCCTTGGCCTGCAGCGCCTGTGCCACGCGCTGGCGCAAGTCCTCGTCAAAGCCGCGCAACGGCAGGTCGCCACGGTAGACCAGATGCACCTGGCTGCCCAGGCGCGTCATGATGCTGGCAAATTCGACCGCGATAAAGCCGGCGCCGACCACCAGCAGGGTCTCGGGCACCTCGCGCAGGTCCAGGATCTCGTTGGAGGTCATGGCCTGCTCCAGCCCCGGAATCGTATCGGTATTGGGGTGGCCGCCGGTGGCGATCAGGATATGGCGCGCGGTATGGCGCTGGCCGTCGATCTCGACCGTGTGCGGGCCAACGATGCGCGCGTGGCCACGTACCAGCGTCACGCCGGCACGCTCCAGCATGCCTAGGTAGATGCTTTCCAGCCGGTCCAGTTCGGCGGCCTTGGTATCGGCCCAATTGGCCATGTCGAACACCGGATCGGAGAAGGACCAGCCGTAGCCGCGCGCATAGTCAAAGCTGTCGGCAAAGCTGGCGGCGTACATCATCAGCTTCTTGGGCACGCAGCCGCGGATCACGCAGGTGCCGCCAACGCGGCTGTTTTCGGCGATCAGCACCCTGGCACCCAGCGCAGCGGCACGGCGCGAGGCGGCCACGCCGCCGGAGCCGGCACCCAGGGTGATCAGATCGTAGTCGTAGGCGGTGTCTGTGCTCATGCGAGTGTTCCTTGCTGTTGCGGATATGGCCCTGATTATGCTTGCTTGTCGCCAGCCGTGCCGCCAGAGTACCGCCATGGCAGCTGCGGGTATCGGCCCATGGCGGGATCGGTTCACCTATAGTGGAATCATCACGACAAGGAGGTTTACCCATGAGCGATAGCAAAATCACCGAAGTCCTCAACCTCAAGCAACTACTGTCCTACCAGGATCGCGCGGTGGTCAGCCGCATGCTGGTAAAAAACGCATCCGGCAGCGTGACCCTGTTTGCCTTTGACGGCGAGGAAGGCCTGAGCGAGCACACCGCGCCCTATGACGCGCTGGTGATTGGCGTGGAAGGCCGCGCCGAGATTCCGGTGGCCGGCGTGCCGCATATCGTGGGCGAAGGCGATTCGCTGCTGATGCCGGCGAACATCCCGCACGCGGTGAAGCCGCTGGGTGGCTTCAAGATGCTGCTGGTGATGATCAAGGAGAAGCCGCCGGCGGAGTGAGGTTCAGACCTGCGGGAACTCAGGCGATGGCCTGGATCCCGTTTTTCTGCACGATGGTGAGCAGGCGCAAGGCCGGCCCGCCCGGCTTCTTGACGCCGCGTTCCCAATCCGAAATCAGGTTGCGGCTGACGTTGAGATAGCGTGCAAACACGGGTTGCGACAATTGCTCGCGCTCACGCAGGGCGCGGATATCCTCGGGTGCCATGGGCAGCACCGGCGACAGGCAGGCTTCATCGAACTCGCGCAGGGTACGCTTGTCGATTGCGCCGATGTCATGCAGGGCTTCGAGGGATTCGTGCAGGGCGGCGAGTGCATCACTGCGGTATCGTTTAGTCATGGCGGTTGATCTCCGTGAACTTGCCGATGCGGATCAGGCTGTCCAGCTGCTGGTCTGACAAGCCAAGCATATGAACGGCCGCCTTCTTGTACTGGGTGGTTTCATGCACATCCAGGTTGTCACGATCACTTTTTGCAAAGCCATACATGAAAATCGCCCGTGTTGCCGTCCGGTACAGGATGATGGTGCGATAGCCGCCTGATGCGCCCTGCCCTTGCCGGGCTACACGCTGCTTGATCACATTACCGCCCAACACCGCATCTACCAGACCTTGCTCTGCGCGCATGACGGCATGCACCAGCACTTGATCCGTGATGTCCTCCTTGCGCGCAAAGCGATGAAGCCAGGCACTTTTCAGGATCCTTATCGGGCTGCGCATGGCAAGCCTTTGCTTGTATCACACATAGTATTATGAAAAATCGGTTTCGTCAATGAACTGACAAGGGCTTGGCTGACGTTCGTCACACATTTCCCCCTTCAATTATATTAAATCTATAGTTGTATTTTGACTTGTATAGACAGATAGTCATCACCCCCCAACCCTCGCATCTGATTAATCCCTTCGGGCTATAGTGCATAGAGCATTCCAAACTCCTGGAGGATTCCCATGCGCATCCTGCTCACCGGCGGTACCGGCCTGATCGGTCAGGCCTTGTGCCGCCTCTGGTCCGCACAGGGCCATACGCTGCTGGTCTGGAGCCGCCGGCCGGAGCAGGTGGCGGCGCTGTGCAGCAGCGCACGCGGCATCGCACAGTTGCAGGAACTGGACGACGAGCCACTGGATGCGGTGGTGAACCTGGCCGGTGCCCCAATTGCCGATCGGCGCTGGTCCGCCGCGCGACGCCAGCTGCTGTGGCGCAGCCGGGTCGATCTGACGCGTACGCTGGTGGACTGGCTGCAGCGCCAGCCCGTGCGACCCGAAGTGCTGATATCCGGCTCGGCGACCGGCTGGTATGGCGATGGCGGCGAGCGCCTGCTCGATGAAGACAGCGCCTCCTGCGGCACGGATTTTGGCAGCCAGCTGTGTGCGGCCTGGGAGCAAGAGGCCTTGCGCGCCCAGACGTTGGGCATGCGCGTGGCCCTGATCCGTACGGCACCGGTGCTCTCGCCCACGGGCGGCATGCTGGCGCGCATGCGGCTGCCGTTCCAGCTGGGCTTGGGTGGCCAACTGGGTCACGGCCAGCAGTGGATGCCGTGGATCCATCTGGACGATGAGGTCGGGCTGATCGATTTCGTGTTGCAGCACCGGGAATGTCGGGGCGTGTTCAATGCCTGTGCGCCAGGGATGGTGCGCAATGCGGAGTTTACGCAGGCGCTGGCGCGGACGCTGCGCCGGCCAGCGGTGCTGGGAATGCCGGGCTGGGTGCTACAGCTGGCTTTGGGCGAGATGGCCGTGCTGCTGCTGGGTGGGCAGCGGTTGATGGCGCGGCGTGCGGTGGAGGCTGGGAATGTGTTTCGCTGGGAGGGGGTGGAGGCGGCATTGCGGGATGCGCTCCATCGACAGGAGCGCTGACTCCGATTTCCCCCCTTTGCCGGGCTTCCATACGCTGTCCTCCGTATGGAGATCACGTTTTCTATACACGTCCCGCTGAACATGCATGCCAACCAGCGCCACAAACAAGCAACCCGCGCCAGGCGCGGGTTCCTCATGCTGCTTCAAGACGGAATCAGACGTTAAACAGCGATTGTGACTGCAAGTCATTGAATGAACAATTCACCATGCTGCTCCATTAAAAAATATACTCATGTTTGTACTCAAAAAACTCAGCATTGAGTACGTTCACCCCTGATCTGGCGCCGTTGCGCCGGCTCGGATTCAACTTTCCAGGCGCCTGCGACAGGTATCAATGGTGGATTTTATCTGCTGCGCCAACATCTGCCTGATCGGAACACGCTCAAATCGCTCACCCAATGAGCTTGCCTGCGGCAACATCCGGTCGATGACCTCTTCCGCCCGTTTCCTTGGGATGCCACCTTCCTCCGCCAGACGCAATAAATGCCGACGTTCGATGGCAGCACCTTCGCCGCAAACGTCCAGGTGATGCTGGCCCATCGGGCCTTCGCTGAAGGTCAGGTCGAATGCCGGAGCCAGACGCCAGCGCCGGTCGGGCCCGAGACGCCAGGCGAAATTCTTGGGGTGGTCGTCACGGTTGTGGAAGAGCACATTGAAGACGGCTCGCGCGTAGGCTTTCTCCACTTCGCGCTCGTCGCGCGTCAGGAAACGGGTAGCTCGCAGGAAGGCGGTGTAGTCGGTGGCACCGGGCAGGCGAAAATCCACCTGCAACAATCCAGCCAGACTGTGCACCGGGACGCGTTGCCCACCCTCTCGGTCGAAGCGCGCGACGCCGAAGGCGGCCAGTTCAGGGCCAAGGTCGAACCAGCGGCTTTCGGGTACATCCAGTCCGCAATCCCGAGCCAACTCGGCATAGAGCTGCTCGATGACGCAGACTTCCTTGTGTTCGTTCTGCGCCGGGAACTTGACCAGCCAGGGACTGCCGGGCGCATCCGGACGGGTGCTGACTTGCCCGGTCGTTGCGTCGTACTGCACCAAGGCCTTGGGCCTGGCCCCTTGCGGTGAGCCGCCGGTGAGCGCGAGCTCGCGCAGGGCTGCCCCCGCCTCGCCCGCGAGCGCGAGACGGCTTTGCTCGGCCAGCGCCAGCAAGGACCAGTCGGGCTCCTGGGCAGCGGCGTCGCTTGCCGGAACGAAGCGCAACGCGCCCATGGCGCGCTCACCAATGAAGGCCAGCCGGTCCAGCGGCCCGGGATGGCGCAAGCCGTGTTGACGGAACAAGCGATCCATCAGCAGCAAACCCCAGCCGTCAGGCAGACTGTCGGCGATCAGGCCCGGAAGGCGATGCAAATGGGTCGGAAAACCACCGTAGGCATCCGCACGCAGCTTGAGGTGCAAGGGCGACAGTTCCAAGCCCTGAGACAGGGCTACGGGAGAATATTCGAAGAGCAGGGATTGACCGTCATCGGCTAAGCGTCCCAACGGCCAGTCTTCTCCCCAGCCGCAATAATGCACGGTAAGCAGCTTCATGATGTTCTCTTACGCGGCGCACGCTGGCGGCGGCTGACAAGGTCCACCTGCTCCATCTGGGCGATGGATTGCCGTTTGAGCACGAAGAGATCGTCCAGCGCCTCCAGCAAGCCAAGTGCCTGCGCAACGCGGACCAGCGTTTCCAGCGAGCACTGGCCGTCGCTTTCGAGTTTGCGCAACGCCCCCAGCGACAGTCCGGCCATTTGCGCCAGTTCACGCTGCGTGAGCGATTGGGCAAGCCGCTGCTCGCGCAGACGAACACCCAGCGCGTGCAGGATCTCAGCGGGAGTCGAGAGATGAAAAGTCACTTTTATGACCCTTATCGCGAAAAAAATTGCTTAAGAACCATTGTAGTGTACTTTACTTATTCTTGAAAGCAGATGGCTGCGATAGCTGCCGCGAGCGACTAGGCAGTGACCATCGTAACGCTACGATGTTACGGTGCAGGCTCCTGTCCAGCCGCCGGCGCCTCCAGCAGTACTGAAGGCTCGGTAATCCCCCCACAGAAGCGGTGGAGTCAGAAGTAGAATTTTCTCACTGAGGAGTTCTACGATATGAAGAAGTCGCGGTTCACGGACAGCCAGATCATTGAGTCGCTCAAGCGCGTGGAGGCGGGCCTGGCAGTACCCGAGCTTTGCCGGGAGCTGGGCATCAGCACGGCTACGTTCTACAAGTGGCGCTCCAAGTACGGCGGCATGTTCTCACCCGCCAGCCGCACAGGGCGGCAACCCGGCGCATGGCCGCAGCGGGGTTTCATAAGGTGCAGGCTGGACGCATCGACCATTCGTTGTCCCCACGCCGCCGCGCCCGATTTCTGGCGAAATCGAGCCCAGCGGCCACATTCTTTGTGCTCTCGAGAGCCAGCACAAAGAATCTGCTCATCGTGCTGGGGACAAGCGACTCTCGGGCTGCGTCCCGGCCGGAATGTGTCAGGCATGGTGGCAACACTGTGTGCACAAAGTGGCGTCAATGTGGTGAACAGCGTGGCAACATTGTGTTGAACATGGCGGCAGCATTGTGGCGACATGTGGGTCACCGTGTGGCAACAAGGTGGCGCTGACAGCTCAAGCGGCCGCATGGATGAAAGCATTCAGTGCCGCCGCGATGCGTTTACGGCGCTCCTGCAAGAACGCCTTGTAGTGATCCAGTACCAACAGTTCCTCCTCCACCGGGATGCACTGTGCCGCGAATGGTGCCGCACCGTGCTGTGCCACCAGCGGCAACAGGTAGGTCACAGGCGCTTTGTCGCTGATCGCACGATTGGTTTTGCCGCCGATGAAAGCCAGGTTGGCGATGTCGTCAGCCTCACGGGGGGTATAACTGCCTCGCAGCAATGCCTTGGGGAAAATGTGATGAAACTGCAAGCGGTGCTGACTGCCCGAGTGGTCCAGGGCAATGGCCAGGTGGCTGCGCCAATCCTTGGCGCCTGCCGCACGAAACGCCAGGAACATGGTCTTGAACAGCGCACTGCGCTGGTTGCGCCCCTCCAGCTCTTCCGGCGTGATGTCAAGACGGCCGAACTGCAGACGCAGCCGGTCGATCAGTTCATTGACGCCGCCGCCATTGCGGATGATCGCTAAATCCTGATCCAGAATGGTCTCACTGGAACCCCGGGAGAAACGGCCTTTGGCATTGGCGGCCAAGGCCCAGTAGCGCAACTGCTGCGCTTCTTCCGTGCTGAGGGCATAGTCACGGCGATGCCCAATGTAGGCAAGTACCACCAGTAAGAAGGGCGATGACAGCAAGGCAGGGCTGTCGATACCCAGATTGCTGCGTGCGAAATTGAGGGCAAATTCCATCCCCTCGCAGGCTTCTTTCCAGGCTTGCTGCAGTACGTCCAGGGTCAGGCTGCCGACGGTCAGAAAACGGGATTGCCCGGTAGCAAAGGCCATCAAATTCTTCAGGTGCAAACCCAGATCAAGCTCGAAACCGTTCTGGGCGCAAGCACTCTGGAAGTCCAGGAAGGTCTGCAGCGAGTGCCGCCATTTGGCCGTGATCTGCGCCAGAGCCAGATCGGAGCTGCGCAGCTTGGCGCCCAGCGAGTTGACCCGCACGAAGATTTCCGTGACCTCGTCGTAGGACAGTGTTCGCTCCAGCACGTCCATGCGATACACGTACTTGCGAATGCCGCGTAGCCGGGCCAGGCGCTGACTGTATTTCTCGTAACGCGGATCATCAAAGCCACTGATGCCCGCACGTTTGAGGAAAGGCGCATCGCTGTCGGTCTTGAAGACTTCGGATACCTTCACCCACTGCGGCAACTGCTCCAGCTTTCGGGTCGCCACCACGAAGGTCATTTTGTTGAAGCGCGTCAGCAGTTCGTCTTCGCTGGCGTCGGCCTCGTCGCCGCCCAGCTCGCCTTCCTCATCGACCTCAGCGTCATCGCCGTTCTCATCCACTTCGGTCACGACGGCCAGTTGGTCGGGATGCTCCAGATTGAACAGCAAATCGATGGGCCGACGGCGACCGCGCACTGACACCGGCTCGCCACGAATGACGGCAGATAACGAGGTCAGACGCTGTTGTCCATCGAGCAACAGGCGGGTGCTCTGATAAGGGTTATTGCTTTGGCTGACGGCAAAGCTTTGCAGGGGCACGGCCTCATCGGTTTCCCACAGCAGAATCGCCCCTGAGGGATAGCCCCGATACAGAGAGTCGAGCAAGTCGCGCACGCGCGTGGAGCGCCAGACATACTGCCGCTGCATTTCCGGCAAGCGCAGCTCACCGCGCTCGATCATCGAGACCAGTTCTTCAACGCTGGCTTCAGCCTTGGCCATGGTTATTCCTTATTGCGCTATTTAAGGTGAGCAAGTCGCCAGATACGGTAGTGCCTCAAGCCTTCACAAACATCAAAAAGTCGGCCAACCGCCGCGACTCATTGACTTCATCGTGAGGTACGAGCAGATACCGCCACGGTTTGCCGCCGACGCTCGCCGTGAAGTCCGACGCGTGCTGGCACCACTGCAAGGCAGCAGCAGCCTTAGCCTGCACCTCTTGCGTGTTGATATCGCCGCGTGCTTTGGTTTCCACCATCAAGATCGTCGAGTCGGTTTCAGCCACGAAATCCGGCACATACTCCGGCTGCTCGGTGCCAAGCTTGTAGTAAATCTGGAACTGACCCTTCGCAGGCTTGAACCACTTCAACGCGTCGCGCTCCAGGATGACAGCGAAGCGGCGCTCGGTGTCCGAATCGAACTTCTGCAGCGGATATAAGCACTTTGTGAAGCCGCCGAATAGCATCGACTTGATGCGGCCCACGTCCTCCACCGTTTTACGGAAATGGTGCGGAGCCTGCCCTGCGGTGGCGGTGTAGTTGCACGGCTTGAGCTCCGTAAAGCCACGGCTGACCTGCACCTCGTACTCCGTTGCTTCCTCCCAGAAGTGGGCCATCATCTGCGCATGGATTTCGCGCGCGATCAGGCGCCGGTCACGATCGAGGACGTTGACGGCCTCTTCTTCGGACAGATAACTGCGCAGGTGCTGCACCATTTGACCTGCGAGGTCGTAGAGCAAATCGGCGTGGGTGAAATAGTCGATGTCGTCGAAGTCGACTAGCGCGTGGACGATGTAGTCTTCCAGACGCTGCTCTCTGAGCCCGACCTCGGTAGCCAGCGTGAACTGCTCGTTGGTGCGCAGCATCTGCCCAACGATCTCGCGCTCACCCGGCTGAAGATGAAGCTGGCTCACATCAAGCTGGAATGGATGGAACCCTGTCGTGACCTCGCCAGTGGGCACCACGGCAATACGCGGGATATCGATCGTCTGCTGGACCACGATTTCCGTGGTCTTGGCCACCACGGCGGACAAGTCAAGTGCGGGGGCTGAATCATCCACACCCGCCAACAACTCGCCTTGCAGAGGTTTCAACCGCTCCGTCACCTCCGCAAGAATCTCTTTCTGCACTTCGGGTTTCAGCAACGCGCTGCTGGTGGGCACCAGATCGCGTTTGACCTCGTACTTGCCAATGACGTCCATGACCACGCGCGCGGCCTGCTTCTCCGCCTCCGTCGTAAACACCGGTTCAGGGGCTGGCACTTTCGGTCCGCTGTCGGTGCCAGAAGGCCCTGTGACCAAGATCGGTGTGTCCGTCAAGCCGAGGCGCGACACTGCCCCGGATTCGACCTGCACGCTGACCTTTCTGTCGTCAGCATTCGGTGCTTCAAGGATGACATGCTTCAGACGAATTGGCGAATCGCCACGATTGGCTTCGTCGATGATCTCTTGGAACTTGTCGTGTGCGACGATGTTCAAGCGATCCACCGCCGCGACACCCGTGCGTTTGCCGTAGGGCAGTCGCAGGCCACGTCCGATGGACTGTTCGATCAGCGTGCGGGCATTGGCGGCGCGCAGCGGCACGATGGTGTAGAGATTGGTCACGTCCCAGCCTTCCTTGAGCATGTTGACGTGGATGACGATCTCGGTTGGCTCATCCGGGCTTTCCACCGCCAGCAGTCGTCGGATCATCTCTTCCTCTTCCGCGCCACTCTTGCTGGAGTCAACCTGGATGACCTTGTCGGCGTAGCGTCCTTCGTAGAACCGCTCCGACTCAATCAATTCTTTGAGCTGTGCCGCATGCGTGGTATCTCGGGCGATAACCAGCATGAAAGGCTTGACCAGCTTGACGCCGTTCTCGCGGGCATAGGTGAGTAGCTCAACCTTGGTCGTCTCGTGCAGGCGCACGCCGTCTTCCAGCTTGGTCTTCTCGATTTCTTCGGGCGTGTGGGCTTTGGCGTCGAAGTTTCGTTGGGTGACCACGGCAGGCTCTTTGACGAAGCCGTCCTCCATTGCCCGCGCCAGCGGGTAGTCCATGACCACATTCTTGAAAGGCACCGGCCCCTTGCTGGATTCCACGAAGGGCGTCGCCGTCACTTCCAGACCGAATAGCGGTTTCAGTTCATTGATGGCACGCACACCTGCGCTGGCGCGATAGCGGTGTGATTCATCCATCAACAACACCAGGTCGGGCAGATTTGCCAGATGATTGAAGTAGCTGTCGCCCAGCACCTCACGCATGCGCTTGATACGTGGCTCCTTGCCGCCGCGCACCTCGGAATTAATCTTGGAAATATTGAAGATGTTGATACGGACATCTTGGGCGAAGCCCTGTGGTTGATCATCCACCGCCGCACCGGTCTGGTCGTAGTTGTCACCGGTGATGATCAGCGGCGGTTGCTGCGCGAATTCGGCAATTCCCTTGAACACGTACTTGGGTGTATTGCGCGTGAAGTCCGTGATCAGCTTGTTGTAGATGGTCAGGTTGGGCGCGAGCACGAAGAAGTTGTTGATGCCGTGCGCGAGATGCAAATAGGCGATGAAGGCGCCCATCAGCCGAGTCTTGCCCACACCTGTTGCCAGCGCAAAGCACAGCGAGGGGAACTCGCGCTCGAAATCCTCCAGCGTAGGGAACTCGGCCCTTAATGTGGAAAGGATGGATGTGACATCTCGCTCATGGCTCAGCAGATCGGGGGCTGCTTCGATCATGCGCGCCAGCCTGGAAAGCGATTCTGCCTGTGGCGGGCGAAGAGACAAACGACCAGTGACGGCGTGCAGGACGCGGTTGCTCATTATTCGTCCTCCCCAAATAGACCGCCCTGATTCGAATTCGTGGCAGCCACTTTTCTGTTCCTGGACTTCTTATTGACGGCCTCGGCGGACGCAGCAGAATCCACTGGATCAGGTTTGGCCAACGGCAGGTTCGCCACGTTTAGGCTGTAATCGTCATGGCCCCATTCGCAGCGGGCCAACACCATCTTTGGAATCTTCTTCAGCGTCAGGTTTGGCCAGCGTTCCGCCGCCTTGGCGGCCGTCACACCCCGAAACGCGGAGCAGCACACCAGCAGGCTCTGTTCGGAACCCACTTCGTCGGAGAGTGCCTGCAACTGGTCGGCGGACAGGTTCTGCGTGGTGACGTAGATAAAGTCCTGCTCGCTGGAGTGGCCATGCTGCCACCAATGCGTTTCCGAAGGTGCATAGGTGAAACCTTCCAGCTTGCACAGGGCTTCGGCCAGTTGCGCTGCGTTGTATTCTGGGTTGATGATGGGGTTGCCCCAGCGGTCATTGACAATCAGGCTGGGAGCTAGACGGTAATAGCGGAAGCCGCCGCCGCCTTTCCAGCCCGTGCTTTCGGTTACGCCGCCTTTGTCTTCACCGTCAATGACCTTCTTCAGGCGCGGGATGATGTGAGTGTGGCAGTGCTCACCCAGCTCCACCATGATCCAGCGGCGGCCCATTTTGTGTGCGACCGCACCGGTGGTGCCGGAACCGGCGAAGGAGTCGAGGATGAGGTCGCCAGGGTTGGTAGCCAACATCAGGACACGCTCAAGGAGTCGCTCCGGCTTCGGCGTGTCAAAGAGGTTTTCACCAAACAACGCCCGCATTTCTTTCTTCGACTCGTCGTTGTGACCGACTTCATCGTAGGGCCAGATGGTGGTGCTTGGAATCGTGTCAGTAACCTCTGACAGGAATCGCTTGTATGCGGGGCGTGCATCACCATTCACACCGAACCAAATGCGGCTGTCTGCTATCAACTCAGCAAACTTCTCCTTCGTGTAGCGCCAGCTTGTACCGGACGGTGGATAGACCTCCCGACCAGAAGGCAATGTGACAGGAAAAATTGCGTAGTCGCGTGCTTCGTTACGCAGCACATTGTCCGCCTTCCAAGGGCCGCGTGGGTCGTTGTCCCTATTTGTGTATCGACTGGTTTGCTTTTCAGTTTTTGGCAAGCGCCCAAGATTGAATCTGGTCAAGTCTTTGGCGACAACAAGCACAAAGTCATGAGAGTTTGAGAAATACTTTGAATCAGACTTTGGTGCGTACTTTTTCTGCCAAATGACAGTAGAAACAAAATTTGCTCGCCCAAACACCTCATCACACAGCACCTTCAAATAATGCGCCTCGTTGTCATCAATCGTGATCCACAACGAACCATCATCCGAAAGCAAGCGCCGAATAATTTCCAGCCGATCTCGCATCAAACCCAGCCAAATAGAATGCTCTAAGCCATCGTCGTAATGCGTGAATGCGCTGCCGGTGTTGTACGGTGGGTCGATGAATACGCATTTGACCTTGCCGCTGAACTCTTGCTCCAGTGCCTTGAGCGCCAGAAGGTTGTCGCCGAAGATCAGTCGGTTGTCGAAAATATCGTTTTCTGTCACACGCTGTTTGGCGTGGTACGACTTTCCCGGGTCTTCGAGCAGGATGCGCGGTTCCAGCTTGGGCCGCTTGTCCTTCCCGATCCAGGTGAGTTCGAGTTTTTGCTTGTTACTCATCAATCATTCCTACGCAAGGCCTGTCAGCCAACGGCTTTTGTTTGTGGAATCGCTTCGTCGGGAATTTGAGTGGTTTTGCTGAAAAACATCACTTCATTACCGACATATCGACGTTGTGCCGTGTAATTCAGCCCATAGGCAAGCGATTGGCTTAACTGGTACATGGCGCAAATTTCTTCCGTGTTGTCATAGGAGACAACCCAAGGCCATTTAAAACTCTTTTTCTGAAGTGTTTTGGCAATGGCAACATGATCATCATGCTCGTAATAGTTACGATATAATCCTTTGCCTTTGACGTAATAGGGCGGGTCAAGATAAATCAAAGATTTTTTCGGCAAAAACTCTGAACACCTACTCAACAAACTAAGAGAGTCTTCACAGTAGACGGAAATTTTGCTCGCATGCCTAGCAATTTCCTGAACGCGAGCCGCCACAACTTCTTTTTTGAATCGAGCATCCAACTTGTATTCACCATCCTGCTTCTGGCCGCCAATAACCCCAGCTTTGAGAATCCCTGAGCGATTGGTGCGATTCATAAACAGCGTGGCAAACCCCTTCTCGACCATACTAGCCTGAACTTCACCGCGCAGAACAGACCGCCACTTGAACCACTCATCAATGGTGATTGGCGTGGAGTCAAGCAGATTCAACAGAGTACGTGAGTGCTTGGTAACGGAAATCCAAAAGGCATAGACTGCCGGATCAGCATCGTTGATATGAATGTGGCTGGCATGACCATCGAGAAGCAATGCCAATGCAACACCAGCTCCTCCAGCATAGGGCTCCAGATAGTGCCCACCCGTAATGCCATTAACTTCCATCACCTTGGCGATGAAGGGTGCAAAAGGTGCTTTGCCACCCGGATAACGCAAGGGGCTGTATAGCTTGTTGGAGTACATGGCTATATTACCTTTTTTAACTTGATGCCCAAGGCAGTCAGCTTGGCGGCATCAACAGAATATCCGACTTTCATGGCATGATGTAACGCTGCCTTGATCTGTTCTAAGAACTGATTGCTTGCAGCTGGATTGTTTTTGATCCAATGCATCCACGGATTGAAAGGCTTGGAGACTGTGGTAAACAGCTGCTGAAAATTTGGATCTTTGTAGAACCGTTTGAATATTTCTCTCGGCTTTCCAGTTCCTCGGTAGGTATTGAGCCGTTCCTTCACATCAACGGTTGCTCCATTGACGGCGAACTCACGAATGATTTCTGCTGCCGAATTAGTAAAATTCGGCCGTGCGTATCCCAAGTCGTTCTTCCAAAAATCGTCATCTGCTGGAAGATTGTACAAGTGTTCGAAAATCAACTGATCAGGGGGAAGGCTCCCAGGAAGTAAAACAACCGTTTTGTAGCCCTTGCCGTTAACTTTGTCAGAAGTATCCGAGTCCAAACAAACCACGCTTTTTTCTGAAAACTCGGACACCCCCTTCTGAATAAGCTGTAAATAATTTGAACAGCCCAAGGATATTTCAGTCAGAGGTTGAGTGAATTTCTTGATCGGCTGCCTGTTCATCAAGGCGGCAAAGAAATCCGCAGCCTCCTTGTCCTCAAAATAGACATTAACACTTGGAAGACGAACTTCTGCGGAGGTTGAAACTGTTCTGGTATGAATGTCAGCACTGATCTGAGGCCACGACCAATTCTGAGCAACCTGCACATTGCCGTATGTATTACTCAAATAAATGGTTTTATATTTTCTTCTGTATTGCTGGCTTTTTTCATAGGCGTACTCGATCAGAGTGGGCGAGTGAGAAGTCATGATCACTTGCAGATTCAGCTCATTGCACTCGCGGTCAAGAATTTTGATCAGATTGATCTGGGCTGTCGGGAATAGCCCCGCATCAGCCTCATCAATCAAAAGCAGCCCACCCTTGTAGTCTGCATATTCTTCTTTCAGCTTGCGAAAGGACATTAAGGCAAGAACGATCTGTCCAGCATTATCCTCGCCCGCCGAAACAGAGTCCTGATCATAATTTTCACCATGCGCGACGGCGGAGCTGATAGTTCCCTCCGTGCCGGTAGCCACAGATGATTGTCGATTTAATAATTCGTTGGTCAGTCCAATAAATTCCTGCTCATGCTGTTTTAAGTAATCAAAATCAATAACCTTGTAGTCCCGATCTGCAATCGGATATAGTCGTTTCAAGCTTAGAAAAATTACGGGGTGCGTAAAGTTGCGGCTTGTATTTCCACCCTTCTCAACAGTGCTGTTGTTGCGAACTACTGGTCTGGGCAATTTGCCCCGCTTCATCAATTCTAGCCTTGCGGTCGCGTCCTTATCCGTGTATCCATCGTGCAGTTCTATGTTAACCGTCATCGAGCCGGGACGATCGAATTTATCTGATATTCGAAAATGCTCGCTGTATTGGGACTTGAACAAGCCGCCAGTGATTTGTCGGAATGAAAGTGCAGAGCCTTTAATGTAGTCTTTTTCAAAGCTAAAAATTTGCGCCGCAATGCCAAGAATGGATGATTTGGATGTGCCATTTTTTCCGCAGACGACTGTAATGTGGTCACCGAATTCAATCTCCACATTGCTAAGTGCACGGAACTTTTCAACGAACAGTTTTTTAAGCTGAGTTTTTGGCATGTTTTTCCATCCTTATTCAAGCTCCCATTCGACAGTGAAAATCATGCGCTCTTCAACCTGCTGCTGAAGCTGCGATTCCAACTGGCTGATGAGGTCATTGCGCTGTGCTTCAACTTCATCTTGTCGAGCAAACAACTCGCGACGCAGCTTACTGCGCTTGCCTTCCAGTTCGCGCTGCTTCTTCTGCCATGACAGCTTTTCGTCCAGCGTCGGCGAGGTCGCGGCGGTTCGGCGCACCTCCTTGATCTCGCGGTCGATCTCTTTGATCTCCTGCTCCAGACCCAATTTCAGATCGTCCGCCCAGGCATCCAGCTTCTGGACTTCCTGCTCGAAGTAACCAAGGTTGCGCTCGTTGACTTCGCGCAAGAGCGCGCTTTTGCGCGCTTCCACATCGACCAAAAGGGTGGCGTCAGGGGCGTTGAACAGACTGACTGCCTGCGTGGTTGCGGGCAGACGCAGCAGTTTTTCCGGGTCATCTTCCGTGAGCAAAACGCCGTCGGTTGTTGCCGCGGCGACTAGCAGATGTTCTTCCCGGTTGCCAAGGGTCTCGACCGTGATCAGTCTCACGGTGAGCCATCCAGCCTTGCCGCGATAGGCTTCAAGTGTGCTGATCTTTGAACCGTAGGCGTCGTAGTCGAAGATGAGACGGGCTTCATCAAGTTTCCGAGCCTTGGCCTGCTCGATTGCCCATCGAGCCAGTGGATGGCTGATGCGGTATAGGTGCGCATCGCCGGACCGGCGGGGCAGTTCGTAGCGCCCACGCTCGATGGTCGTAAGTCCGCTGTGCTCGATTTCAGCCGGTATTTGGCAGAGATCGAAACCGCTGTCATCGAACGAGGCATACTGGATCAATTCGGCGCGGGTCAAGTCCATCAGCATGCGCTCGAAGCGATTGCGCGCGTTGCGGCTGTCGTCTGCACGTATCCGCAGTTTTTCCTGCACTGACTCGTCGAAGTTTTCGAGTAATGCCTGACGCGTCTTGACCATGGCGTCACTGATCTCTCCCGACAGGTCAAGGCGGAGCTGCTCAAAACTGGATTTGATTTCCTCTGGTTCTCGGCAGTTCTGGTAGATATCCGCGATGCGTCGCTCGAAGTCGACACCCGAACCGATGGCGCCCAACACTTCGTCGCTGGCGCCAAACACGCCTTCGAAGAGCTGGAACTTCTGCGCCAGCAATTCATAGACGCGTTTGTCCGCCTCATTGCTGAGATCCACGAAGTTCACCACCACCACATCGTGCTTCTGGCCGTAGCGGTGGCAGCGCCCGATGCGCTGCTCGATACGCTGCGGATTCCAAGGCAAGTCATAGTTGATCACAAGCGAGCAGAATTGAAGGTTGATGCCTTCGGCGCCAGCTTCGGTTGCAATCATGACCTTGCCACGCTCCTTGAAGTGCTCGACCAGTGCTGCACGGGTGTCGGCGGTCTTGGAGCCGGTGATGCGGTCAGTGCCTTCGTGGCGTTTGAGCCAATCCTTGTAGATCGCCTGCGCACGCTGGTCGCTGTTAGTTCCGTTGAAGAGCACAATGCCGTCGCCGTATGGCGTGTCAGCCAGCAAGCTCAGCAGATACTCCTGTGTGCGCTTGGATTCGGTGAAGATAATGGCTTTTTGGGCTGCACCCAACCGATCCAGTTCGGCAAAGGCACGATCCAGTGCGGTCAGCAGCGCCTTACCCTTGGCATTGTCACGGATGTTGGTTGCCAGCTCCTTGAAGTGGCGAAGCTCTTCGATTTCCTGTGCAATGGCATCTCGCTCTGAGCGGCTCGGTGCCGCCGTAGCGGAGCCTTGCTCGTTCCACTCATCCGCAGTTTCGTCCAGCGATTCGTAGTCTTCGTCGAGTTCTTCGGCCAGATCAGGAATTTCTGCCGTCTCGTCGAGCACTCCCTGAAGCCGTTTGGCCATCGTCTCCAGCGCGCCTGCGATGGCGTGCGAGCTGGACGCGAGCAGCTTCCAGAGCACCAGTGAAATCAGCTGGCGCTGTCCCTCAGGCATGGCCTTTAGGTTGGGGCGGCGCAAGTAATCAGCGACGAGTCGGGACAGTTCCTGCTCTTCGCTTGAGGGCGTGAATTCCTGGATGATGGCCTTGCGCGCCGTATACGACACATAGGGCTGAACCTGTTTGCGCAGCGTGCGCTTGCAGATGGGAGCCAGCCTGTCACGCAGGCCGTTGAAAGCCTGCTCCCGGCCAGTAAATTGCGAGCGAAAGCTGTCGAGATCTCCAAACACGCGGTCATCAATGAAGCTGACCAGCCCATAGAGTTCGAGCAATGAGTTTTGTAACGGCGTTGCGGTCAGCAGCACCTTGGAGTGAACGTGCGACAACGCATCCTTGAGGGTTTTGGCAATGACGTTGCTGGTCTTGTAGACGTTGCGCAGGCGATGCGCTTCGTCGAGAACGACCAAGTCCCAGTCAATGCTCTTGAGATCGTCAGCCTTGGACTTGGCGAACTGGTAGGAACAGATGACCGGACCGGAGGCGAAGAGGAATGGATTCTGTCGATCCTGCTTGCGGATCGCGTTATAGCTTTTGGCTTCGAGAATCAATCCTTGCAGGCCGAATTTGTCTTGCAACTCCTGGTGCCACTGCTTGCGCAGGTTGGCCGGAACGATGATGAGAATCTTGCGGCGTCGCTCGGCCCAACGCTGTGAGATCACCAACCCCGCTTCAATGGTCTTGCCGAGGCCCACTTCGTCGGCGAGGAGTACGCCGCGCGAAAGGGGATTGCGGCAGGCGAAGAGGGCGGCATCCACCTGATGTGGATTGAGATCAACCTGCGAGTCGACCAGTGTTGAGGCCAGCGATTCCACGGAATCGCCTGCCGCACGGCGCGTCAGAAGCCATGCGTAGTACTGGCTTTGATACTGCGTAAGGGGCTGTTGCATCAGTCTCCCCCCTCTACCTTGACTTGTTTCCACTTCGCTCCTCGCCCCTTGCCCATGGACTCGATCACTCCCTCTGACTTCATCGCCCGCAGCACCAGCCGCACCATGTCCCGGCTCACGCCCGGGCAAGCTTCTTCAATTTCGGAAATCGAGAACGGCAGGGTGCGCCCCAGGACTTCCGCACGCACCCGGTCGCCTTTACTTCCACGGCCGCGCTCGATGGTGCCGACACGCTCCTCGAACTCACGGTAGGCCCGCAGCAAGGCACCCCAGAAGTAATCGAGCCAGGGCTTAACATCGTGCTGCCCATGGTGCCATCCCTGCGAACTGGCTTCCAGCGTCTCATAGTAACCTTCCTTGGTGTCCTCGAAGATGCGTTCCAAGCTGATGTAGCGGCCCACGGCATAGTCGAAGTGGTAGAGCAGCAGCAGGGTCAACAAGCGGGACATGCGACCGTTGCCGTCCGGAAAAGGGTGGATGCACAGGAAGTCGAGCATCGCCAGCGGCGCCAGCACCAGCGGGTCGGCCAGGTGCTGGTCCAGTGCGGTGGCGTAGCGCTCGGTCAAATCAGCCATGGCCATCGGCGTGAGATGCGCAGCGACTGGCTGGAAACGCAGACGCGACGTGCCATCCGGGTGACGCTCGATGATGTCGTTATTGGTGGCCTTCCAGCGCCCGCCCGCCTGCGGCATATAGCGGTACAGCAGGGTGTGGAGTTGCAGCACTACGCCCTCGCTGAAGGGCATGTGCGCGGCCGATTCGTGGATCAGCGCCAGAGCATCACGGTAGCCGGCGATCTCCTGTTCGGAACGACTCTTTGGCGTTGCGTTGCGGATGACCAGAGACTTCAACCGCGAGGGTGCGACGACAACGCCTTCCAGCCGGTTGGACGACTCAGTGGATTCGACTACCGCGACCTGGCGTAGGCCTTTGAGGGCTTCAGGCGACTGCGCGGCATAGAGCTGTTGCTTGCCCTGGTACTCGCCCAGTGTGCGCAACGTGGCAGCCTGGGTGCCATCGAAGCGAAGCGCGGCAAGGTACTCGGGTGTGAGCGAGTGCATGGAATGCGAGTTTAGGCTGTATAAATGGGGTAATCATAGTCACTAAATGGGGTATTGTTCCCACAAATACCTCATTAAAGGTATTTGATTACCCCCATTTCCAGCGACCCGCCTTGGGCTCAATCCAGCCAAGCGCTACCGAACGCTACTGAGTGTTGAAAAATCGTCACACGTTAAACAAGAAGTTCATCACATCCCCATCCTTCACGACGTACTCCTTGCCCTCGGCGCGCATCTTGCCCGCATCCTTGGCACCCTGCTCGCCCTTGTAGGCGATGAAGTCGTCAAACGCAATCGTCTGCGCGCGGATGAAACCACGCTCGAAGTCACCGTGGATCACGCCGGCTGCCTGCGGTGCGGTATCGCCAATGCGGATGGTCCAGGCACGCACTTCCTTCACGCCGGCGGTGAAGTAGGTCTGCAGGCCGAGCAGCTTGAAGCCGGCGCGGATCAGGCGGTTCAGGCCGGGTTCGTCCTGGCCCAGCTCCTGCAGGAACATGGCGCGGTCTTCGTCTTCCATCTCGGCCAGTTCGGATTCGATCTTGGCGCAGATCGCCACCACCGGCGCATCGCCGTGCGCCTTGGCAAACTCTTTCAGGCGGTCCAGCAGCGGGTTGTTCTCGAAGCCGTCTTCGGCCACGTTGCCGACAAACATGGCCGGCTTGGCGGTGATCAGGCAGAGCTGCTTGATCAGGGCCTGCTGCTCGTCCGTCAGGTCGAGCACGCGCACCGGCTTGCCTTCCAGCAGGCCGGTCTGCACCACATCGAGTGCCTTCACCATGGCGATGGCTTCCTTGTCGTTGCCGGACTTGGACGCCTTGGTGTAGCGCTGCAGCGCCTTCTCGACCGTACCCAGGTCGGCCAGGCAGAGCTCGGTCTGGATCACCTCGATATCGGCAATCGGATCGACCTTGCCGGAGACGTGCACCACGTTGGGATCTTCAAAGCAGCGCACCACGTTGACGATGGCATCGGTTTCGCGGATGTGGGCCAGGAACTGGTTGCCCAGGCCTTCGCCCTTGCTGGCGCCCGCCACCAGACCGGCAATGTCCACAAACTCGACGATGGCCGGCACCACGCGTTCAGGGGTGATGATCTCGGCCAGCTGGTCAAGGCGCGGATCCGGCACTTCCACCACGCCGGTGTTCGGCTCGATGGTGCAGAAGGGATAGTTCTCGGCGGCGATGCCGGCCTTGGTCAGGGCGTTGAACAGGGTGGACTTGCCCACGTTGGGCAGGCCCACGATGCCGCATTTGAGGCTCATGGTGATTCCTTGGGTGATGCTCGGGCAAGGGGCCGCGCGCGGGGCCGCGCCTTGCGAAAAAGTCGGAGGTCTGGGCAGGCTGCCGCCCAATCTTCCAAGTGTATGCGAAGCCGGCCTAAAATGGCCTTTTCTGTACCGGGATCCTGTCATGTCCTTCCATACCTATGATGTTTGCATCCGCGGCAGCGGCATCGTCGGACGCGCACTGGCCCTGCTGCTGGCGCGCCACCGCCTGCATGTGGGACTGGTAGAGTCGCCCGCCTTCCCCGGCCAGCAGGCCGATATCCGCGCCTACGCCATCAACCACAAGTCGCAGGCCCTGCTCGCCAGCCTCAAGTGCTGGCCCGGCCCGGACAAGGCGACGCCGATCAAGGAAATGCGCGTCTGGGGCGATGTGCAATCGCAGACCGTGTTCAGCGCCAGCCAGCTGCAGCAGGAGGCCATGACCTGGATCGCCGATGTGCCCACGCTGGAACACATGCTGCAGCAGGCCTGCCAGTACCAGGGCGGCATCGAGGTCATCACGGCGGAACAGGCCGAAGCCGATCCGGCACCGCTCACCGTGATCTGCGAAGGCAAGCACAGCACAACGCGCGCCGAACTCGGCGTGGAATACGACGTCACGCCCTACCGCCAGACCGCCATCGCCACGCGCGCCACGCTGGACGCGCCGCACCGCCAGATCGCCTGGCAGTGGTTTGCCCACACCGGCAACAACAGCGAAATCCTCGCCTTCCTGCCGCTGGGCGGCCCGGACGGGCAGGAAGTCGGCATTGTCTGGTCGGTCGATCGTGGCCGCGTGCCCGAGCTGCTGGCACTGGACGATGCCGCCTTTGCCGCCGCGCTGGACAGCGCCGCCCACCTGCAGCCGAACGAGGCACCGCGCGTGACCGGCGTGCAGCGCCGCGTCGCCTGGCCGCTGCAGCTGGGCATGGCGCAGCGCTGGGTCGGCAGCCAGCCCGCTGCCGATGGCAAGACGCGCCTGAGCTGGGCGCTGGCCGGCGATGCCGCGCACAGCGTGCACCCGCTGGCCGGCCAGGGCCTGAACCTGGGCCTGGCCGATGTCGCCCTGCTGGGACAGATCCTGGGCCAGCGCCCGTTGTGGCGCAGCACCGGCGACATGCACCTGCTGCGCCAGTACGAGCGAGCGCGCAAGACTGCCAGCGCACCGCTGATTGCCGGCATGGACGGCATCCAGCGCCTGTTCTCGCACAATGCCGCCGGCGTGCGCCAGCTGCGCAATCTCGGCATGGCACTGTTCGACCGCAGTGGCCCGGTGAAGGACTGGGTCGCGCGCCGCGCGATGGATTGACGCACTTTTCCGCTAAAGTAGAACCTTCTACATAATCATCGGGCAGCTGACTGCCTGGCACTGCCCATGAATTTCCACCGCCTGGCAGCCTGTGCGCTGCTTCCTGCTTCCCTGTTGACGCTGACCGCCTGCCAGCAAGATGCCGCCAAGCCCGCCACCCTGGCTTCTGCTGCCGCGCCTGCCGCTGCCATCCCGGCCAGCGCCAGCGCCGATGCCATGGCAGCCCTGCAGCAGACGCTGGAGCAGCGCATTCCGCAACTCAGCGGCCACATCCTGGAAGTCAGCCCCAGCCCCATGCCCGGCCTGTACGAGGTACTGGCCAGCGGTAACAACCTGTTCTATACCGATGCCCAGGGCGATTTCCTGCTGAACGGCTCGATGCTCGAAACGCGCACGCAGAATGACCTGACCGCCGAGCGCATCGACCAGCTGAACGCCATCGCCTTTGACCAGCTGCCGACGCAAGACGCCTTTGTCACCAAGCGCGGCGATGGCAGCCGCCAGCTGGCGGTGTTCAGCGATCCCAACTGCCCGTTCTGCCACCGTCTGGAAGAATCGCTGGCCAAGATCGACAACATCACCATCCATACCTACCTGCTGCCGATCCTGGGCGACAACTCGGTCCAGCGCGCCGGCCAGGTCTGGTGTGCGACAGACCGCGTCAAGACCTGGGAAGACTGGATGCTGCGCAAGGCCGAACCGGCGGCAGCTGCTGCCAGTTGCGACACCGGTGCGCTGGAACGCAACGTCGCCTTTGCCCAGCACCACGGCATTACCGGCACGCCGGCGCTGATCTTTGCCAATGGCAAGCGTGTCAGCGGCGCAATCCCGACCGAGGAAATCGAAAAACTGTTGGCAGAAAGCCAATAAGCCCGATCCGGGCCGCGCATTTCACCCGCCGGCGTGCGGAATTCCCGCCGGCCGGAATCAATTTGTTCGACAATCAGGGGTTCCCCGCAATAGACAGCCTGGCGTCAGCCGCACGCCAGGTGCAACTTGCGGCTACCCGAGCCTGACCCATGCTGCCGCAAACCAGTCGCCATTTCATCCGTGCCATCCTGTACCTGGGCTGTGTGCCCATGGCCTTGCTGGCGATCCTGATGTGGCTGGTGCATGACGAACTGCACGGCTTTGTCGCGGTGGCGCTGGCCAGCTATGCCGGCATCGTGGTCGCCTTCCTCGGCGGCGTGCACTGGGGCATCGGCCTGCGCATTGGCGTGCATGCACCCAAGTTCCACTTCATCTGGGGCGCGATTGCCGCTTTCTGCGGCTGGTTCGGCACCATGATGATGCCGGCCGCCGGCATGCCTTTCCTCGCGCTGATGTTCGTCATCTGCTACGTGGTGGATGACCGCACCTGGGTACGCGCCGGCCTGAGCGAATGGCTGACCGCACGCTTCCACGCCACCGTGATCGCCGTCTTGAGCTGCCTGGCGGGCGCCGCCGGCTCCATGTAAGGCTGCTGCCGCTGGCGGCACGGCCAGCGCCCTGCTGCGCTATGCTTGCCGCATGGCCAAGAAAAAATCCTCCGCTTCTGCAGCGACCCCGGTACAGGCAAGTCCTGCAGCCGCCCCCATCAGCTACCAGGTATCGGCAGCCGATCCGCATCAACACCTGTTCCAGGTCCAGATGGTGGTACAGCAACCCGCTGCCCAGCAGGAACTGATGCTGCCGGTCTGGATTCCGGGCAGCTACCTGATCCGCGAATTTGCGCGTCACCTGCAACAGCTGCGCGCCAGCCAGGACGGCAAGCCCTGCCGCGTGGTGCAACTGGACAAGCACCGCTGGGTGGTGGAATGCTGCGCCGGCAAGCCGCTGACGGTCAGCTACCAGGTCTACGCCCACGACAACTCGGTGCGCACGGCCTGGCTCGATGCCGACCGTGGCTTCTTCAACCCGACCAGCCTGTGCCTGCAGGCCAAGGGCCGCGGCAGGGTGCCGCATGCGATCACGGTGGCATCGCCCAATCCGGCCTGGCGGCTGGCGACCGGACTGGATCCGGTACAGGTCGATACCCAGGGCTTTGGCCGCTACCTCGCCCCCGATTACGATACGCTGGCCGACAGCCCGTTCGAACTGGGCGATTTCTGGGACGCCAGCTTCACGCTGTATGGTGTATCGCACCGCTTCGTCGTGGCGACACCGCCTCCCGGTTTTGACGGCGAACGCCTGCTGGCTGACACCGAGCGCATCTGCAAGACCCAGATGCAGTTCTGGCACGGCAGCAAGCCCAAGGGCAAGCTGCCGTTCACACGCTATGTGTTCATGCTCAACGCCGTGGACGACAGCTATGGCGGCCTGGAGCACCTCAACAGCACCGCACTCATCGCCAGCCGAAAGCACCTGCCGCGCCACGGCGCCGATACCGGCGAGGACTACATCACGCTGCTCGGCCTGATCAGCCACGAATATTTCCACACCTGGAACGTGAAGCGCCTGCGTCCGGCCAGCCTCACGCCGTATGACTACAGCCGCGAGAACTACACCAGCCTGCTCTGGTTCTTCGAGGGCTTTACCAGCTACTACGACGACCTGCTGCTGCTGCGCGCCGGCTGTATCGAAACGGCTGACTACCTGCGCCTGCTGACCAAGGCGATCGAGCAGGTGCGCGGCACGCCGGGCCGGCTGCAGCAAAGCGTGGCGCAATCCAGCTTCGAGGCCTGGACCAAGTACTACCGCCCCGATGCCAACACCGCCAATGCCACTGTCAGCTATTACACCAAGGGCGCGCTGGTTGGCCTGTGCCTGGATCTGACGCTGCGCCAGGAAGGCCAGACCACGCTCGATGCCGTGATGCGCGCGCTCTACCAGCGCTGCTTTGCCGAGGTCGCTGACGAGCAGGAGCGCGGCCTGCGCGAGAAGGATGTGCTGCAGGTGCTGGAACAGCTGGCTGGCCGCAGCTTCGCGCCCGAGATCAAGGCCTGGGCGCATGGCCGTGGCGAACTGCCGCTGGAAGAATTGCTGAACGCGCATCAGGTGCAGGTCGAGCGCAGCCCGGCCAGCCTGGATCGCCAATGGGGCCTGCGCTGCAAGGAAGGCAGCAGCATCCAGGTGCAATCGGTCTGGCGCGATGGCGCGGCGGAACAGGCCGGCCTGGCCGCAGGTGACGAATGGCTCGGCATCCGCCTGCCGGCGACCGATGGCGCCGGCCAGCATGCGGCCTGGCGCGTCGGCAGCCTGCAGGAAGTGCACAACTACCTGCCGGCCAAGGCCAAGGGCAAGACCGCACCGGGCTGCATCGCCATCGTGGCGCGTGACAAGCGCCTGCTGGAGCTGCCGTTCACGCTGCCCAGGGAGCCGATGGAGCAATGGAAGCTGGTCGAGGCCAGGGCAGAGCATCAGCCGGACGAGCCGTCGAAAAAGAAAAATGGCAAGAAGAGCGGCAAGGCTGACAAGCCAGCCAAGGCCGTCAGGCTAACCGGAGAGTGGCCATGGCACTGAACGCCCCCAGCCACCTGCTCTACCTGCACGGTTTCCGCTCCTCGCCGCAATCGGCCAAGGCGCGTTTCGTCGCCGACTGGATGCAGCAGCACCAGCCCGGTGTCGTCTGGTGCTGCCCGCAGCTGCCGCCCTCGCCGGCGGAGGCGATCGCGCTGCTGCAGCAGCTGACGCAGCACTGGCCACAGGCCGGCAGCACCGTGATCGGCTCGTCACTCGGTGGCTTTTATGCGGCACACATGGCGGCAGCGCGCGGCTGGCGCAGCGTGCTGTTGAATCCGGCCGTGCATCCGGCACGCGATCTGGCCCGCTATATCGGCGACAACACCGCCTGGCATGACCCGTCCGAGCACTTCTATTTCCAGGAAGCCTATATCGACGAACTGCGCGGTATCGAGCAGCAGACGCTGGCGCTGGAAGCCGAACGGCAGGCCAACGCCACGCTGGCACCGGCGTTTGCGCTGATCTGCGAAGGCGACGAAGTGCTGGACTGGCATGAAATGACGGCGCGCCACGCGCGGGCGCAGCAGCGTGTGCTGCCGGGCAATGACCATGCGATCAGCGACTTTCCGCAGCACTGGCCGGAGCTGGCGGATTTCCTGCAACTGGGTGCTGCGCAAGGTCAGCCCGCATAAAACTCCCGCCGGGCGGGCAAACATGGGAAAATAGCCCGCTTATGTTTGCCATGTTTGAAGAGTCCGGAAAGTATCTGGCCGGACGCATCCTTTCCCAGGCGGAAGCCTCCTCCCAGATCGAACTCGATTCCGGCAAGCGCGTCAAGGTCAAGCAGGCCCACATCGTACTCACGTTTGACAAGCCGACGCCAGCCGAACTGCTGGCGCAAGCCCAGAGCCTGAGCGCCGATATCGACGTGCAACTGCTGTGGGAATTCGCTCCCGAAGACGAATTCAGTTTCCGCGAGGTCGCCTGCGACTATTTCCAGGATCCTGCTTCCACCGTGGAGCAGGCTGCCACGCTGCTGGCGATTTTCAACGCGCCGCACTATTTCCGCCGCGCCGGTGGCCCCAAGGGCCGCTTCAGGAAAGCGCCGGAGGAAATCGTGCAGCAGGCGCTGCTGGCGATCGAGAAAAAGCGCCAGATCCAGCTGCAGATCGATGCCTGGGCCGCCGAGCTGGTGGCCGGCAGCTGCCCGCAGCCGGTGCGCGAGCAGCTCTACCGCATCCTGTTCAAGCCGGACAAGAATGGTCCCGAGTACAAGGCCGTAGTGCAGGCCGCGCGCGATGCCAAATTGGCACCGCTGGAGCTGCTGCAGCGCGCCGGCGCCATCGACTCGCCCTACCAGTTCCACTGGCAGCGCTTCCTGTTCGAATTCTTCCCGCGCGGCACCGAGTTTCCGCCGCTGCAGCCGGTGCAGATCGACGACAGCGAGCTGCCGCTGGCCGAGGTGCAGGCCTATTCGATTGACGATTCCAGCACCACCGAGATTGACGATGCCTTGTCCGTGACCGGCCTGGGCAGTGGCAAGGTGACGCTGGGCGTGCATATTGCCGCACCCGGCCTGGCCGTGCAGCCCGGCGACGCCATCGACAAGGTGGCACGCGAGCGCCAGTCCACCGTCTACATGCCCGGCTACAAGATCACCATGCTGCCGGGTGATGTGGTCGAACACTACACGCTGGGTGCCGGCCAGCCGCGCCCGGCGCTGTCCTTTTACGCCACCTTCGACGAAAAGACGCTGGAGCTGCAGGACACGCGCAGCGCGGTCGAACGCGTGCCGATCGCGCACAACCTGCGCCTTGACGTGCTGGACCCGATCGTCACGCCGCAGTGGCTGGACGACCCAGCCGGCAGCACCGACATGGCCGAGCTGCAGGCGCTGCGCCCCGAACTGGTGTTCCTGTGGAAGCTGGCGCAACAGCTCAAGGCACGCCGCGAAGTGATCCGCGGCAAGCCCGATGTGCAGACCCGCCCGGACTACAACTTCCGCTTGATCCGCGATGAGGCACTGAAGTATGCGCCGCCGGATGGCAGCGAAACCGTGGTGATTGAGCAGCGCCAGCGTGGCGCACCGCTGGACCTGATCGTCGCCGAAGCAGCGATCCTGGTGAACCACCACTGGGGCCAGCTGCTGGCCACCGGCGGCGTTCCCGGCATCTACCGCAGCCAGGCGGCGCTGGCGCCCGGCGTCAAGGTGCGCATGGGCACCAAGGCGATCCAGCACGCCGGCCTCGGCGTGCCCTGCTATGCCTGGAGCACCTCGCCGCTGCGCCGCTATGTCGACCTGGTGAACCAGTGGCAGTTGATTGCTGCCATCCGCCATGGCGCCGCTGCGGCACTGGTGGCGCCGTTCAAGCCCAAGGATGCCGAGCTGTTCGGCATCATCTCGGCGTTTGAAGGCGCGCATGCCGGCTACCAGGCCTACCAGCGCAACATGGAGCGCTTCTGGACGCTGCAGCATATCCAGCGCCACGGCATCACCGAGCTGACCTGCAGCGTGATCAAGGAAGGCGTGGTGCGCGCCAATGACCTGCCGCTGGTGATCGACGTGATCGGCACCGACGCCATGCCGCGCAACGCACAGGTGCGCGTCAAGCTCGGCACGGTGAACCTGATGTCACTGGACGTGACCGGTGTCGTCACCACGCGTCTGGGCGACAGCCCGCAAGCCAGCCTGAGCGATGACGGCAACGAGGATGACGAGGACGATCTGGCCGCCGGTCCGCTGGCGATTGCGGTCGACGTGAACGAGGCCGACGCGCCGGAGGCTGCCGTCTCCTGATACGGGCACAGCGCCGGCCCCGGCCTACAATGGCTGGCAGGCGCTGTCCCGGCGCCCCTGTTTCCTGTAGGTTCTTGTCGAGTCCATGCCGATGTCTGCCTCTCCCGCTTCCGTCGACCGCTATGCCGTGATCGGCCACCCGGTCAGCCACAGCCGTTCTCCCTGGATCCACACCCGCTTTGCCGACATGACTGGCCAGGCGCTGGTCTACACCGCCATCGATAGTCCGGAAGACGACTTTGCCGGTACGCTGCAACGCCTGCAGCAAGACGGCTTTGCCGGCGCCAACGTGACGGTGCCGTTCAAGCTGGAGGCGTTTGCGCTGGCACACAGCCGCAGCACGCGTGCCACGCTGGCCGGTGCCGCCAACACCCTGATCTGGCAGCGCCACGGCGACCAGCTGCAGCTGCATGCCGACAACACCGATGGCATCGGCCTGGTGCGCGATATCGTGCACAACGCCGGCGTGCCGCTGACCGGCCAGCACATCTTGCTGCTCGGTGCCGGTGGCGCGTCCGCCGGCGTGCTCGGCGTACTGCTGGAGGAGCGCCCGGCCTCCATCACCATCGCCAACCGCAGCATCGCCAAGGCCGAGGCGCTGGCCGCTTCGCACGCCGACTGGGCCGCACAGCATGGCAGCACGCTGCAGGCGATCAGCCTGGAGCAGGTGCTGGCCGATGCCGCCCTGCCGCAGGCCTTTGACGTGGTCATCAACGGCACCTCCAGCAGCCTGTCGGGCAAGCCGCTGCTGCTGCCGGCGCTGCATCTGGCACCGCATGCACTGGTCTACGACATGATGTACGGCCCGGCCGCCCGCCCGTTCCTGCAGCACGCCGCCAGCCTGGGCGCACAGACGCGCGACGGCCTCGGCATGCTGGTGGAACAGGCTGCCGAAGCCTTCCGCCTGTGGCGCGGCGTGCAGCCGGCCACTGCCCCCCTGCTGGCCAGCCTGCGCCAGGAGGTCGATGCCGCATGAAGCGCCTGCTGCAGCTGCTCAGCTGGATCGTGCTGGCAGGCCTGCTGCTGCAGCTGTTCTTTGTCGCGCGCGTGTTGCTGATGCGCGTGGTCGACCCGCAATCGACCAGCTTCCAGCGTGCCGAAATGGCGCGCCTGGTATCCCAGGGTGAATTCGGCTGGCGCCAGCAATGGGTGCCCTACGAGCAGATTTCCGATCACCTGAAGCGCGCCGTGATCGCCTCCGAAGACAGCGATTTCGTCAACCACGGTGGCGTCGAGTGGGAAGCGATCCAGGCCGCTCGGACGCGCAATGCGGCGGCCGAAGCGCGTGCCCAGGCACAGGTCAAGCGCGCCGAAGAGCAGATGGCGCGCGCCCAGCAACGGGCCCAGCAGCGCATCGAGCGTCTGGAAAAACAGGGCAGGCCAGTGGATGACAAGCTGCGCGCCGTCGCCGAAGGCACGGCTTCCTCACCCGCCGACCGGGTACGGCCGCCCAAAATCCGCGGCGGCTCCACCATCAGCCAGCAGCTGGCCAAGAACCTGCTGCTATCAAGCGAGCGCACGTTGCTGCGCAAGGGCCAGGAGCTGCTGCTGACGCAGTACCTGGAGCTGTTCCTGGACAAGCGTCGCATTCTCGAGATCTACCTGAACAACGTGGAGTTTGGTTCCGGCATTTTTGGCGCCGAAGCCGCCGCACAGCACTATTACGGCAAGCCGGCCAGCAAGCTCAGCGCACTGGAGGCGGCGCGCCTGGCCGTCATGCTGCCGCGCCCGCGCTATTACGAGCAGAACTTCCGCTCCGGCTACCTGGGCAGCCGCGCCAGCACGATTGCCGCGCGCGCGCGCGGCGTGGCCCTGCCCTGACATGGCGATCCGCATTTTGGGCATTGATCCCGGCCTGCGCACCACCGGCTTCGGCGTGATCGAGGCCGAGGGCCTGCAGCTCAACTATGTCGCCAGCGGCACCATCCGCACCGTCAGCCGCAAGATCGAGCAGCAGGACGAGCTGCCGCACAAGGGCGACCTGCCGGCACGCATCAAGCTGTTATGCGAAGGCATCAACGAGGTGATCGAGACCTATCGGCCCGATGTCGCTTCGCTGGAAATCGTGTTCGTCAACGTCAACCCGCAGGCCACGCTGCTGTTGGGACAGGCGCGCGGCGCCTGCTTGGCCACGCTGGTGGGTCGCCAGCTGCCAGTAGCCGAATATACCGCGCTGCAGATGAAGAAGGCGGTGGCCGGTCATGGCCGCGCCAGCAAGGCGCAGATCCAGGAAATGGCGCGCCGCCTGCTCAACCTGAATGGCCTGCCCGGCACCGATGCCGCCGACGCGCTCGGCCTGGCGATCACGCACGCGCACGCGCGCGGCACCATGCTGCAGCTGGCCAAGGCCACGCCGCTGCAGCGCAAGGCGCATGCGTTGTACAAGGGAGGGCGCAGTTACTGAGGCCGCGCCAGAGCGCGCTTCAGATACGCTGGAACACCAGCACGGCAAAGAACACGCACAGCACCACGATGGTCCAGCTGAACAGCCGGATGCTCTGGCGCTTGTAGCGTTCATTGCGCGTGAACAGGTAGAGCACCATAGTGCCGCCGCTGAGCAGCAGCATCAGGAAAAACAGGACGCGGACAATCGCCATGGCTCAGGACTGCGGACAAGCGCCGCTGCTTACCACTGCATGGCGAGTTCGCCGAAGCCCTTGGGCGCGGCACGCTCGCTGTCAAAGCTGACGATGTCGTAGGCATCGGGCTGGCTGAGCAGCTCGCGCAGCAGCACGTTGTTCATCGCATGGCCGGAACGGTAGGCGCTGTAGGCCGCCAGCAGCGGGTGGCCGATCAGGTACAGGTCGCCCATGGCGTCCAGGATCTTGTGCTTGGCGAATTCATCGTCGTAACGCAGGCCGTCGGCGTTGAGCACGCGGTAGTCGTCCATCACGATGGCGTTGTCCAGGCTGCCGCCCAGCGCCAGACCGTGCGAACGCATCATTTCCACATCCTTGGTAAAGCCGAAAGTGCGGGCGCGCGCGATGTCACGCGTGTAGACACCGGAAGACATGTCAAATTCGACGCTCTGGCCGGTGGAATCGACTGCCGGGTGGGCAAAGTCGATCTGGAAACGCAGCTTGAAGCCGTGGTAGGGCTCGAGGCGGGCCCACTTGCCCTTCTCGCCCTCGCCTTCACGCACCTCGACCGGGCGCGTGACGCGGATGAATTTCTTGGGTGCGCGCTGCTTCACGATACCTGCACTCTGCAGCAGGTAGACGAAGGAGGACGCGGAACCGTCGAGGATCGGTACTTCCTCGGCAGTGATGTCGATATACAGGTTGTCGATGCCCAGGCCAGCGCAGGCGGACATCAGGTGCTCCACCGTATGCACTTTCACATCGCCATTGGAGATGGTCGAGGCCAGGCGGGTATCGGTCACGGATTCGGCCGAAATCGGGATATCTACCGGATTCGGCAGATCCACGCGGCGAAACACGATGCCGGTATCAACGGCAGCGGGACGCAGGGTGAGCTCGACACGCTGACCGCCATGCAGGCCTACGCCTACTGCCTTGGTCAGGGTCTTGATGGTTCTCTGTTCTAGCATGTCCCCATTGTAGAAGCGCCAGGCTTCTGCCGTGTTTGAAGTTGTTTATGGTCTGGATAGCTTCCCTGCCAACTGGGCGGAACCGGACTGCCAGACTGGCGCAGATGCGCTGCAGGCGGTGCGTGTTGCGCACGTACGGACAGGCAGCCGTACGCGCGCAACCAAGCAGGAGTCGTCACGTCATCGCTGTCTGCAGGCAGACAGGGTCAGACGTTCTGGCCGAGGGGTTCAGGCCCCGGCCGGTCAATGCTCGCAGATCAGTCTGCCTGCTTGCGCAGGAAGGCCGGAATCTCGAAATCGTCCATGCCGCTGGAAGCCAGCTTGTCGACGCGTTCGGCCGCATGGGTGCGGTCCACGCCACGGCTGCTGCCCCACACGCTGGCACCCATGCCACCGGACGGCGCCACGCCGCTCATGGTCGGCATCGCAGCGGCTTGCGGCATGCTGTTGGTGTTGACGTACACCGGCATGTCATCAGTACCTGTACGGTTGCTGATGACCTGCATCGGCACATTCTGGCGCTGCGCCTGCTGGCGGCTCAGGCCAGTGGCAACCACGGTCACGCGCAGGTCGTCGCCCATGTTCTGGTCGTAGGCGGTACCGTAGATCACGTGGGCGTCCGGGGAAGCGTAGGCACGGATGGTGTTCATGGCCAGCTGCGATTCCTTCAGCTTCAGGCTGCCCTGGGCTGCGGTGATCAGCACCAGCACGCCCTTGGCGCCGGACAGGTCGATGCCTTCCAGCAGCGGGCAGGCCACGGCCTGCTCGGCAGCGATGCGGGCACGGTCCGGGCCGCTGGCGGTGGCGGTACCCATCATGGCCTTGCCGGGCTCGCCCATCACGGTCTTCACGTCCTCGAAGTCGACGTTCACATGGCCGGGCACGTTGATGATTTCAGCGATACCGCCGACAGCGTTCTTCAGCACGTCGTTGGCATGGGCAAAGGCCTCTTCCTGGGTCACGTCATCGCCCAGCACTTCCTGCAGCTTCTCGTTCAGCACCACGATCAGGGAATCGACGTTGGCTTCCAGTTCGGACACGCCGGAATCGGCGTTGGTCATGCGGCGGCCACCTTCCCACTCGAAGGGCTTGGTCACCACGCCCACGGTCAGGATGCCCATTTCGCGTGCCACACGGGCAATCACGGGCGCTGCACCAGTACCGGTACCGCCGCCCATGCCGGCCGTCAGGAACAGCATGTGAGAGCCTTCGATGGCAGAGCGGATCTCCTCGACCGCGACTTCGGCGCAATCACGGCCCTTCTCGGGCTTGCTGCCAGCGCCCAGGCCGGTCGTGCCGAGCTGGATCACGCGGTGTGCCGAGCTGCGGGCCAGTGCCTGGCCGTCGGTGTTGGCGCAGATGAATTCCACGCCCTGCACGCCGCTCTCGATCATGTGTTGCACGGCGTTGCCGCCGCCGCCACCCACGCCCATCACCTTGATCTGGGTGCCTGCGTGGAACTCTTCGGTTTCGATCATTTCGATGCCCATCTGTACTCTCCTTGCTTGAGTAAAAAATACCTTGGTTTGCCTGTGGTGACGTTTAGAGCCTGTCGGGGCTTGCCTTGCGGCGAATCAAATCGGCGTGCTGCATCAGAAGTTCCTCACGATCAGATCCTTGATGCGGCCGAACACGCCCTTCATGGACGCGTCCTTCTTGCGGATATTGGTGTGCTCGCGCAGCTGCGACATGCGCATGTCCTCGAGCATGCCCATGACGACAGCGGCACGCGGCTGCGACACCATGTCGGCCAGCGCGCCACGGTAGCCCGGCGTGCCTACGCGTACCGGCTTGAGGAAGATGTCCTCGCCCAGCTCGACCATGCCCGGCATCACGGCGCTGCCGCCGGTCAGCACCACGCCGGACGACACCAGGTGTTCAAAGCCGGAGCCCTGCACTTCCTTCTGCACCAGCGAAAAAATCTCTTCCACGCGCGGCTCGATCACGCCGGCCAACACCTGCTTGCTCAGCAAGCGCGGCGGGCGGCCACTCAGGCCGGCGACTTCGATATGCGTTTCCGGATCGGCCATCAGCTGCTTGGCGCAGCCGTTCTGCAGCTTGATGTCTTCCGCGTCTTCGGTCGGCGTGCGCAGCGCCATGGCGATATCGCTGGTGATCAGCTCGCCAGCCACCGGCAGCACCGCCGTGTGGCGGATCGTGCCGCCGGCAAACACGGCGATGTCGGTGGTGCCGGCGCCAATGTCGACCAGCACCACGCCCAGCTCGCGCTCGTCCTCGGTCAGCACCGACAGGCTGGCCGCCAGCGGGTTCACCATCAGCTGGCCCACTTCCAGGCCGCAGCGACGCACGCATTTCAGGATGTTCTCGGCCGCGCTATGGGCGCAGGTGACGATGTGCACCTTGGACTCCAGGCGGATGCCGCTCATACCGATCGGTTCCTTCACCTCCTGGCCGTCGATGACGAATTCCTGCGGTTCGATCTGCAGCAGGCGCTGGTCGGTGCTGATGTTGATCGCACGCGCCGTTTCCAGCACCTTGGCGACATCGGTCGGGCTGACTTCGCGATCACGCACCGCCACCATGCCCACCGAATTGCGGCCACGGATATGGCTGCCGGTGATACCGGTGGTGACGTGGGTGATCTTGCAGGCCGCCATCATTTCGGCCTCGCGCACCGCCTGCTGGATGCTCTGCACGCAGCCTTCGATGTTGACCACCACGCCGCGCTTCATGCCGTTGCTGGGCGCAACGCCCATGCCCAGCACCTTGAGCGTGGCGTCAGGCTGCACCTCGGCCACCACCGCCATGATCTTGCTGGTGCCGATATCCAACCCTACGACGAGATCCTTGTATTCTTTTGCCATGTTCATGTCTTCTTGCTAGGTGTGGCATCTACCGTGGTGATGCCCTTGAGCCGGATCGCGTAGCCCGTCTTGTAGCGCAGGTCCGCATACTGCAGATCGGCGAAGCTGCGGCCATACTGGGCCGCGACCTGGTCGATCGTCTGGATGAACTGCTGGATGCGCGTGGCCAGTTCCTGTTCGGTGCCGCTGCCCAGGTTGATCGTGGTGCTGCGGTTCAGGACCAGCGTCCAGTTGCCGCGCGGCTCCAGCGTCAGCCCGGTGATATGCGATTGCACCGGCGCAAACAGCGGCTCCAGCCGGCCATACATCAGCAGCACCTGTGGCGACAGCTCGTCCGGGCCATGCAGCTCGGGCATGTCCTGGGCCACTGCCTCGTCCGGGCTGGCATCGAACACTTCGCCGTAGCGGTCCACCAGGCGGTAGCCCTGCTCCTGGCTGCCCCACAGCGCCACTTCCTGGTGTTCTTCCAGGTGCACGCTCAGGCGGCTCGGGAATTCGCGGCGCACCACGGCACGGCGCACCCAGGGCTGCTCCTGGAACAGCTCACGTACCTGTTCCAGATTGACCGAGAAGAAATTGCCCTGCAGCTGCGGCACCACCTGGTTGCGCAGCACATAGACCGAGCTGTGCGCGGTCTGCCCGGTCACGCTGATGCCGGACAGCGCAAACATCGGCAACCGGGCGAACCACCACAGCAGGGTCGCCACCGCGGCGAGCAGCACCAGGCCGAACAGCAGCGAGGCGGCTGCGTTCATCAGCTTGATGTTGGTCATCGAGATGGCGGGGGCTTGCTGGGCGTTCATGCGCTATCGTCCTTTCAGGCGCCAGCCGCCGGCTGGTTGTCGAGGCTGGCCCAGGCCAGCAGCAACAGGCAGAGCTGCGGGTAGTCAATACCGGACACGCGTGCCGACATCGGCACCAGCGAGTGGTCAGTCATGCCGGGCGAAGTGTTGATCTCGAGCAGGAAGGGCTGCTGGTCTTCGGCGCGCAGCATCACGTCGACACGGCCCCAGCCGCGGCAACCCAGCGCCAGATAGGCTTCCAGCGCCTCTTTCTGGATCAGCGCCTCCAGCTCGGCCGGCAAGCCGCTCGGGCACTGGTACTGCACCTCGTCGGTGAAGTACTTCTGTTCGTAGTTGTAGTCGCCGCCCGGTGCCACGATGCGCACCATCGGCAGCGCACGCGCCTGGTCGCCAGTACCGAGGATCGGGCAGGTCAGTTCCTCGCCCACGATCAGGTTCTCGCACAGCACGGCATTGTCGATGGCTGCCACCTGGCGGATCGCTTCCAGCGTCTCGGCCAGGTCATGCACCTTGTAGACACCGATCGAGGAGCCCTCGTGCGGTGCCTTGACGATCATCGGCAGGCCGAGTTCGGCCACGGCCTGTTCGGCCAGCGCCTGTTGTGCGGCCGGATCACGCAACGCGCGCGACGGGCGCTGCAGGTAGCGCGGCGTCGGCAGGTTCTCGTGCAGCCAGATGCGCTTGGTCATGACCTTGTCCATGCCTACGCTGGAGGCCATCACGCCGGAGCCGGTATACGGAATGCCGAGCAGCTCGAGCGCGCCTTGCACCGTGCCGTCTTCGCCGTAGCGGCCATGCAGCGCCACGAAGCAGCGGTCAAAGCCTTCACGCTTGAGTTCGGCCAGCTCACGCTCGGCCGGATCAAACGGATGCGCGTCCACGCCCTGGCTGCGCAGTGCCTGCAGCACGCCATTGCCGGAGCGCAGCGAAATCTCGCGCTCGGCCGAGCGACCGCCCATCAGCACGGCGACCTTGCCCAGCGCTTTCACATCGGTCGGAATCACGAAGCTCATGCCTGCTCCTTGTCCTTGGCCAGCGCCACCACCTTGGCCGGCACGGCACCGATGGATCCGGCACCCATGCACAGCACCACATCGCCATCACGCGCCGTGCGCAGGATGGTGTCGGGCATGTCCTGGATGTTCTCGACAAACATCGGCTCGACCTGGTCGGCCACGCGCAACGCGCGCATCAGGGCACGACCGTCAGCGGCCACGATCGGCTCTTCGCCGGCCGCATAGACCTCGGACAGCAGCACCAGGTCGGAACGACCCAGCACCTTGACGAAATCCTCGAAACAGTCGCGCGTGCGGCTGAAGCGGTGCGGCTGGAACGCCAGGATCAGGCGCTTGTCCGGGAAGGCGCCACGGGCGGCCGCCAGCGTGGCCGCCATTTCCACCGGGTGGTGGCCGTAGTCGTCGATCAGCGTGAAGCTGCCGCCGCCTTGCGCCGGCACCTCGCCGTAGCGCTGGAAGCGGCGACCCACGCCCTTGAACTCTTCCAGCGCCTTGAGCAGCGCCGCATCGGGGATATTCAGCGCCATCGCCACGCCCACCGCCGACAGCGCGTTCTGCACGTTGTGCTCGCCGGGCAGGTTCAGGCAGATTTCCAGATCCGGACCGTAGGATGCACCGTCGTCATCGCGACGCTGCACGGTAAAGCGCATCTGGCCGTGGTCGGCGCGCACGTTGACGGCGCGCACCTGGGCTTCCTCGGACATGCCATAGGTGGTGACCGGGCAGCCCACCTGCTCCAGGATGTCACGCGCGGCCGGGCTGTCCACGCACAGCATGGCACGGCCATAGAACGGCATGCGATGCAGGAAATCGACAAAGGCGCGCTTCAGGTTGTTGAAGTCGTGGCCGTAGGTTTCCATGTGGTCGGCATCGATATTGGTGACAACCGCCATGATCGGCGACAGGTTCAGGAAGGAGGCGTCGGATTCATCCGCTTCGGCCACGATGTACTCGCCGCTGCCCAGGCGCGCGTTGGCACCGGCGCTGTTCAGGCGGCCACCAATGACGAAAGTCGGATCCAGACCGGCCTCGTGCAGCACGCTGGCGACCAGGCTGGTGGTCGTGGTCTTGCCGTGCGTGCCGGCAATGGCGATGCCCTTGCGCAGGCGCATCAACTCGGCCAGCATCATGGCGCGCGGCACCACCGGGATGCGCTTCTCGCGTGCGGCGATGACTTCCGGGTTGTCGGCCTTGACCGCGGTAGAGGTCACCACCACGTCAGCGCCCTGGATATTGCCGGCCGCATGGCCAACGAAGGTACGGATGCCCAGACTGGCCAGGCGGCGCGTGGTCGCGTTGTCGGCCAGGTCGGAGCCGGACACGCGGTAACCCAGGTTGGCCAGGACTTCGGCGATGCCGCTCATGCCGGAGCCACCGACTCCGACGAAATGGATGCTGTCTACAGCGTGCTTCATGCAGCGAACTCCTCACAGGCGGCCACGATTGCGCCCGTGGCCATGCGTTTTTCCATCTTCTTGGCGTGCTGCGCCTTGTCCAGCAGCTCTTCGCGCGTCAGGCCGCGCAGGAAATCTGCCAGTTTTTCCGGCGTCAGCTCGCTCTGCTGCATCAGCCAGCCACCGCCCTGGTCCACCAGGAAACGGGCGTTGGTGGTCTGGTGGTCATCGACCGCGAACGGGAACGGCACGAACAGCGCCGGCGCGCCAACAGCCGCCAGCTCGGTCACGGTGCTGGCACCGGAGCGGCAGACGATGATGTCGGCTTCGCCAAAGGCCTGCGCCGTGTCATCGATAAACGGCAGCAAAGCAGCATCGACGTCGGCCTCGGCGTAAGCCGCCTGCAGCGCCTGCAGCTGCTTTTCGCCACTCTGGTGCGCCACCAGCGGGCGCTCGGCCGGATCGATCAGCGCCAGTGCCTGCGGCACCGTGTCGTTGAGGGCCTTGGCACCCAGGCTGCCGCCCACCACCAGCAGTTTCAGCGGACCGCTGCGGCCGGCAAAGCGCTGGGCCGGCTCGGCCTGCGCCAGGAAAGGCTCGCGCAACGGGTTGCCGATCCACTGCACCTTGCCGTTGCGCGCATCGGGCTTGCCGCTGGTCTGCTCGAACACATTAGGGAAAGCCGTGAACACGCGGCGCGCAAAGCGCGACAGCAGCTTGTTGGCCATGCCTGGCACCGAGTTCTGCTCGTGCAGGATCAGGGGCTTGGCGTTCAGCGCGGCGGCAATGCCGGCCGGTGCCGTGATGTAGCCACCCATGCCGATCACGACATCGGGCTGCACGCGGTCGATCACCGCGCGGCTGGCGCGGATCGCGCGTGCCAGGTTGAACGGCAGGCGCAGCAGCGTGCCCAGGCCCTTGCCGCGCACGCCACCAAACTCCACCGGTTCGAAGGCAAAGCCGCGCGCCGGCACCTTGTCGCTTTCCATGCTGTCCGGCTTGCCCAGCCAGTGCACATTCCAGCCGCGCGCACGCAGCGCCTCCGCCACGGCCAGGCCCGGGAAGATGTGTCCGCCGGTGCCGCCGGCCATCACCAGCGCGGTCTTGCGTCCCTGTTCTTTCACAGGCTGCCCCCTTTCATCAGCATGCGGTTTTCGTAATCGATGCGCAGCACCACGGCCAGCGCCACCAGATTCATCAGGATCGCCGAGCCGCCATAGCTCATCAGCGGCAGCGTCAGGCCCTTGGTCGGCAGCGCGCCCAGGTTCACGCCGATATTGATCAGCGCCTGGAAACCGATCCAGATCGCCACGCCCTGCGCCAGCAGGCCGGCAAACACGCGATCCATCACGATCGCCTGGCGACCGATGCGAATGATGCGGCGCGTCAGCCAGAAGAACAGCACGATCAGGATCACCAGGCCGACAAAGCCGAATTCCTCGCCGATCACGGCCAGCAGGAAGTCGGTATGCGCCTCGGGCAGCCAGTGCAGCTTCTCGACGCTGCCACCCAGGCCGACACCGCTGAATTCGCCACGGCCGATCGCGATCAGCGCGTGCGACAACTGGTAGCCCTTGCCCAGCGCATGTTCCTCGCTGAACGGATCCAGATAGGCGAACACGCGCTCGCGACGCCAGGGCGAGGAGGCGATGATCAGGCCGAACATGCCGACCAGGATGCCGGCGATCAGGAAGAACATCCTGGCATTGACGCCGCCCAGGAACAGCACGCCCATGGCGATCACGGCGATCACCATGAAGGCGCCCATGTCGGGCTCCAGCATCAGCAGCACGCCGACGCCGCCTGCGGCAATCGCCATCGGCATCACCGCGTGCACGAAGCGCTTGATCTCGCCCATGTTGCGCTCGCGCTCCTGGACGTCCATCTTGCGGCGGATGTAGTCGGCGGCGTAGATCGCCATGGCCAGCTTGGCCAGCTCGGACGGCTGGAAGTTCATGATGCCGAGCGAGATCCAGCGGCGCGCACCATTCACGCCCTTGCCGATACCCGGGATCAGCACCGCGATCAGCAACGCAATCGCGCCGAGGAACAACCAGGGTGCCCACTTTTCCCAGGTGCTGATCGGCACCTGGAACGCCAGGATGGCCACGGCCGTACCGATCACGATCGAGATGCAGTGGCGCAGCACGAAGTGGTATTCGGCGTAGTTGGCAAAGCGCGGGTTGTCGGACATGGCGATCGAGGCCGAGTAGACCATCACCAGGCCCCACAGCACCAGCGCCGCCACGACCCAGATCAGGGCCTGGTCGACGATCTGCAGGTTGATCGGCTGCTGCGACACGCGGGCGCGCGAGCCGGGCATGCGCACCGGCACGCTGTCCTCGGCCTGGCGACCCCAGGGCAGACGATCCTTCCAGCCCTTGCGGCTGTCTTGTCCGGGCAGAACGGCACTCATGCGCGACCCTCCAGCGACATGCCGCGCGCCTCGGCCAGCTGTTCCACGGCCTGGCAGAACACCTGGGCGCGGTGCGCGTAATCCTTGAACATGTCCATGCTGGCGCAGGCCGGCGACAGCAGCACCGCATCGCCCTGCTGCGCCTGTCCGGCGGCCAGTTCGACCGCCTGTTCCAGCGAACTGGCGTGCGTGATCGGCACACCGGTATGCTGCAGCGCGGCGGCGATCTGTCCGGCATCCTTGCCGATCAGCAGCACGCTGCGCGCGTAGCGCTGGACCGGATCGGCCAGCGGACTGAAATCCTGGCCCTTGCCATCGCCACCCAAGATCACCAGCAGACGGCGATCCGGGCCCAGGCCATTCAGGGCGGCCAGCGTGGCACCGACGTTGGTGCCCTTGCTGTCATCAAAATACTCGACGCCATCGACGATGCCGACCGGCTCGACCCGATGCGGCTCGCCACGGTATTCGCGCAGGCCGAACAGCATCGGTGCCAGCGCGGCACCGGTCTGCACGGCCAGCGCCAGTGCGGCCAGGGCGTTGCTGGCATTGTGGCGGCCACGGATACGCAGCGCATCGGCAGGCATCAGGCGCTGGATATGCAGCGGTTCCGGCTCGGCCGCACGACGGCGGCTGCCGCCGTTGTCTTCTGTTTCGGCAGCGCGCACCAGCCACAGCATGCCGTTGACGTCTTCCAGGCCGAAATCGCCCGGGCGCTGCGGCAAGTCCATGCCGAAGCTGGTCCAGTTGCGCGCCGTGGCGGCCGGCTGGCCCTTGGCCGGCTTGACCGGTTCCGGCACCAGCTGCGGCAGCAGCGCCATCACCAGCGCGTCGTCACGGTTCAGTACCGCCGTGCCCTGCTGGCCAAACACATGCGCCTTGGCCTGCACGTAGGCATCCATGCCGCCGTGCCAGTCCAGGTGGTCCTGCGACACATTGAGAATGGTGGCCGCAGTCGGTTCAAAGCGGGTGCAGTCGTTCAGCTGGAAGCTGGACAACTCCAGCACCCAGGCTTCCGGCAGTTCGCCGCCGTCGATAAAGCCAGCCAGGGTATCGAGCAGGGCCGGACCGATATTGCCGGCCATGGCCACGCGCAGGCCAGCGCGATCCAGCAACTGCGTGGTCAGCGAGGTAACGGTCGTCTTGCCATTGGTGCCGGTAATGCCCAGCACCTGCGGCGCATAGCCCTGATCCTGCTGCAACTGGCGCAGCGCATGGGCAAACAGGTCCAGCTCACCGCCCACCCACAGGCCAATAGCGCGTGCCGGTTCAGCCACGGCGGCCACCGCCTGTGGCGACAGGCCGGGGCTGATGAAGACGGCGCGGATCTGGCCGTTTTCCAGCAGCGCCTCGGTCAGCGGGCCACTGACGAACTGCGCCTGCGGCACATCCTGACGCAGGCGATCCAGATTCGGCGGGGCTTCACGGCTGTCGGCTACGACCACATCGGCGCCCTGCCGCGCGCACCAGCGCGCCATGGACAGGCCGGAAATGCCGAGTCCCAGGACCAGGACGCGTTGACCGTGAAGGCTGGAATGCATCGTCATGGCTTACCTCAGCTTCAGCGTGGTGAGGCCGACCAGGATCAGCAGCATGGTGATGATCCAGAAGCGCACCACGACCTGGGTTTCACGCCAGCCATTCTTTTCGAAATGGTGGTGCAGCGGCGCCATCTTGAACAGGCGCTTGCCAGTACCGGTACGCTTCTTGGTGTACTTGAAGTAGCTCACCTGCAGCATCACCGACAGCGCTTCGACGACGAAGATGCCGCCCATGATGGCGAGCACGATCTCCTGGCGCACGATCACGGCAATGGTGCCGAGGGCACCGCCCAGCGCCAGCGCGCCGACGTCACCCATGAACACCTGCGCCGGATGCGCGTTGAACCAGAGGAAAGCCAGGCCGGCACCGGCCATGGCGGCGCAGAACACCAGCAGCTCGCCGGCGCCCGGAATATGCGGCAGGTACAGGTAGTTGGAAAACACGCTGCTGCCGGTGACGTAGGCAAACACGCCCAGCGCCGAACCGACCATCACCACCGGCATGATCGCCAGGCCATCCAGGCCGTCGGTCAGGTTGACGGCGTTGCTGCTGCCGACAATCACGATGAAGGTCAGCACCAGGAAGCCGACCACGCCCAGCGGATAGCTGATTTCCTTGAAGAACGGCACCAGCAGGCTGGCCGCCGGCGGCAGGCTGATGGAGAAGCCGGAGCTGATCCAGTCATAGACCAGCATCAGCACGCGGTAGTTGCTGGTCTCGGAAATGCTGAACATCAGGTAGAACGCGGCCAGCACGCCGATGATGGTCTGCCACAGGAACTTCTCGCGCGAGGGCATGCCTTCCGGATCCTTGCGCACCACCTTGCGCCAGTCATCGGCCCAGCCAATCGCGCCAAAGCCGATCATCACCACCAGCACGATCCAGATGAAGCGGTTGGACAGGTTCATCCACAGCAGCGTGGAAAGGGTGATGGACAGCAGCACCAGCACGCCACCCATGGTCGGCGTACCGCTCTTGCTCAGGTGCGTTTCCATGGCATAACCGCGCACCGGCTGGCCGATCTTCAGTTCACGCAGCTTGCGGATCACCCACGGGCCAGCCAGCAGGCCGATGATCAGGGCCGTCATGGCGCCCATCACGGCGCGGAAAGTCAGGTACTGGAACACCCGCAGGAATCCGTACTCCGGATACAGTTCCAGAAGCCATTGGGTCAGTGCTGGCAGCATGTCGCGTCCTTTTCTTGTTGTTGTTCCTGCATCAGCAGCTCGACCACACGCTCCATCTGCATGAAGCGCGATCCCTTCACCAGCACACTGCCGGCCTGCGCCAGCACCGGCGGCAAGGCCTGCAAAAGCGTCGGCATGTCCTGCGCACTGTCACCACAGTGCTGCGCGCCGGCATGCTGGCCCGCGGCATGGCGTGCCAACTCGCCCAGCGTGAACAGGTGCTCGATGCCCTGCTGCTGCGCAAACTGGCCGATCTCGATATGGAAGGCCTCGCCCTGGTCGCCGACTTCGCCCATGTCGCCCAGCACCAGCACACGTGGTGCCGGCAGCTCACGCAACACCTCGATGGCTGCGCGCACGGAATCGGGATTGGCGTTGTAGCTGTCATCCACCACGGTCAGCGCGCGGCCCTGCCATTGCAGCTGCAGCGCGCGCGAGCGGCCCTTGACCGGCTCGAAGGCGTTCAGGCCTTCGGCGATCTGCGCCAGCGGCACGCCAGCGGCCTGGGCGCAGGCGACAGCCGCCAGCGCGTTGCGGATGTTGTGGCGACCAGCCACGTGCAGGCGGAACGCCAGTGTGCCTTGCGGCGTGGCGGCTTCGACCTGCCAGTGATCGCCCTGCCAGGCCGTGGCCGTGGCAAATACCTGGGCGCCACAGGCGGCACTTTCGCCAAAGCACAGGCCGGGGCGTTCGCCGGCCAGCTCGCGCCAGATCGGGGTGTACTCCTCATCGGCCGGGTAGACGGCGATGCCATCGGCCGGCAGCGCGCTGATGACGCAGCCGTTCTCGCGCGCAACGGCCTCGACGGTGCCCATGAATTCCTGGTGCTCGCGCTGCGCGTTGTTGACCAGCGCCACAGTGGGGGCTGCCATGGCCGCCAGGCCGGCAATTTCGCCGGGATGGTTCATGCCCAGCTCGATCACCGCCAGACGGTGGCTGTCACGCAGGCGCAGCAGCGTCATCGGCACGCCGATGTCGTTGTTCAGGTTGCCCTGGGTGGAAAACGCGGCGTCGCCAGCCGCGGCACGCAGGATGCTGGCCAGCATCTGGGTCACGGTGGTCTTGCCATTGCTGCCAGTCACGGCAATCAGCGGCAGCTGGAACTGGCTGCGCCAGCCGGCAGCCAGCTGGCCCAGCGCCAGGCGCGTATCGGCCACTTCCAGACCGTTCCAGCCCAGACCATCGAGCTTGCCGGCATGACAAAGCGCGGCGGCGGCGCCGGCATCACGTGCCTGCGCCAGAAAATCGTTGGCGTCAAAGCGCTCGCCCTGCAGCGCCACGAACAGGTCGCCGGCCTGCAGCGTGCGGGTATCGGTATGCACGCGCAGCAGCGGCGTGTTGCCATCGCCCTGCAGGCGCGACTGCGGCAGCCAGCCGGCTGCCTGTTGCAAGCTCATCATGGGAGTCGTGCTCATGCCTGCTCCCCTTCCGTGACGCCTGCCTGCAGGCGTTGTTGTTGTGCCATCTGCACCTGTTCCTGATCCTTGAAGGGCAGTTTCACGCCCTGAATATCCTGATAATCCTCGTGGCCCTTGCCGGCGATCAGCACCACATCCTGCAGCGCTGCCTGTTGCAGGGCCAGCGCAATAGCGCGGGCACGATCCGGTTCCACGCGCGCCTGGGCCGGCTGCTGCAGGCCGGCCACGACCTGGCCGATGATGCGCTGCGGATCTTCGCTGCGCGGGTTGTCGCTGGTGACCAGCAGCTGGTCGCAGGCGGCTTCGGCGGCACGCCCCATCAGCGGGCGCTTGACCGGATCACGATCGCCACCGCAGCCGAACACGCACCAGAGGCGGCCGCCGCGTTGCTGCGCCAATGGCTGCAGCGCCTGCAGCGCCTTTTCCAGCGCATCGGGGGTGTGGGCGTAATCGACCACCGCCAGCGGCTGACCGTCGGCCGGCAGGCACTCCATGCGACCCGGCACCGGCAGCAGGCCGGTACAGGCAGCCACGGCAGCCTGCAAGCTGATGCCAAGCGCGCGCATCGAGGCGATCACGCCCAGCATGTTGGAGACGTTGTACTGGCCGATCAGCGCGGTACGCAGTTCCAGCGCCGGTGCGCCGGCTTCGTGCAGCTGGAACACCAGGCCGTCATCGGCATAGCGGATATCCGATGCCTGCAGGCGCGCCGTGCGGCCATCCTCGCAGGACACGGTCCACAGGTCCAGGCCGCTGTCGGCCAGCTCCTGTGCCAGCGTGACGCCAAACGCATCGTCCAGGTTGATCACGGCGGCGCGCAGGCCCGGCCAGTCGAACAGCGCACGCTTGGCCTGCCAGTAGGCTTCCATGGTGCCGTGGTAGTCCAGGTGGTCCTGGGTGAAATTGGTGAACAGCGCCACGGCGATGCGCACGCCATCCAGGCGATGTTCCGCCACGCCGATGGAGGAGGCCTCCATGGCGCAGTAACGCACGCCCTGTTCCACGCTGTCATGCAGCAGGCCTTGCAGCAGCACCGGGTCCGGCGTGGTCATGCCGGTGTAGTGCAGTTCGGCGCGGTTCTGCACGAAACGGCCGACGCCCAGCGTGCCCACCAGGGCACAGCCAGCCGTGGCTTCCGGCACGCGTGCCAGCGCCTGCGCCAGCCACCAGGAGGTGCTGGTCTTGCCATTGGTGCCGGTCGCCGCCACGATCTGCAGCTGGCTCGACGGCTCGCCGTAGAACAGGTCGGCGATCTGGCCAGTCAGGCGGCGCAGACCCGGCACGCAGGCGACGCGGCCCTGCACCAGCGGCTGATGCTGCGGCTGCATGAAATCGAATGCCTCGACACCTTCGGCCTCGACCAGGCAGGCCGAAGCGCCTTGTTGCAGCGCGCCCAGCACATGGGCACGCGCATCGTGCGCAGCACCCGGCCAGGCGATAAAGCCGTTGCCGGCCTGCACCTTGCGGCTGTCGGTGCACAAGATAGCCGTATGCTGACGCAGCCAGGCGGCGGCATCAGCAGCAGTTGTCAGGATCGGCAGGGAAAGGTGTCGGCTCATGGGGTCACCTCCTTGGCTGCCTCGTCATCGGCCGCCACCACCTGGGGCTGCACCGTCATGTCAGGCTGTACGCCCAGGATGCGCAGCGTCTGCTGCACCACGTCGCTGAAGACCGGGGCGGCCACGATACCGCCGTAGATGCTGGAGCGCGGCTCGTCGATCATCACGCCGACCACGATGCGCGGCGACTCGATCGGCGACACGCCGACAAAGGAGGCGCGGTACTTGCGGTCGGCATAGCCACGGCCTTCCTGCTTGCGCGCGGTACCGGTCTTGCCGCCGACCGAGTAGCCCACGGTCTGCGAGCGCGTGGCGGTACCGCCGGGCAGGCTCACCATCTGCAGCATGTGCATCACTTCCCTGGCGACCTTGCTGCTGTAGACGCGCTTGCCTTCCTCGGGATTGGAGGGCTGGAACTTGCCGCTTTCGTCCACCGCGCCCTTGCGCACCATGCTGACCGGCATCAGCACGCCGTCCCGTGCGAACACGGAATAGACGCGCGACAGCTGGAACAGGCTGGCCGACAGGCCGTAGCCATAGCTCATGGTGGCCTTCTCAACCGGACGCCAGGACTTGTAGTTGCGCACGCGGCCGGCAGCAATGCCCGGGAACGGCAGATCCGGTTTCTGGCCCAGGCCGAGCGCCGTGTAGTTCTGCCACATTTCCTCGGAACTCAGGCGGTCGGCGATCTTGACCATGCCGACGTTGCTCGACTTCTGGATCACGCCCTGCACCGTCAGCGTGCCGTAGCTGTGGGTATCGCTGATGGTGTGGCCGCCCATGCTCATGCGGCCGTTGCCGACATGGATGGCGGTCTGCGGGTTGACGCGGCCCAGCTCCAGCGCCTGCGCCACCAGGGCCGGCTTGATGGTCGAGCCCGGCTCGTAGATATCGGTCAGGGCGCGGTTGCGCAGCTGCTCGCCGGTCAGGTTGCGGCGATTGTTCGGGTCATAGCTCGGGTAGTTGGCCAGCGCCAACACCTCGCCGGTCTGCACGTCCAGCACGACTACGCTGCCACCCTTGGCGTCGCTTTCGGTCACGGCATCGCGCAGCTTCTGCCAGGCAAAGTACTGCACCTTGCTGTCGATCGTCAGGTGGATGTCCTGGCCGTCCATCGGCGGTACTTCCTCGCCCACGCCTTCGATCACGCGGCCCAGGCGGTCCTTGAGCACGCGACGCGAACCGGCCTCGCCAGCCAGCTGCGCGTTGAAGGTGCGCTCCATGCCCTCCTGGCCCTTGTCCTCGACGTCGGTGAAGCCGACGATGTGCGCCACGGCCTCACCCTCAGGGTATTGGCGACGGTATTCCTTGCGCTGGTAGACGCCTTCGATCTCCAGATCCATGATCTTCTTGGCCACATCCTCGTCAATCTGGCGCCGCAGGTAGACGAAGGTGCGGTTCTTGCCGTTGAGGCGCTTTTCCACATCGGCCAACGGCATGTCGAGCAGCCTGGCCATCTGCTTCAGCTTGTCGCGATCCGCCTCCAGATCCATGTCTTCGGGAATCGCCCAGATGCTTTGCGCCGGCACGCTGGAAGCCAGGATCAGGCCGTTGCGATCCAGGATGCGGCCGCGGTTGGCCGGCATTTCCAGCGTGCGGGCAAAGCGCACCTGACCCTGACGCTGGAAGAAATCGTTGTCGATGATCTGCACATAGGCGGCGCGGCCCATCATCACGCCAAAGGCCAGCATCATCAGCGCGACCAGCAGGCGGCTGCGCCAGGCCGGCGTGTGGCTGGTGAGCAGCGGGTTGGCACCCATGGCGCGCTCGCGTACTGCCTTGACGCTGGTGGCCCCACGCAGGCTTTTTTCCAGGGCGCGATCCATGCGGTCATCGCGGCTGCCGAAAATGCGTTTCATCGGCTGCCTCCCTGCGCGTTGGTGCTCACGTCGGCCACCGGCGTGCTCAGGCTGACCACGCCATTGCGGATCGTCACGTATTGCGTGACGGCCGGACTGGACTCGCGCATGCCGAGCTGGCCACGTGCAATACCCTGCACACGCAAGGCAGCGGTCTGGGCGCGCTTCTGCACCTCGAGCGTGTCACGCTCGGTCTCGAGCTTGCGTGCGGCGGCGCGTGCCTTGTCCATGTCGGTATAGACAGTGCGCGATTCATACTGCAGGTGCACCAGGTAAAAGGCACTGACCAGCACGGCAGCAAGCAGAGCCAGATGGGTACGGATCATGCCGAGGCCTCCGTACGGGTGGCACAGCGCAGGATGGCACTGCGCGAACGCGGGTTGCCTTCCACCTCTTGCGCCGTCGGGCGCAGGCGCTGCACATCGGTCAGCGGCATCGGCTTGGGCGCGGTGGCAAAGGCGGCCGGCATGCGGCGGTCAAACACCTCGCGCGAATGCTGCGCCATGAACTGCTTGACGATGCGGTCTTCCAGCGAGTGAAAGCTGATGACGACCAGGCGACCACCCGGACGCAGGATGCGCATGGCGGCATTCAGCGCCAGCTGCAGGTCTTCGAGCTCAGCATTGATGAAAATCCGGAAAGCCTGAAACGTGCGCGTTGCCGGATCCTGGCCACGCTCGCGGGTCTTGACCGCGCCAGCCACGAGTTGGGCAAGCTCTGCGGTGGTCGTGAGCGGCCCGTGCTCCTGTCGGCGAGCTGCAATCGCCTTTGCAATCTGTGCAGCAAACCGTTCTTCGCCGTAATCACGTATCACCTCCGTCATCTGGTCGATTTCGGCATCTGCCAGCCAGTCGGCCACGCTTTCGCCACGGGTCGGATCCATCCGCATGTCGAGCGGACCATCATTGCGGAACGAGAAACCGCGCTCCGGGTTGTCGATTTGCGGGGAGCTCACCCCCAGGTCCAGCAGCACGCCGTCGACACTGTGCGCCGGCAGTTCGCCCATGGCAACAAAGCTGTCATGGCGGATCTCGAAACGGCTGTCCTCGATCAGGCGCGCTTCGGCGATCGCATCGGGATCCTTGTCGAAGGCGAGCAGGCGGCCGCTCTCATTGAGCGACTGCAGGATGGCGCGGCTGTGCCCGCCGCGGCCAAACGTACCATCGACATAGTGGCCGGACGGGTTGGCTACCAGCAATTCGGCGGCCTCCCCCAGCATGACTGTGGTGTGTTTCCAATCTGCCTGCACAACGCACCTCAGAACGACAAGTTGTCCAAGAACTCGGGCAGCGGCTGCTCGTCAGCCTCTGCGTCCTTGGCCTTGAACAGCGCCAGATCCCAGATCTCGAAATGGCTGCCATTGCCGATGAACTTGGCGTCTTTCTCCATGTGCGCGGCTTCGCGCAGGTCAGGGGACAACAGGATACGGCCGGCAGAGTCGAGCTCGACCGGCATGGCGTTGCCCAGGATGCGGCGCTTTTGCCAGGCCGCCGAGTTGGGCCAGGCCGCCACCATGGCGCGGAACTGCAGCCATTCATTCTCGGGAAACAGCAACAGGCAGTCCTCACGGAAATGGCGCGTGATGTGCAACTTGTTCTCGCAGACCTGCTGAAGGTCGTCACGATACCGGGCAGGAATGGCGATCCTGCCCTTGGCGTCGATGGCGATGGTGCTGGCACCCTCTAGCAACACGGTGTGATTTCCTGAAAAACGGCCTGAAAAGGGAGGTGGAATGACACTTCTCACCACTATTCCCCACTTTTCAACACTGTATCAGGAAACGACACCGCCCACAATTGCTGTGGGCGGAATTTTTTAATGAAATCAAGAACTTATGGTAACAAGCGGGGAATTTCCAGAAAGGAAATCCCTGCAACTACCAGCACTTACGGAACCTAGTCAATGTAAGGCTTGAGACAATTCCAGGCATTACAGGATGTAACGTGACAAATCCTCGTTCTGGCTGATCTCGCCCAGACGCTGATCGACATAGGCGGCATCGATCACCAGGGTCTGGCCGCCACGGTTGCTGGCATCAAAGCTGACCTCGTCCAGCAGGCGTTCCATCACCGTTGCCAGGCGGCGCGCGCCGATGTTTTCGGTGCGCTCGTTCACGTCATGCGCGATCACCGCCAGACGGCGAATGCCCTCGTCGGTGAAATCGAGCGTGACCTGCTCGGTCGCCAGCAGCGCCTGGTACTGCTTGACCAGCGAAGCGCGGGTCTGCTTCAGGATCGCCTCGAAATCTTCCACCGACAGGTTCTGCAGCTCGACGCGGATCGGGAAACGGCCCTGCAACTCGGGGATCAGGTCGCTCGGCTTGCTCAAGTGGAAGGCACCGGAGGCCACGAACAGGATGTGATCGGTCTTGATCATGCCGTACTTGGTGCTGACCGTGGTGCCCTCGACCAGCGGCAGCAGGTCGCGCTGCACGCCCTGGCGCGAGACATCGGCACCACTGCGCTCGGCACTGCCAGCGACCTTGTCGATCTCGTCCAGGAACACGATGCCGTTCTGCTCGGCGTTGTCCAGCGCCTGGCTGCGGATCTCGTCCTCGTTCACCAGCTTGCCGGCTTCTTCATCGACCAGCTGGCGCAGCGCGTCGGCGACCTTGACGCGCTTGAGCTTGCGGCGGCCCTGCCCCATCTGGCTGAACATGTCGCGCAGCTGCTCGGTCATCTCTTCCATGCCAGACGGACCCATGATCTGCATCGGTGCCGCAGCCTCGGCCAGCTCGATCTCGATTTCCTTGTCGTCCAGCTGGCCTTCGCGCAGCTTCTTGCGGAACAGCTGGCGCGTGCTGTTGTCGGCGGCGGGTTGCGCCGGCTGGTCGCCGACCGGGCGCGCCTGCGGCAGCAGCGCATCCAGAATGCGCTCCTCGGCTGCGTCCTGGGCGCGGTTGCGCATCTGCTGCACCGCCTGTTCGCGCGTCTGCTTGACCGACACCTCGACCAGGTCGCGGATGATGGAATCGACATCCTTGCCGACGTAGCCGACTTCGGTGAACTTGGTCGCCTCGACCTTGATGAAAGGCGCATCGGCCAGGCGTGCCAGCCGGCGTGCGATCTCGGTCTTGCCGACACCCGTCGGGCCGATCATCAGGATGTTCTTGGGCGTGATTTCGGGACGCAGCTTCTCGTCCACGTGCTGGCGGCGCCAGCGGTTGCGCATGGCAATGGCGACGGCGCGCTTGGCCTGCTGCTGGCCAACAATGTAGCGGTCCAGTTCGGACACGATTTCCTGGGGGGTCATGGCAGACATGCTCGGGATCCTGCTTGCGGAAAAGATCGGAAAAGGGAACGGCTGCGCCCACCGGGCGCGGCGGGAGGCATCAGGCCGGGAATTCCAGCGTCTCGATGGTGTGGTGCATATTGGTGTAGATGCACAACTCGCCGGCAATCGCCAGCGAACGGCGCACCACCTCTTCGGCCGACAGCTCGGTGTGGTCGACCAGCGCGATCGCGGCCGACTGGGCATAGGCACCACCGGAACCGATGGCGACAATGCCTTTCTCGGGCTCAAGCACATCGCCATTGCCGGTGATGATGAGGGAGGCATCCTTGTTGGCCACGGCCAGCATGGCCTCGAGGCGACGCAGCACGCGGTCGGTGCGCCAGTCCTTGGTCAGTTCGACGGCAGCGCGCACCAGGTTGCCCTGGTATTTTTCCAGCTTGGCCTCGAAACGCTCGAACAGGGTGAAGGCATCAGCGGTGGCGCCAGCAAAACCGGCCAGCACCTGGCCGTTGTAGAGCTTGCGCACCTTGCGGGCCGAACCCTTGACGACGATATTGCCCAGCGTGACCTGGCCATCGCCGCCGATGGCGACCTGCAGGCCTTGCGGCGTCTGGCGACGCACGCTGAGGATGGTGGTTCCGTGAAATTGTTCCATGCGGGGTAAAGCCAGCGACAGCAGCTGCCGGCTGGCCACAGAAAGTTGATCAACCCCGCACAGATAGGGGCGCGCTGCGGCTTTGCAAGCGCGCCAGCGACATCAGTCGCCGAACATTTTCTGCTTGAGTTCGCGGCGCTGCTGTGCTTCCAGCGACAGCGTGGCGGTCGGGCGCGCCAGCAGGCGGCCGATGCCGATCGGCTCGCCGGTTTCGTCGCAGTAGCCGTAGTCGCCGGAATCGACCAGGTCGATCGACTGCTCGATCTTCTTCAGCAGCTTGCGCTCACGGTCACGCGTGCGCAGCTCCAGTGCGTGCTCTTCCTCGATGGTGGCACGGTCGGCCGGATCGGGCACGACCACGGCATCTTCGCGCAGGGTTTCGGCGGTCTTGCCGGCATTGCTCAGGATGTCGTCACGCAGCAGGGACAGCTTGTGACGGAAGAAGGCCAGCTGCGCGGTGTTCATGTACTCGGCATCCGGCATGGCCAGCACTTCGGCATCGGTCAACTCTTCAGGAGACTTCTTTTTCCAGTTGTTGGCCAGCTTGGCGTCTTTTTTCAGGGGCATACTTCGCTCATGTCGGTGGTCTGTCCAAGGCGGCAGACAGCTTGCTCGCAAACTGCAGCCGCGAACAGCTGCAGGGGAACCCCGAAGCCGGCAAGCAACCCTGCCTGCTTCATGGGGAATTTGCCATTTTGAACGATGTTCGGGGGCAAAACGCAGCGATTTTAGGGTAAATCACTACAAGTATCCAGCCAGCCCCTGTGCTGCGGTGCGATATCAGCTCAGGCTCTGGTCCAGTCCCTGCGTCAGGATCTCGCGCGGCAGATCGACGCCGATGAACACCATGCGGCTTTCGCGCACTTCGTCCTTGCCCCATTCCGGGCCCAGATCGCTGCCCATCAGCTGGTGCACGCCCTGAAAGATCACCTTGCGATTGGTGCCCACCATGTCGAGCACGCCCTTGTAGCGGTACATCTTGGGGCCATAGATCTGCACGATGGCGCCGAGGAAGTCTTCCAGCTTGGCCGGATCAAACGGGCGCGTGGCGCGGTAGACAAAGCTCTTCACGTCATCGTCGTGGTGATGGTGGTGTGCATGGCCCTGGTGGTTGCAGGCTTCGCCCGGTGCGTGGTGGTGGTCGCAATCGTGTGCATGGCCATGCTCATGCTTATGTTCATGACCGTGATCGTGGCCCTGGTGGTTGCAGGCCTCGCCTTCGGCGTGCTGGTGGTCGCAGCCTTCGGCATGGTCATGATCGTGGTGATAGTCGTGCTCGTCTTCCTGCAGGAACTCGGGATACAGGTCCAGCGTGGCGTTCAGGTTGAAGCCGCGCAGGTCCAACACCTCGTCCAGCGCCACTTCGCCAAAGTGCACCACCTTCTGCGGCGCACGCGGGTTCATCTGCTGCAGGCGGTGCTGCAGGTCGTGCAGCTCGGGCTTGCTGACCAGATCGGCCTTGCTGACGAAGATCTGGTCGGCAAAACCGACCTGGCGCTGTGCTTCCAGGCGCTCGTCCAGCTGCGTCTGCGCGTGCTTGGCATCGACCAGCGTGACGATGGAGTCGAGCAGGTAGTTCTCGGCAACCTCGTCGTCCATAAAGAAGGTCTGCGCCACCGGGCCGGGGTCGGCCAAGCCGGTGGTCTCGATCACGACACGGTCGAAATCGAGCAGGCCCTTGCGCTTCTTGGCCGCCAGCAGCGTCAGCGTGTTGCGCAGATCATCGCGGATGGTGCAGCAGACGCAGCCGTTGCTCATCTGGATGATCTGCTCGTCGGTATCGGAGACCAGGATGTCGTTGTCGATGTTTTCCTCGCCAAACTCGTTCTCGATGACGGCGATCTTCTGGCCGTGCGCCTCGGTCAGGATGCGCTTGAGCAGGGTGGTCTTGCCGGAGCCGAGGAAGCCGGTGAGGATGGTGGCGGGGATCATGGTCATGGGAATCTGCAGGAGTGGCGGCAACGCGCGTGGCGCGCCGGAGTGGACAGGGCCAGCGCTGTCATCAGGCTGGCATGCAGGGATATTACTGTCTTTCCGATGCGCAAGGCCAGCAGCAGGCGGCATGGCCTGCCCGGCATCAGGGGCGTCCGGGCATATCCTTGCCTGACGTGGGTGTTTTCTTGATCTGGATCAAGAAACATGCAAACAGGGCTTGCAGGCGAACATCGAGAGGTATAAATTTTCAACTGTTGATTAATTCAATCAATTAACTCCCTCTTCACCTCCTGCAAGGAGACTTCCATGACAAGCACTGCAACCTCTCCGGTTCCCTACAAGGGGAACGACAAGCTGCTGTTCGGCATGATCATGGGCGTGATCGCATTCTGGCTGTTTGCCCAGACCACGCTCAACATCGCACCGGACATGCAAAAAGACCTCGGCATCGATTCCAACCTGATGAACATCGCCGTGGCCATCACTTCCCTGTTCTCGGGCATGTTCATCGTGGTGATGGGCGGCCTGGCCGACCGTGTCGGTCGCGTGCGCATCATGATGCTGGGCTTCATCCTCAGCATTATCGGCGCCCTGATGATTGCCATGGCGCCCACCGGCACCCTGGCAATTCCCTTCCTGATGGTGGGTCGCGCCATCCAGGGTGTTTCCGCCGCCTGCATCATGCCGGCCAGCCTGGCGCTGGTGAAGAGCTACTGGGACGGTGCCGAGCGCCAGCGTGCCGTAAGCATGTGGTCGATCGGCTCCTGGGGTGGTTCCGGCCTGTGCGCCCTGTTTGGCGGCCTGATGACGCAGAACTTTGGCTGGCGCTCGATCTTCTTTGCCTGTGCCGCCGTGTCGGTGCTGGGCATGCTGATGATCCGTGGCACGCCTGAAAGCAAGGTGCAGGGCAACAGCAACGCCAAGCTGGACCTGGCTGGCATCGTCAGCTTCATGGTCACCATGGTGGCACTGCAGATCCTGGTGACCCAGGGCAACAAGTACGGCTGGGCCAGCCCCGCCATGCTGGCCATGCTGGCCATCACCGTGGTCGCAGGTGCCTTCTTCTTCTACGTGGAAAGCCGCGCCGGCCATGCCTTCATCGATTTCAAGCTGTTCAACAACCGCATCTTCACCGGTGCCACGATCTCCAACTTCATGCTCAACGGCGTGGCCGGCATGCTGATCGTATCCCTGCAACTGGTGCAGCTGGGCGGCAACCTGAACGCCCAGCAGGCCGGCATGCTGACCCTGGGTTATGCGATTGCCATCATTGCCTTCATCCGCGTCGGCGAGAAACTGCTGCAGCGCTTCGGTTCCCGCAAGCCGATGCTGTGGGGCTGCCTGATCACCGGCCTGTCGATCCTGCTGCTGATGCCGACCAACGTCATGCTGGAAGACTACAAGTACCTGGCCATCGTTGCCTACATCCTGTTCGGTATCGGCCTGGCCTTCTACGCCACCCCGTCCACGGACGCTGCCCTGTCCAACCTGCCTGCCGACCAGGCTGGCTCCGGCGCCGGCATCTACAAGATGGCCTCTTCCCTCGGCGGTGCCTTCGGCGTGGCGATCTCTGCCGCCATCTTCACCGCCCTGCGTGCCAACAACGACAGCATCCACTGGCTGGAAGGCGTGATCACCTTCGTCGGCCGCCAGGACAACGTGGCTACCCGTGAAGCAGCGATCATCGCCCTGGCATTCAACCTGCTGATGGTGGTACTGGCGATCATCTCCATCATGCGCACCATCCCGAAGGGCAAGAAGGCCTGAGCCTGCCGCCCGCTACGGTCGGCCAGCCGTGCCGCTGGTGCACGCTGTCCGGCCGGAACCCACACACCAGCAAGGAATACCAACATGAAACAGATTCTCGACACCATCAGCGCCGGCCAGGCCGGCATCCAGGAACATTTCCACTACCTGCACCAGCACCCGGGCCTGGCATTTGAAGAAACCGTGGCCGCCAGCTACATCGCCGGCAAGCTGCGCGAATGGGGCTATGAAGTGACCGAAGGCCTGGGCCAGACCGGCGTGGTGGCTCGCCTGAAGGTGGGCGATGGCCAGGCCAGCATCGGCCTGCGCGCCGATACCGACGCGCTGCCCGTGCAGGAAGGTGCCGACCTGCCCTACAAGAGCCAGATCGCCGGCAAGTCGCACATGTGCGGCCACGACGCACACAGCGCGATGCTGCTGGGCGCTGCCGAATACCTGGCGAAAACGAAGAACTTCAACGGCACGCTGAACCTGGTGTTCCAGCCGGCCGAGGAAATCATGGCCGGCGCTCCCGGCATGATCGCCGACGGCCTGCTCGAGAAGTTCCCGATGGACGTCATCTTCGGCATGCACAACATGCCCGGCCTGCCGGCCGGCAAGCTGCATTTCACCTCCGGCCCGATCATGGCCGCGGTGGACAACTGGGAAATCGTGCTGACCGGGGTCGGCAGCCACGGCTCCATGCCCGAGAAGAGCATCGACCCGCTGGTGGCGGGTGCCGCGCTGGTGATGTCGCTGCAGACCATCGTGTCACGCAACGTGGCACCGATGGATGCCGCCGTGGTCAGCGTGGGGGCCTTCCAGTCGGGTGACGCCGGCAACGTGATTCCGCAAAATGCCACGCTGCGCCTGAGCGTGCGCACGCGCAAGCCGGAAACGCGCCAGATGGTGCTGGACAAGATCCGTTCCATCACCAAAGCCACGGCCGAAGCCTACAACGTCCAGTCCGAGATCAAGGAAGGCCCTCCCGGCGCGATCCTGATCAACAACCCGGAACAGACCGAGCGCTGCACGCAGATCGCGCGCGCGCTGCTGGGCGAGGACCAGGTGGTGAATCCCGGCCCGACCTTCATGGGCAGCGAGGACTTTGCCTTCTATGCCGAGAAGATTCCTGGCGTCTATGCCTTTGTCGGCAATGGCGATACCTATAACGTGCATCACCCGATGTACGTGTTTGACGAAAAGGTGCTGCCGGTTGGTTCTGCCTATTGGGTGGCGATTGCCGAAAGCTATCTCAAATGATAGTTTCCTGAAATAAATCGCATTTCTACGGCGCAGGGGCCATGGCAAATGTCATGTCCCCTTCATTTTTATCCACGCATGCCGCGCGGGCTCTTGGCGTGTTCCGGGATCGGGACTAGTATGCAAGTTGCAACAGCCTGCAAGCAGTTCAGGCTGTGCTCCTGTTTCCTGTAATCCGGTCGTACTCATGTCTGCCCCCTCTTCTTCCCGCCCCGCATCGCCCGACAGCGCGTCTGCGGACAAGCCCTACCTGACCTACAAGCTGGATCTGATCAAGACCCTGGCCACCAAGGCCGCCGATCAGCGCTACGAGAAGGCCGTGGGCATGCGGGTGCGCGAGTTGCGGGTGCTGCGCCTGATCCACGCCCTGCCCGGCGTGGCCGCTTCCGAGCTGGGCCAGCGCCTGGTGCTGGAAAAGACGCTGATGTCCAAGTACCTGGCTGACCTGGAGCAGCGTGGCCTGATCCAGCGTTCGCTGGATCCGCAGGACAACCGGGTGCACCGCCTGTTCCTGACCCCAGCCGGGCAGGAGGTCTGGCAGACCTGCGAGCAGATCGGCCGCGAACTGGAACAGCAGATGTTCCAGGAACTGGACGAAGCCGACTGGGAGCAGCTCAACCTGCTGCTGGATCGGCTGCACGACTCGCTGCTGCACTGGCAGGCCAGCACCAGGCCGGCAAGCCGGCGCCCGGCGGCGCGCAGCCGTATCCGTCCGCAGCTCAAGGCGGTCTGACGCCCGGCATCAATCCTGTTTCTTGTGCGCGCGCGGATGCGCGGCATCGTAGATACGCGCCAGGTGCTGAAAATCCAGCCGCGTATAGACCTGCGTGGTGCTGATGTTGGCATGTCCCAGCAGTTCCTGCACGGCACGCAAATCCCCGCTCGACTGCAGCAGATGACTGGCATAGGAATGGCGCAGCATGTGCGGATGCACCGGCGTATCCAGCCCGGCCTGCTGTGCGCGCTTGCGCAGCCGCTGCCAGACCGAAGCCGCTGACAGGCGCTTGCCGCCGCGGCCGATCAGCAGGGCCGGTTCCTGTTGCGCTGCCGGCAGTTGCGCACGCTGCTGCAGCCAGGCCTGCGCCGCCAGCTGCGCCTGTCGCCCGAGCGGTACGCTGCGCCGCTTGCTGCCCTTGCCCAGCACATGCGCCTGGCCTTCCTGCAGATCCAGCCAGCCGCGCGCATCCGGTCCGGCTGCCACATCCAGCCCCACCAGTTCGGCCACACGCAGGCCACAGCCATAGAGCAATTCGACGATCAGGGCATCGCGCAGCTGTTGCCAGTCTGGCGGCGCAGTGCCGGATTCGGGCGGCTGGTAATCGGCCAGCTGCATCGCGGCATCGACCGGCAAGGCCTTGGGCAGCGGCCGGCCGGCCTTGGGCGCATGTACGTCCTGCACCGGGTTGTGGGCGATCTGCCGGCTGTTCACCAGCCAGCGGTAGAAACCACGCCAGGACGACAGCACCAGCGCCAGCCCGCGTGCACTGCGGCCACGCGCATGCAGGGTGGCGACCCAGCGGCGCACATGTGCTGTCTGTACCTGCAGCAGCGGCACGCCAGACTCGCTGGCCAGCGCCTGCAGCAGCGTCAGGTTCTCGCGGTACAGCGTGACGCTGCGCGCCGCCAGCCGCTTTTCATGGCGCACAAAGTCCAGATAGCGCTGCAGCAGCGGATCCGGAGCGATGGCGCCAGTCGGCTGCATCAGGCGTCGGCCGGGGTGTCGCTGGACGGCGCAGCGCTGTCGGGAGCTGCCTCTGCAGGCACTTCGGCCACAGGTGCAGCAGTAGCCGCCACCGCACGCGGCAGCACCAGCGGCGACAGCGCCGCGCTGGCGATATCGGCAATGCGCTGCAGGAAATCGGTCGCCATGTCATCGGTAAAGCGCTGGCTGTCGGGCGATGCCAGCACCAGCAGGCCAAAGGCGGCCGACGTGACAGCGCTACCCGGCGTGCGCAAGGGCAGCAGTGCCAGTGACGCCGCCTGGGTCGGCTCATCCAGCCATTTCACCGCCTCCACGCCCACATGCATGCCGCAATATGGCGATTGCAGCGAGCTGGCGAAGGCCTGGCCTTCTTCGCTGACGCCACAGGCAAAACCCTGGCTGGCGTATTCGGGCGTGACACCCCAGATGCGCAGCGCCACCTGCGGCACCTGGAACTGCTCCTGCAGATTGCGGCACAGCGTGGCCGGCAGCGCCAGTGGATCGTGCTGCAGATACAGCCCGGTGGCCCACTTGAGCAGGCGGTTGGTGGTCAGACTGTTGCTGCTGCCGTGGCGGATCATGTCGACCAGGCGGTGCTCCAGCACCTTGATCTTGTCGCGCAGCATCTCGGCCTGGCGCTCGTGCAGGTTGACGACGCGCTGGCCGTGGGCGCTGCCCAGTTGCACCGCTGTCAGCAGTTCGGCATTGCGCTCGAAAAAGCCGGGATTCTGGATCAGGTATTCGGCGATGTCGCGCTCGGTGATGGGGGCAAATTCGTTCGGATTCATGCGAGAAATTGTTCGTTCTGGTCGGTCGGCAGGACCGGGAATTCGGGCAAGTCGATCTCGCCATGGTAGACGGTGGTGGCCGGGCCGGTCATCATGACGCGGCTGCCGGCACCGTCCCACTCGATATGCAGGCTGCCGCCGCGGGCATCGACCTGCACGCGGCTGCCCAGCAGGCCGAGCTGACGACCGGCCACCACCGCGGCGCAGGCACCGCTGCCACAGGCCAGGGTTTCACCCACACCGCGCTCATAGACGCGCAGGCGCGCATGGTCACGCCCCAGCACCTGCAGGAAGCCGACATTGACGCTGGCAGGGAACGCCGGCAGCGCCTGCACCGCACGGCCAATGGCCTCGACCTGGGCCTCACGCGTATCAGGCACCAGCAGCACCGCATGCGGATTGCCCATGGACAGCAGCACCGCCTCGACCGGCTCCAGGCCAGCCGCCGACAGGTCCAGCTGCCACAGCGTGGCCTGCTGCGCCTGGCGCTGCGCCACGCCCTGCGGCTCGAAGGGCAGCACCGCGCTATCGAAGGCGGGAATGCCCATGTCTACCGTGACCAGTCCATCCGCACGCGCCTGCAGCACGATGGTGCCGCGCTTGACCTCGACCGCAATCGTGTCCTTGTCGGTCAGACCCTGCTCCAGCACGTAGCGCACGAAGCAGCGCGCGCCGTTGCCGCAATGCTCGACTTCACCGCCATCCGCGTTGTGGATCACGTAGGCAAAGTCGGTATCGAGCCGCGTTGCCGGGCGCACGCTCAGGATCTGGTCCGCCCCGATGCCGTAGCGCCGGTCGGCCAGAAAGCGGTAATGCGTGCGGTTCAGCCCGAGACTGCCGCGCATCTCGTCCAGCACGATGAAATCGTTGCCGGCACCCTGCATCTTGGTAAAGCGGATCTTCATGCCGGCATTATCGACCAAGGTGACAGGGTTTGCAGCAATCCGCCCGCGCAGGGCTTGTGGCATAGTTGACGCTCACGTCAATCCGATTTCTGATCTGCTCCATGCCACGCGCCAGCCAACTGCTCCACCCCGAACTGACCCCTGCCCCCCTGCGCCAGGCCGCCACCGTGCTGCTGGTACGCGATGCCCCCGACGGCTGGGAAGTGCTGATGACCAAGCGCTCGTCCAAGGCCAGTTTTGCCGCCGACCTGTACGTGTTTCCCGGCGGCGCCGTCGATGCCGCCGACCTGGCGATCCAGCAGCAGCCGCAGCTGTTCTGCCACCAGCCGCTGCAGGAAGGCGAGCCGCTGACCTGGGCGCTGGCCGCACTGCGCGAAAGTTTCGAGGAGGTTGGCGTGCTGCTGGCCACGCGTGCCGATGGCAGCCCGGCCACGCAGCAGGATGTCGATGCGCTCGATGCCGCCATCGGCCGCCGCAACACGGCCCCGGCCTTTTACGATGCCTGCCGTGACGCTGGCCTGTGCCTGCGCGTGGATCAGGTCTACCTGCTGGCACGCTGGACCGGCCCGCTGGACATTCCCAAGCGCTTCGATACCCCGTTCCTGGTGGCGCGCATGCCCGAAGGCCAGCAGGCGCTGACCGACGACCACGAGCAGTTCGAAGCCTGCTGGGTGCGTCCGTCCGACGCGCTGGAGCGCCACGAACGCAATGAATTCGCCATCATGTTCCCGACGCACGGCACGCTGCAGCGCATTGCGCACTTTGCCAACGTGCAGGAGCTGCTGGACGCCTGCACGCCGCACCAGCCGCGCTGGCACTACATGCCGCGCGGCGCACAGCTGAATGGCGAGGAGGCACGCATCGTCAACGACGAACTCGCCTTTGGCGAGATCGGCCTGGTGACGCCGCACGGCCAGCCGGTACACCCGCTGGACTGGCAGCACGAGCGCCCGGTGCCACTGCTGCGCAACGTGCAGCGTCTGACCGCCAACAACAGCGGCCGCATGACCGGCCCCGGCACCAACAGCTATATCGTCGGCACGGCAGGCAGCGGCTATATCGTGATCGATCCGGGCCCGGCACTGCCCGATCACGTGCAGCGCCTGCACGATGCCTGCGGCGGCGATATCCGCCACATCGTCTGCACCCACTCGCACCCCGACCACAGCCCAGGCGTACCGCTGCTGCAGGAACTGGTGGAGCGTAGCGGCCATCCGCGCCCGCAGCTCTACGGCCTGCCGCACGGCCCCGATGCGCGTGCCGACAGCCATCTTTCGCCGGACGTGGCACTGGCCGATGGCCAGCAGCTGGTGCTGCAGGAGGCGGATGGCAGCACGCACACGCTGCTGGCGCTGCACACGCCTGGCCATACCGCCAACCATGTCTGCCTGGCACTGCTGGAAGATGGCCTGCTGTTCAGCGGCGACCATATCCTGAACGGCAACACCACCATCGTCGATCCGCCGGATGGCCATATGGGCGATTACCTGGCCTCGCTGGAACGGCTGGAACAGCTGTGCACGGGCCAGGACGTGCAATACATCCTGCCGGCGCACGGCCATGTGATGGAAGATGCCGCCGGCGCGATCCGCCGCCTGCATGCGCACCGCCTGATCCGCGAAGCCAAGGTACTGGCCGCGGTACAGGCGCTGCCCGATGGCCAGCCGGAAGACTGGGTGCCGCTGGCCTACCAGGACACGCCGGAAGCCCTGTGGCCGCTGGCGCGCCGTTCGCTGCTGGCGCACGTGCAGCACCTGCGCGAACTGGGTCAGATCTGAGCCCGGAAAACTGAGCCCGGCAAAGGAAAAAAGGGAAGCCTGCCGATACGCCGGATTCTGTGCGCGACGGTTGCCCGTCGCGTGACCGCCATTCATCTGGGCCGGGGGTCACCCCACCGGCTCGGTGCTACCTACCCGCCAGCTCTGCGGAACCACATCAACGCTGGCCTACTTGGTATTGCTGCGCGCAGAGATTGCCCGTTTCACCCGGACTGAACCGGCTCGTCTCTGTTGCTCTGATCCTCACCTTGGTCCTTGCGGCTTTCGGTGGAGAGGTGTTACCTCCTGCGCTGTCCTGTGCAGTCCGGACGTTCCTCCAGTGCGGTGTTTCCACGCTTGCACCAGCGGCGGCCTGGCAGGCTTCGGGCGCGATTATGGCCCAGGAAAACTGTCGTGGCAATGTGAACTTGGCGACATAAAACCCATCCAAGTGCTGCACGGTATCCGTACAACCCCTAGAATGCCGATTCTTTCCCATCCACGAGGACATCAAGCAATGCCCCAACACACCCTGCTCAGCGGCAAGATCCACCGCGCCACCGTCACCCACTGCGAACTGCATTACGAAGGTTCCTGTGCCATCGACGAGGACCTGCTGGACGCCTCCGGCATCCGTGAGTTCGAGCAAATCGCGATCTGGAACATCAACAACGGCGAACGTTTCAGCACCTACGCCATCAAGGCGGCACGCGGCAGCGGCATCATCTCCATCAACGGCTCGGCCGCACGCCGCGCCAGCACCGGCGACCTGGTGATCATTGCCGCCTTCGTCGGCCTGGACGCGAGCGAGCTGGACAGCCACAAGCCGCAGCTGGTGTTCGTGGACGAGCACAACCGCCAGATCGAACTGCGCCAGCACATCCCGACGCAGCAGCCCTGAGCGGCCGCCTGTCCCTCACAGGGCAGGCACTGGCTCCCAGCTGTCGGGCAGCAGCCGTGCCACCAGCACCTGCTGCTTCGCCAGCCGCTTGCGCAGCTTGAGCACCTGGGCATCCTTGCTCAGCAGGATCGCCTGGTGCGCGGCGGCCAGATCGACAAAGCACTGGTCGTCCGTATCCTTACAGCTGACGCCCGCCGGCCCGGCCGGCTCCACATACTGCACCACCGCATCCATGCGCTGCAGCAGCTGTTCCGTGCTGTGGCCATAAAACGCCATGCGCGGGGCAATCTGCGGGTACTGCAGCACCCGCTCCAGCTCGTTGCGCATGCGCGGAATCGCCAGCCAGCGCAGCCGTTGCTGTTGCAGGGCCTGACGCAGCGGTTCCACCGCCGGCTCGGCAAACAGCAGCAAGTCGAGCACGATATTGGTATCGATCACCACCACGCGGGTGGACGTGTCTTGCGGCAGCGTCATCAGAACTCCGGCACCGGACTCGGGCCACCCTCGATCAGCTCGAAACGGCCGTCCTGGTAGCGATAGAGCTGGGACTGCTGCACCTCCTGGCGGCCGGTTTTCGGCTGCCAGAGACGCCCACGGTAGCGGATGCTGACATCGGCCGCCAGGCCCTCGCGCGAGATCGGGTGCACCTCGCCCTGCACATCAAAGCAGTCCTGTGCCGACTGCCGCTCGCCTGCAGCGCCCTGCCCCTGGAAGGCACTGTTGCGCTCCTGCCGCGACAGGCCGAGCTGCAGCGCGCAATCGGCATAGGCCTGGTTGCTGGCGGCCAGCCGCTCACGCAGGCTGGGCTGCATGCCTTGGGACCGCAGCGTATAGCCATGCAGCCACTGGCCACACACGCCCTGCCAGCAGGCCGCGGGCTGGAAGGTCAGCAGGTAGTCATTCAGGCCCAGCTTGTAGATCTGGCTCTCACCCGCAGTTCCGTCATGGCCGATCGCATCCACCACCGGCTGCCAGCGCGTGATGCGCCAGCGCTCGCCGTCCGATGCACGGCCGGCAGTGCCCGCCTCATGCAACAGGCTGAAATGGATGGCGCCGACATAGGCGCGCGTGGTCGGCGTCTGCAGCGTGCGCTGCTCGTTCTCCAGCGGCACCGATTCGATCACCAGCGTGGCATGTTGCTGGCCAAAGCGGATCACTTCACGCGGCAGCACCGCCACGCGCACGCGCTGCTGCAGCTGTGCCACCGGCACGGCGCCCGGCGCCGGCAGCTCGCGGGGCGCGCTGGACGGCAGCATGGCCGCCGGCAGGCGTGCTGGCGGCAGTTCGGGCAGTGTCATGGTGGTGCGCCAGCGCACCTGCTCCTTCTCGACCAGCTGCTGGTCGTTGCCGAAGGCGGCATCCATCAGGGCGCTCGGATGCAGGCTGTTGGCGATGCCCAGGTGCTGCACCGCACTGGCATCATTGGCCGGGCGCTCGCAGCCGGCCAGGGCCAGCAGCAAGGCCAGACCCAGCCATCGCCCGACACGCCCCAGGCTCATGCGCCCGGCTCCGCCGGCGGACCGCTGCGCGGCTGCATGGCACCGGCCACCAGGTCAAAACGGAACAGGCGGCACTCGATCGGGCCGTTCCACATCGGGATCTTGCGCGATTCACGCAGGCGCATGCGGCGCGGCAGCTCGCGATCGGGCGTAAGCAGCCAGGCAGTCCAGCCGGGGTAGTTGCGTTTCCAGTGGCTGGACAGGCGCTGGAAGAAGTCGTCGTTGTCCTCGGCCATCAGGGCATGTTCGCGACCACCACGGGTAGCTGCTGGTGCACGGTTCAGGCCGAGCCGGCCCTCGATACGCGGGCCCGCGGTGTGCACGCGCTGGGCGCGTTCTTGCGCTCGCTCGCCAGCAACGCCGGCTGCGGCAATGCGCTCGCCATACGGCGGGTTGATCAGCAGCACGCCAGGCGTCTGGCCGGGCGGCATGCGCTGCAGCGCATCACCGCCGCGCAGCTCCAGCGCATGCGCCACGCCGGCACGCTGGGCGTTGCGCTGGGCAAAGTCCACCATGCGGTGCGCCACGTCACTGCCAAACACCAGCATCTCGGACGGGCGGATTTCGGCGCTGCGCGCCTGTTCACGCAACTGCTGCCAGACATGCGGCTGGAACGGCAGCAGGCGCTCGAAACCAAAGCGGCGCTGGCTGCCCGGCGCCATGCGACAGGCCATCTGCGCCGCCTCGACGGCAATCGTGCCGCTGCCGCAGCAGGGGTCGTACAGCGGCACGCCCTGATCGGGCTGCCAGCCGCTGGCGGCAATCATGGCCGCGGCCAGGGTTTCCTTGAGCGGCGCGTCGCCCTTGTCCTCGCGCCAGCCACGCTTGAACAGCGGCTCGCCCGAGGTATCGATATACAGCGCCATGCGGTCATTGGTCAGGTGCGCATAGATGCGCACATCGGGCCAGTGGGTATCCACGCTCGGGCGGCTGCCGGCGCGGTCACGGAAACGGTCGGCGACCGCATCCTTGATGCGCAAGGCGGCAAAGTTCAGGCTGCGCAGCGGGCTGCGCTGTGCCGTGATGTCAATGCGGAAGGTGTGGCGCGGCGTGAACCAGCTTTCCCAGGCGGTCTCGAAAGCGGCCTGGTAAAGATCGGATTCATTGGCATAGGGCGTGCGCGACAGCTGGACCAGCACGCGCTGCGCCAACCGGCTGTGCAGGTTGAGCAGCATGGCATCGCGCCAGCTGCCGTCCACCAGCACGCCAGCACGCAGGGGACGCACCTGGGCGTCGCCCAGTCCGGTGATGGTGCGGGCCTCGGCGGCGAGATAGTCCTCGACACCGGCCGCACAGGGCAAAAACAGCTGCAGGGCATTCATCCCGTAACCTTACCAGAGTCTGTCAATACCGCCATGACGCAGCAGCAGGAAATTCGCCAGCAGCCTGCTCTTGGGACAAAATAGGCGCATGACCAGCTCCCCCTCTCCCGCATCGGCCGATCCGGCCCTGATCTGTCCGCGTTGCGGCCAGTCCAACCAGTGTGCCGCAGCCGCCGGCCAGCCAGCGGGCAGCTGCTGGTGCCTGAACCAGCCAGTGCTGCCGGCGATCCGCGACGGCGCCCCGATCGGCGACCGCTGCTATTGCCCGGCCTGCCTGCAGGCGCTGCACCAGGCTGCTGTTGACGCCACCCCCTGATCCAGGAGATTCCGCCCATGTGCCAGTTGCTGGGGATGAACTGCAACACCCCGACCGACATCACTTTCAGCTTCAGCGGCTTCTCGCAGCGCGCCGGCGTCACCGACCACCACAGCGACGGCTGGGGCATCGCCTTTTTCGAGGGTCGCCATGATGCGCCGCCGGACGCGCCGGACAAGGGCGTGCGCCTGTTCGTGGACCACGAGGCAGCCAGCAGCTCGGCGATTGCCCAGCTGATCCGCAGCTACCCGATCAAGAGCCGCAACGTGATCGCGCATATCCGCAAGGCGACGCAAGGCGTGATTTCGCTGGAAAACTGCCATCCGTTCGTGCGTGAGCTGTGGGGACGCTACTGGGTATTCGCCCACAACGGCAATCTGGAAGATTTTCATCCGCACCTGCACCGCCAGTTCCAGCCGGTAGGCGATACCGACAGCGAGCGTGCCTTTTGCTGGATCATGCAGGAAGTGGCCAAGTCGCATGCCGCCATGCCCAGCGTGGAGGAGCTGACGCGCACCCTGCGCGAACTGATGCCGCAACTGGCCAGTCACGGCACCTTCAACATGCTGCTCTCCAATGGCGCTGCCTTGTGGGCGCATGCCAGCACCAACCTGCACTACATCGTGCGCCAGGCGCCGTTCACCACGGCACAGCTCAGCGATGAGGATGTGAGCATCGATTTTTCCGATGTCACCACGCCGCAGGACCGGGTCGCCGTGATTGCCACGCTGCCGCTGACCACCAATGAGCAGTGGACCGCGTTTGCCAGCGGCGAACTGCGCACCTTTGTGGATGGTGCGCCGGTCGACTGCTGAGGTACTACCCCGCTGATGCGGCAGCCGTAACGCCGCCGCTGGCCTGCTGCATCAGGCAGCGCCGGGCTTGCGTGTGCGGCTGCTGGCCGGCTTGCTGGCAGCGGCCGGCTTGGCTGCCGTGGCGGGCTTGCTGCGACTGGCGGCGGGTTTGGCAGCGGGCTTGCTGGCCGCAGCACTGCTCGTCTTGCTGGCAGCCGGCTTGGCGGCAGCGGTACGCGGCGTTGCCGGCTTGCGCGTGCTGGCCGCAGGCTTGCTGGCGGCGGCAGCCGGCTTGGCCACCGGGGCAGCAGCCTTTGCCGCCGCTTCCTTGGCCGCAGCGGCCTCCTTCTCGGCACGCGCATCGGCTTCGGCCTGCATGCGGGCAGCAGCCTCTTCCTGCGCCTTCATGAAGTCGGCCTGCTGCTTGAGCACATCTTCCTGCGCCTGCTGGGCGATGCTCTGGAAGGTGTTCATCATGCTGCCCCACCACTGGCCCGCCTGAGCCCAGGCTTCGTTGAAGGGGATTTCCGGGGTGGCTTCCGTGGCGGGCGGCTCGGCGGCAGCGGCTTGCGGAGCCGCCGCTGCAGTCGGCGAGGCCGACTGGCTGGCTGGCTCAGCATTGGCGCTGCCGGTGAACGGTTGCCAGAAGGCGGCAAACGGCGACACCGGCGCCTCTTCGGCTGCGGGCGCGGCTTCGCTGCTGTCGGGCGCGACCGCCTTGACTGCCTGCGTGACGCTGGAAACAGTATCGGCCGCAGCCTGCTGGAACACCTGCGCCATGTCGTTCATGCTGACATTCATGTCCTGCAGCGTGCTCAGCGTCATTTTCTGCACTTCCAGCGCCTGGATCGTGGCCTTGAGCGCAGTGGTGTTCTGTTCCAGCCAGAACTGCACGGTGCGCAGCTCCTGGATGCGGCGATCGACCTCTTCCGGGTCAACCGTGGGCGCGACCCACTGCGCGGCCGTGGGCGACAGGCCGCGCGGCTGCGTCATCTGGCGCAGGAAATCGAATCCGGGTACGAACTTGCTGAAATCAAAGCCGGCGGCATTCACGGTCATGGCGGGGTCCCCTGTCTGGTTGGCATGGATCGGACAAGCATACCGCAAGCCACCGCTGCAGAACAGGCAGGCATTCCCTCAGGCCGGCAGCCACTGCTGCCAGGCCGCCGATTCAGGCCATCAGTGGTGCATCATCGGCATTTTCTGCTGCGGGCCGGCGCTACGTGTCAGCGCGTGCACCGGGACCTGCAGCGTACGCTCGACGGCCTTGCCCTGGGCATCGCGCAGCTCCAGCGTGAGCGGAATGACGCTGCCAGCCTGCACCGGGGCCTTCAGGTCCATCAGCATGATGTGGTAGCCACCCGGCTTGAGCGCGGTGGCCTGGCCGGCCGGCAAGGGCAGCTCGGGGAGATGGCGCATCTTCATCACGCCATCGATCACGGCCATTTCGTGCACTTCGACCACCGGCGTCAGCGGCGAACGGGCACCAACCAGCGTCATGGCCTGGCTCGGCTGCAACTGCATGAAGGCACCGGTGGCCTGCTGGCCAGTGACCGTGGCACGGATCCAGGCATCATGCACCTGCAGCTGGTGCCCGGAGACAGCGGTGGCGGCAGCGCGTGCCGGAGTGGTTTGGGCCTGGCTGGCAAAAGGCGTGACCGCAGCGGCCAGGGCGATCAGCAGGGAAGAGATACGAATGGGGGACATGGTCTTGCTCCGTCAATGGATAGTGGCAGGGTATAGCCCGCTGCAGTGGCCAAAAGGGGGAAAAGCAACACTGCAGCAGGTGCCAGCAGCGCGCCGGGCAGCTGCATGGCGAACACGCGCCGGCTGACAGGCACACGCCTGCCGGCGACCGGCTCAGCCGATGGCTGGCGGCGCGCGCGCCTTGAACGGAGAAGCCGCCACCACGGGCAGTGTCGGCTGGTGCCAGACCGGAACCGCTTCAGCTGTCTCGACCTGCGGTGGCAGGCCAAAGGTGGCGGCGGGCGGCGGAGCCTCGAGCGCCAGGCACAACGCACACTCCTTGCCGTGCTGCAGGCCCACTGACAGGGCATCACTGTCGACATCGATCCACTGGATGTGCCCCGCGCTGGAGCAGACCAGCCGCATGGATTCGGCATGCACCAGCGGGCTGACCCAGCTGGCGACCAGGGCCAACCAGACCAGGATGATCCAGCGACGCGCCCGCAGCGCCGGAGCGCGCAGCACGCGCTCGAATGGCTGGTGGTCGGCTGGAGTCCTCATGGCAACTGATTATGAGAGCAACAGACAGTTACGACAAGTCGATATCCTTAGTGAATGCCACCTCATGCTGCAGGGCACCGAACAGGACCGAGCCCTGCCGGCTGCGTGCTTCGGCACGCCAGACATCGCCCGGCTGCAGCCAGGGCGTGCTGATCTGGCCATCGCGCTGCTGCTCGAGTGCGCGGCGGTCGGCCAGGCTGCATTGGCCCTTGCGCGTGTCCTGGTTGCGCACGGGAGCGGCACACAGGATGCTGCCGGCGCGCAGCGGACGCGTGGTGCACAAGCGCGCCAGCAGTTCGTGCAGGCCTTGCGCCATGTCGCTGCCGGCATCGCACATGCCAAGCTTGCGGCCATTGCCGCTGAACTGCAGCGTGAGCTGCAGCCGGCCGTCCTGCCAGCTGTCGCCGAGTTCGTCAGGCGTCAGTGCCACCGGGCTGAAGGCGGTGAAAGGCTGCGCCAGCGCGGCATCGTCCACGCCCTGCCAGCGCAACTGGCTGCACAGCATCAGCAGGCGGATGCCGGCCAGCGCCTGGTCGCTGCTGGCGCCCTGCGGCAGATCACCGGTGACGACGGCCAGGCCCACTGCCAGATCGCCCTGGGCACGCTCCGAAGGCAGCAGCAGCCCGGCATGTGCCGCATGCAAGGGATCGCTGACGGCCTGCTCCAGCTGCGGCGTCAGCGCCTCAGGCAGCCAGGGATCGGCCTGCACGCACTGGTAGGCACGCGGCAGCGGTGCCATGCAGCGCGCCGGATCAAAGGCAAAGGCGTGCGGCGCGCGACCGCTGTTCAGGCTGTCGTAGATGTCCTGCAGCTGCGGCGACAGGAAGTTCCAGTCATCCAGCACCTGCTGCAGGCGGCCGGCGACATGGGTGGCATAGTGCGCGTGGCGCAGGTCGCGCGAGACCACGACCAGCTGGCCATCACGCGAGCCGTCGGAATAGGTAGCAAGTTTCATGTGGGGGCATAACGGCGGATCAGGCCGTCATTGTGCGACATCCTGTGCCCACTGTTCGGCCAGGAAATCGATCATCACGCGCACCTTGGCCGGCGGCCGCCGTTGCGGCGGGTAGACCGCATGGATGCCGCCCACCTCCATGCCCGGATGCTCCAGTTCCAGCAACTGCAGTCGCCCGTCCTGCACCGCATCCTGCACGATGAAATCCGGCTCGTAGATGATGCCCTGGCCGCCCACCGCCGCCAGCAGCAGCGCATCGCCGTTGCTGCAGCGCAGATTGCCGCTGATCTTCTGGCGCACCCGCCCGCCAATCCCAAAACGCCATTCATCGCTGCCCGAGCTGACCGACAGCGCATAGCGCAGGCAGTTGTGCTGCGCCAGATCTGCCACCTGGCGCGGCACGCCATGCTGGTCCAGATAGGCCGCGGACGCACACAGGCAGAGCCGGACCTGGCCCAGCCGGCGCGCCTGCAGCGGCGCGTCCTGCAAGTCACCTATGCGGATCGCCAGATCCCAGCGCTCGTCAAGCAGGTCGACGCGCACATCGGTCAGGCCCAGATCCACCGTCACCGCCGGATAGCGCTGGCTGAACAGCGGCAGCAGCGGGGCAATGCGGCGCAGGCCAAAGGACAGCGGCACGTTCATGCGCAGCACGCCGCTGGCATCGATGCGCTGCGAGGCCGCCTCGGCTTCGGCCTCGTCGATATCGGCAAGGATGCGCTGGCAGGCCTCGAGGTAAGTGGCGCCGGCATCGGTCAGTGTGAGCCGGCGCGTGCTGCGATGAAACAGGCGCACGCCCAGCCGCGCTTCCAGCGCATCCACATGGCGCGTGGCCATGGCCGGTGACATGCCAAGATGCCGCGCCGCCGCCGACAGGCTGCCGGCCTGGGCCGCTCTTGCAAAAACACGCATGCTTACCACTCTATCCATGGCTCATCTCCTACTGATAGTAGGAACTGTACCTGCCACATCGTCTCTTCTCAAGTACCAGGCTCATCCCCATAATGAGAATCATCCTCGATTCAACACCTGACTGACATGAGCACCCACACCCCCCGCATGCCCACGCTGTACATCCCGCATGGCGCCGGCCCCTGCTTCTTCATGGACTGGAACCCGCCAGACGCCTGGGACGCCACCGCGGCCTATCTGCGCAGCATCGCCGGCAGCCTGCCGCAACGGCCCAAGGCCATCGTGCTGGTCACGGCGCACTGGCTGGCGCCGCAGTTCACCGCCGGCAGCGCCGCCCAGCCCGGCATGCTGTTCGATTACTACGGCTTTCCGCCGCACACCTACCAGCTGCGCTACCCGGCACCGGGCGCACCAGCGCTGGCCGAACGTGTCACCGGCCTGATCCAGGCGGCCGGCCTGCCAGCCGCCCAGGACAGCGAACGCGGCTACGACCACGGCGTCTTCATTCCGATGCTGCTGGCCTTTCCCGATGCCGATATCCCGGTGCTGCAACTCTCGCTGCTGCAGGATCTGGATCCAGAAGCGCATCTGGCCATGGGCCGCGCGCTGGCACCGCTGCGCGACGAAGGCGTACTGATCATCGGCAGCGGCATGAGCTTCCACAATATGCGCGCCTATGGCGATCCGCGCGCCACGCCGGTGTCGCAGCAGTTCGATGCCTGGCTGTCCGAGACCGTGGCGCTGCCGGAACCCGAGCGCACGGCGCGGCTGGCACGCTGGGACAGCGCCAGCGGCCCGGCCGGCCGCCTGTCGCACCCGCCACGCGCCGAGGAGCACCTGCTGCCCCTGCTGGTCGTCGCCGGTGCTGCGGCCGATGACGCTGGCCAGCGTGACTTCAGCGATGAGGTCATGGCCACCACCATTTCCGCCTTCCGCTTCGGCTGAAGGCCTTGTACCCGGAGACCCCCATGAGCCTGACCGACCGCGGTGCCAGCAGCACCGCAGAAATTGCCACCATCGAGCCTGCCCGCATCATCCTGCGCCTGTGCAAGCACTGGGGCCACAAGTTTGCTGTACGCTACGACGAGCAGAGTGGCGAGATCGCGCTGACCGGCTATGGCAGCTGCAGCATGCAGCAGGTGCCGGGCGGCCTCGCCTTTCGGCTGCACTGCCCCGATCCCGCGCTGCTACCGCGCCTGCAGCAGGTGGTGGCGGAGCACGCACAGCGCATGGCACGCGACGAGACTTTTGACTTTCACTGGACGGCAGCCTGATACTGCACCTTGTTGAAACAGTTCACCACTGAAAGCTTTTGCTACAGAACTCAGGGCTGGTCACAAGGTCCAATCAGATACAAGGGCCTGCTCCCGCAGCCATCTGCCGGAGCGCCCGCTATTTCGTATCGCCTGAGGAGGCCCATGACCACTACCCGCCTTGCCACGCATTCCCTGTTCTCTCGCCGTCACGCCATGACCCGCCTGTTGGCGGGCAGCCTGCTGCTGGGCAGCGCCGCCTGGCTGACCGCACCGTCGGTATCTGCCCAGACGGTGAACAGCGCCCAGCTGGCGCAAGTCAGCCCGACCTCACGCTTGGCCGGCAAGGCGCCTCCGAGCATGAAGCTGGACTACGCGCTCAAGGGCCGGGTATCGCGCATCGGCTACAGCGCCAACGCCACGCTGGACTGGCGCCGCACAGGCAATGCCTACCAGCTCGATTTCACCGCGCGCGCACCGCTGGTCAGCCGCACCCAATCGAGCAGCGGCACGGTCGGTGCCAACGGCCTGCGCCCGTCCCGCTTTACCGACAAGTGGCGCGGCAAGACGAATAGCGCCAGCTTCCAGCGCAATGGCAATCAGGGCAACATCAGCTACACCAATGGCAACACCGCGGCTGCCCTGCTGCCTGGCGCACAGGACCAGATCAGTGTGTTCATCCAGCTGATGGCGCTGATGGATGCCAACCCGGGCAAGTACGGCACCGGCCAGATCTTCGCCTTCCAGGCCTCGGACCACCGCCGCGCGCCGGTCTGGCGCTTCCGCGTGCAGGGCAAGGAAACCATCCAGGCCGCCGGCCAGTCGTTTGAGGCCTGGCGCGTGCGCCGCATCCTGGAAGATGGCGAGGACAAGCTGGTCGAAATCTGGCTGAGTCCGTGGAAGGCTGCCGATGGCACTACCTACCACCTGCCGGTGCGCCTGCGCATCTCCGAAGGCCCGAACGATTACGCCGAGCAGACACTCAAGGCACTGCCGAATCTCTGATGCCGATGGGCGTGCGGTAGTTGACGGACGGACTGCGGGATGGAGCCCGTTCTGCCCTTGATTCGGCCCGATCCGCTACCATGTAAAAACCATGATGTACCAAGACCTGTTTGACCAGACCGTTTCCGGCATGCATACGCTGTATGACTCCGAGAGCTTTGTCGTGGTCCACATGCAGTCCAGCCCCCTGCTCAGCGGTGCCGACAGCATCCTGATGCAGGGTCGCGACCATCTGGCGCTGGCGCGCAACGGTTTCGAGATCGTGGACAAGCGCTCCGGCCGCCACGTGTTCCTGGACGGCAGCTGGGCCGAGCTGTTCCAGCAGCAGATCGCCGCCTGGCAGGACAACACGCCAACGCAGGAAGAAGTCGAAGACACGCTGGAAGATTACGCCGTGCTGGCCTGCAGCCCGGTGCGCCTGCACTGAGCCTCGGGCGCTCCCGCTACCTCTCCCCTACAATAAGCGGCACGTGGTCAACAGCCCGTGCCGTTTTTTTCTGCCTGCAGCGCCGCGACCCGGCCTGCCCTCCTGCATGAGCCATCCCTACATCCTCACCCTGTCCTGCCCTGACCGCATGGGCCTTGTCCACGCCGTCTCCGGTTTCCTGATGGAACAGGGCGGCAATATCGAAGAAGCTGCCCAGTACAACGACAGCCAGACCGGCCTGTTCTTCATGCGCGTCGGTTTTGTCTGCCCCGAGGCCGACGTGGCCGTGCTGCGCACCCGGCTGGAAGCCTTCGCCGCGCCCTTGGGCATGCAGGCCAGCCTGCACCCGCGCGCCGAGCCGATGCCGACAGTGATCCTGTGCAGCCGCCAGGGCCACTGCCTGAACGATCTGCTGTTCCGCTGGAAGAGCGGCCTGCTGGCGATCGACATCCGCGCCATCATCAGCAACCACCGCGATTTCTACCAGCTGGCCGCCAGCTACAACGTGCCCTTCCACCACATCCCGGTGAACAAGGACAACAAGCCGCAGGCCGAAGCCCGCCAGCTGGAAATCATCGAATCCGAAGGTGCCGAGCTGGTGGTGCTGGCGCGCTACATGCAGGTGCTGAGCAACACCATGTGCGAATCGCTGTCCGGCCGCGCCATCAACATCCACCACAGCTTCCTGCCCAGCTTCAAGGGCGCCAAGCCCTACTACCAGGCGCATGACCGCGGCGTGAAGCTGATCGGTGCCACCGCGCACTACGTTACCTCGGACCTGGACGAAGGCCCGATCATCGAGCAGGACGTGGCGCGCGTGGACCACAGCAAGACAGTGGAAGACCTGACCGCGATCGGCCAGGACACCGAAAGCCAGGTACTGGCGCGTGCCGTGAAATGGCACAGCGAACACCGCGTGCTGCTGAACGGACAGCGCACGGTGATCTTCCGCTAAACACAGACGGGCCGGCTTGCCGGCCCGTTGGCATCAGCCCTGGATCTGGTCGAGTGCGTCGCGCAGCTGGCCGACGGTGCGCTCGATGTTCTGGCACTTCTCCAGGCCGAACAGGCCCAGGCGGAAGGTGCGGAAGCTGTCCGGCTCGTCGCACTGCAACGGCACGCCTGCCGCCACCTGAAGGCCTTGCGCGCGAAACTTGCTGCCATTCTGGATCTCGGGATCGGTGGTGTAGCTGACTACCACGCCCGGGGCCTTGAAGCCTTCGGCGGCCACGCTCGGGAAGCCGCGCTGCTCCAGCAACGCGCGCACCTGGCGGCCCAGCTCGTGCTGCTGCTCACGCAGCTTGTCGAAACCATAGGCGCGCACTTCCTGCATCACGTCGCGCAGCGTCACCAGCGCATCGGTCGGCATGGTGGCGTGGTAGGCAGCCTGGCCTTTTTCGTAACCTTCGGTGATCTGCAGCCACTTTTTCAGGTCGCAGGCAAAGCTGCTGCTGGTGGTGCTCTCTATGGCCTGGCGCGCATGCTCGCTGAAGCTGACCATGGCGGCGCAGGGCGTGCCACTCCAGCCTTTTTGCGGTGCCGTCAGCAGGATGTCCACGCCGGTCGCCTTCATGTCGACCCAGACCGCACCGCTGGCGATGCAGTCGAGCACGAACAGGCCGCCGTAGGCATGCACGGCATCGCTCACCTGGCGGATGTAGTCATCGGGCAGCATGATGCCGCTGGCGGTTTCCACGTGCGGCGCAAACACCACGGCCGGCTGTTCGGCGCGGATCGTGGCCAGCACCTCGTCCAGCGGCGCCGGCGACCAGGGCGACTGCGCGCTGCCATCGGCCGGGCGCGCCTTGGCCACCAGCACGTCCTGCGTGATGCGACCGGTGTCCAGGATCTGCGTCCAGCGGAAGCTGAACCAGCCGTTGCGCAGCACCATCACCTTCTTGTCGTGGGCAAACTGGCGTGCCACGGCTTCCATGCCGTAGGTACCGCCACCCGGCACGATCGCCACGCTGTGCGCGCCATAGGCCTCGCGCAGGCCGCTGATGATGTCCTGCATCACGCCGATAAAGCGCTGTGACATATGGTTGAGGGCGCGGTCGGTGTAGACCACGGAAAATTCCAGCAGTCCATCTGGGTCCACGTGGGGCAGCAGTCCGGGCATGTCTCTCTCCTGAATCGGTATGGGGGCATTGGGCCTGGCACGGGCGTGCAGGCGACCTGGCTGGTCTGTGCCAGCCATGACATTCCACACTGTACACTGCCTGCCATGCTTTCCGGAATCCTGTTATCCATCACTGCCTCGGTCCTGTTTGGCGCGCTGTATTACTACGCGCTGCTGCTGCATCCGCTGCAGGCGATGGAAATCCTGTCCTGGCGCATGGTGCTGGGCCTGCCGGTGCTCACTCTGCTGATCTGGCGCCTCCAGGCGGTGCCAGCGATGCGCGCCTGGTTCAGCCGCCTGCGCCAGCAACCGCTGCTGATCGGTGGCATGCTGTTGTCGGCCTCGCTGCTCGGCCTGCAGATGGGCCTGTTCATGTGGGCACCGCTACATGGCCAGGCGATGAACGTGTCGCTGGGGTATTTCCTGCTGCCGTTGTCGCTGGTGCTGACCGGCCGTTTTGTCTATGGCGAACGGCTGAGCACGATGCAGCGGCTGGCGGTGCTGCTGGCGGCCATTGGCGTGGCACACGCGCTGTGGCAAAGCGGCGGCCTGCACTGGAGCACGCTGCTGGTGCAGCTCTACGTGCCCTACTTCATGCTGCACCGGCGCATGCGCGTCAGCGGCCTTCCGGCGATCTGGACCGAGACCCTGATCCTGCTGCCGCTGGCGATCTGGTGGCTGTCCGATGGCCGCATCGTGCAGCAGATCGCGCAGCGGCCGGAGCTCTGGCTGCTGCTGCCGCTGCTCGGCCTGATGAGCGGCATCGCACTGGGCAGCTACCTGATGGCGAGCCAGCGCCTGCCGCTGGGCCTGTTCGGCCTGCTCGGCTATCTGGAACCGGCGCTGCTGTTCGTGGTGTCGCTGCTGGTGGGCGAGCGCATGGGGGCCGGCGCGCTCTGGACCTATGGCCCGATCTGGCTGGCGCTGCTGATGCTGGGCCTGGAAGGCCTGCGCCGCTGGCGCGCTCAGCCCGCCGGCGGATAGGCGCGGCTGCCGAAAATCGCCGTGCCGATACGCACCAGCGTGCTGCCGGCGGCCACCGCCTGCTCCAGATCGGCACTCATGCCCATGGACAGCGTGTCCCAGCGCGGCAGTGCCAGCTGTTCGCCGAGCTGCTCGAACAGTTCGCGTGTGCGCTGGTGCACCGCCAGCGTCTGCGCCGGATCGGCATAGGGTTCGGGAATGCTCATCAGGCCGCGCAGCTCCAGCCCAGGCAGCTCGCGTACCGCCAGTGCCAGTTCCAGCACCTGTTCCGGCATCAGGCCGCTCTTGTTGGCACCGCCATCCATGTTGACCTGAAGGCAGAGCTGCAGCGCTGCCTTGCCGGCATCGCGCTGGCGGCTCAGGCGCTGCGCCACTTCCAGCCGGTCCAGGCTGTGCAGCCAGTCGAAATGCGCGGCCACCTGGCCGGTCTTGCGGCTTTGCAGTGGGCCGATGCAATGCCATTCCAGCGCCAGCCCGTCCAGTTCGCCGATCTTGGCCACCGCCTCCTGCACATAGTTCTCGCCAAACGCCTGCTGTCCGGCCGCCGCGGCTTCGGCCACGGCCGCCGCGGGAAAGGTCTTGGACACGGCCAGCAGGCGTACGCTGCCAGCGGCACGGCCGGCCTGCGCCTCGGCAGCCGCAATACGCGCGCGCACCTGCTGCAGGCGCGTGGCGATGGAATCGGAATCGGTGGAGTGCATGGGGCGTGATCGTAGCAGGCGCGGCCCGGTGTCGGCAACGGGAGACCACGTGTCAGCCCGCAGCACAAATCACCCCAAAGCGGGGATATGTCACGCCCGGACAACATCCAGACGCCGACTTGTCATGTTCCCTGCCTACGATAGCGCGGTCATCTTTTCAAGGAGGAATTCCCATAAATACGGAAGCCATCTGGACTTTCATCACCACGCAGGGCATCGATTTCCTGCTCAAGCTGCTGGCAGCGCTGGCGATCTGGATCATCGGCCGCTGGGTCATCAACAAGGCTGTCGGCTTCATCAGCCGCCGCATGCAGCGCGCCGGCAAGATCGACGCCACGCTGGGCAAGTACCTCGAATCCATCATCGGCGCGATCCTGACGCTGCTGCTGATCCTGGCGATCCTGGACGTGTTTGGCGTGCAGACGACCTCGTTTGCCGCACTGCTGGCTGGTGCCGGCCTGGCGATTGGCGCAGCCTGGAGCGGCATGCTGGGCAACTTTGCCGCCGGCCTGTTCATGCAAGTGCTGCGTCCGTACAAGGTGGGTGACTTCATCTCCGCCGGTGGCGTGATCGGTACCGTGAAGGAGCTGGGCCTGTTCACCACCACCATCGTCACCATGGACAACGTGACCACCGTGGTCGGCAACGGCAAGGCCTTTGGCGACAACATCCAGAACTTCAGCGCACTGCCGGTACGCCGCGTGGACTGCGTGGCCAAGGTCGCCAACAGCGTGAATCCGCTGGATGCCATCGCGCGCCTGAAGCCGGTGATCGCCGCCATCCCCAACGTGGCCGCCGAGCCGGCTCCGGACATCGAGATCCTGGAGTTCACGCCCGAAGGTCCGAAGCTGTGCGTGCGTCCCTACACCCACACCGACCACTACTGGCAGGTCTATTTCGACACGCACAAGGCGATTGTCGAAACCTTTGGTGCCGCTGGCTACCCGGTGCCGGAAACCCCGGTGGCCATGACGCAGCGCGCCCCGCTGTCGAACTGATTCGCCTCCTGCACATGCCGGCCTGCACCACAGGCCGGATTGGACCCCGTACGGCCTTGGCTGCACGGGGTTTTTTATCGCCTGGGCATCCGACCGCATCGTTATAATTAATTCTTTTGATTTAATTTTATGATTGCTTCCTTGCTGCAGGCCATGCTGGACCAGCAGGCTTCCGACCTGCACCTGTCGGTTGGCGAACCACCCCTACTGCGCATCGATGGCCGGCTGCAACGGCTGGCGCTGCCGGTACTGGATGAGGCCGGCCTGCAGCAGCTGGTCCTGCCCCTGCTCGATGAAGCCCGCCGCCAGGCCTGGCTGCAGGGGGACGAATGCGATGCCGGCTTCAGCCGTGATGGCCTGGGCCGCTTCCGCCTGCATGCCTACTGGCAACTGCGCGGTACTGCGGCCGCCATCCGTGTCTTGCCGCGGCAGACCCCCACGCTGGCCGAACTCGGCCTGCCGCCACAGCTGGGCGACTGGGTGCTGCGCCCGCACGGCCTGCTGCTGGTCTGCGGTGCCACCGGCTCCGGCAAGTCGACCACGCTGGCGGCCCTGCTGCAGCAACTGGCGGCGGAGCGCCCTTGCCACATCCTCACGCTGGAAGACCCGATCGAGTTCGTGCATCCGCCCGGCCAGGCACTGATTCACCAGCGCGAGATCGGCCGCCACAGTACCGGTTTTGCCAGTGCGCTCAGGGCCGCCCTGCGCGAGGATCCCGACTGCCTGCTGATCGGCGAGCTGCGCGATGCCGATACCATCCGGCTCGCACTCACTGCCGCCGAAACCGGCCATCTGGTGCTGGCCTCGCTGCATGCCGGCACGCCGGAGCGCGCGGTGGACCGGCTGATCGATGCCTTTCCGGCCGGTGACAAGGAGCTGGTGCGCAGCATGCTGGCCGATACCCTGCTCGCCGTCATCGCCCAAGTGCTGTGCCGGCCTGCCAGTGGCCAGGGCCGTATCGCCGCACTGGAACTGCTGCACGCCACCCCGGCGATCCGCCACCAGCTGCGCGAAGGCCGCAGCAGCCAGCTCTACTCGGCGATGCAGACCGGTGCCCGCCACGGCATGCAGACGCTGGATCAGCAGCTGCAGCAACTGGTGCAAGCGCAGCGCATCACGCTGGCAGAAGCCCGCCGCCACGCACGCTTTCCGGAGCAGCTGGCTGACAGCTGAGGCCGGCGCTGGTTTACCATCGGACGATTCCATCCCTCTCCGATTCAGCAAGGAAGCCCCCATGTCCAGCATCCAGCCCAAGTCCTATGCCCCCTGCAACCCGCACCGCGTCGCCTTTCTGGGCCTGGGCGTGATGGGCTTTCCCATGGCCGGCCACCTGCAGCAGGCCGGCCACCAGGTCACCGTCTACAACCGCACGCCGGCCAAGGCCTCGCAGTGGGTGCTGGAATTTGGCGGTACGCTGGCTGCCACCCCGCGTGAAGCCGCCCAGGGTGCCGATATCGTGTTCTGCTGCGTCGGCAATGACGATGACCTGCGCAGCGTGGTGCTGGGTGACGATGGCGCCTTTGCCGGCATGCCGGCCAATGCCGTGTTCGTCGACCACACCACCGCCTCGGCCCAGGTCGCACGCGAGCTGGATGCCGCTGCGCGCGCACGTGGCTTGCATTTTGTCGATGCCCCGGTCTCCGGCGGCCAGGCCGGCGCCCAGAATGGCCTGCTGACCGTGATGTGCGGCGGCGCCGAAGCCGACTACGCCCGCGTCGCGCCGGTAATGGACGCCTTTGCCCGCGCCTGCTCGCGCATGGGCGAAGCCGGTGCCGGCCAGCTGACCAAGATGGTGAACCAGATCTGCATCGCCGGCCTGGTGCAGGGCCTGGCCGAAGCGGTCGCCTTTGGCCAGAACGCCGGCCTTGACATGCCGCAGGTGCTGGACGCCATCGGCAAGGGCGCGGCGCAGAGCTGGCAGCTCGACAACCGCGGCAAGACCATGGCCGAAGGCCAGTTCGATTTCGGCTTTGCCGTGGACTGGATGCGCAAGGACCTGGGCCTGGTGCTGGACGAGGCACGCCGCAACGGCTCGCTGCTGCCGGTGACGGCGCTGGTCGACCAGTTCTACGGCGATGTGCAGAAAGCCGGCGGCAACCGCTGGGACACCTCCAGCCTGATCACGCGCCTCAAGTAAGCCGGCGGCATGTTCCGGCACACGGTCCGCCTGCTGCTCTGGGTCATCGGTGCCATCGCACTGGTGCTGGGCATCATCGGCCTGTTCCTGCCGGTGCTGCCGACCACGCCCTTCGTGCTGCTGGCCGCCTTCTGCTGGGCACGCGCCTCGCCCCGGCTGCACCACTGGCTGCGCACGCATCCGCGCTTTGGCGCCCAGGTGCGCGCCTGGGACGAACACGGCGCGATTCCGCGACGCGGCAAGTGGCTGTCGCTCGTCATGATGGCGCTGTCCTGTCTGCTCGTGCTGTCGCGGCTCTGGGCTACCCCGCATCTCTGGCTGGCCCTGCTGATGGCCCTGATCTGCCTGCTGGTCGGCATCTGGATCTGGCGCCGGCCCGACGCCTGAGTCGCACCGGGCAACGGCGGCATGACCGATAATGGCCCTATTGCCGCCACGCGCGGCCTTTCCTGTTGCAGTCTTCCATGAGCACCACTTCCATCACCCGCTTCCTCACCGGCATCACCACCACCGGCACGCCGCACCTCGGCAATTACGTGGGCGCCATCCGCCCCGCCGTGCAATCCAGCCTGCGTGACGATGTCAGAAGCTACTACTTTCTGGCCGATTACCACGCGCTGATCAAGTGCGATGACCCGGTGCGCATCCAGCGCTCCACGCTGGAAATCGCCGCCACCTGGCTCGCCGCCGGCCTGGATCCGGAGCGCGTCACCTTCTACCGCCAGAGCGACATCCCCGAAATTCCCGAACTCACCTGGCTGCTGACCTGCGTCACCGGCAAGGGTCTGCTGAACCGCGCCCACGCCTACAAGGCCTCGGTCGACAAGAACACCGAAGCCGGCCAGGAGCCGGACGACGGCGTGACCGCCGGCCTGTTCATGTACCCGGTGCTGATGGCCGCCGACATCCTGATGTTCCAGGCACACAAGGTGCCGGTCGGCCGCGACCAGATCCAGCACATCGAGATGGCGCGGGACATCGCCAGCAGCTTCAACCACCTCTACGGCAAGGACCTGCTGGTGCTGCCCGAAGCGGTGGTGGACGAGCAGGTGGCCCTGTTGCCCGGTCTGGATGGCCGCAAGATGAGCAAGAGCTACGACAACACCATCCCGCTGTTCGTGCCACAGGCCGAGCTGAAGAAGCGCATCCTGTCCATCGTGACCGATTCGCGTGCGCCCGGCGAACCCAAGGACACCGAAGGCTCGGCCCTGTTCCAGATCTACCAGGCCTTTGCCACGCCGGAAGAAACCGCCGCCTTTGCCCAGGCCTTCGCCGACGGCATCGCCTGGGGCGAAGCCAAGCAGCTGCTGTTCGAGCGCATTGACCGCGAAATCGCGCCGATGCGCGCGCGCTACGCCGAGCTGATCGCCAACCCGGCCGAGGTCGAGCGCATTCTGCTGGCTGGCGCCGAGAAGGCGCGCGCCGAATCCGCGCCCTACACGCGCCAGCTGCGCGAAGCCGCCGGCCTGCGCTCGCTGGCCCAGGCAGCACAAGGTGCCGCGCAGACAGCCGACAAGAAGGCCGCGCTGCCGGTGTTCAAGCAGTACCGCGAACAGGACGGCCAGTTCTACTTCAAGCTCAGCGCCGCCAACGGCGACGTGCTGCTGCAGAGCAAGGGCTACGCCAATCCGCGGGATGCGGCCGGTGCGATTGCCGCCCTGAAACAGCAAGGCGCTGCCGCCCTGGCTGGCGTGCTGGCGCAGCTGGAAGCCCTCGACTGCACGCAACAACAGGCCGCCGCAGCCGCCCTGCAGCAGCTGCTGGAGGCGGCGCAAGACTGATCTGCGCACGGCATTCCGTCCTACGCCAGGCCGGGATGCCGCCTGATGCCCGCCTCGCCCGCCTGCCGGCACACTGGAATCACCTGCTGCAGACAGCCTGCAGCGCCAGACACCAAGGAGGATTCATCATGTTGAAGTGGGCCATTATTTTTGCCGTGATTGCACTGATTGCCGGTGCGCTGGGCTTTGGCGGCATCGCCGGTGCCTCGGCCGGTATCGCCAAGCTGCTGTTCATCGTGTTCCTGGTCATCGCCGCCGTGATGGTCCTGGCCGCCGTACTCGGTGGCAAGGCCGTGAGCCGGGCGATCAAGTAAGCCAGTCGGCACGCCAGCATCGGCTGGCAAGCGCTGAAGACAAGAAAGCCCTGCAGGCGAACCTGCAGGGCTTTCTCATGTCAGGATGACTCGGTGGTGCTTACGGCAGTTCGCCAGTGCGACGCTTCTCGAAGAAGTCGTGCGTTTCCTTCACCACCACGCCAGACAGCAGCACCAGCGCAATCAGGTTGGGCAGCGCCATCAGGCCGTTGAACACGTCGGAAGCCGACCAGACCAGGTCCAGGCTGAGCACGGTACCGGCCATGACCGAGGCAACGTAAATCATGCGGTAGGGCAGCACGCCGCCCTCGCCGACCAGATAGGTCGCGCATTTCTCACCGTAGTAGCACCAGCCCAGGATGGTGGAATAGGCAAAGAACACCAGGCCAAAGGTCACGATCCAGCCACCGACGCCAGGCAGCATCTGGCTGAAGGTCATGGTCGTCAGCGCCGCGCCAGTCTGGCCGTTGGTGTACATGCCACCCATCACCAGCACGATGCCGGTGATGCTGCAAACGATGATGGTGTCGAGGAAGGTACCCGTCATGGACACCAGCGCCTGACGCACCGGGTGATCGGTCTTGGCCGCTGCCGCCGCGATCGGTGCCGAGCCCATGCCGGCCTCGTTGGAGAACACGCCACGCGCCACGCCATAGCGGATCACGGTACCCAGCGCACCACCTGCCACCGCTTCACCAGTAAAGGCATCGGTCAGGATCAGCTCCAGCGCCGGGAACAGCAGGTCCAGGTGCATCGCGATCACGATCAGGCCACCCAGCACATAACCCACCGCCATGATCGGCACGATGGCCGACGAGACGCGGGAAATGCTGCGGATGCCGCCCAGGATCACCAGGCCGGTGAACACCGTCAGCACCACGCCGGTAATCCAGGTGTCAATCGAGAAGCTGGCGTGGATCGCCTGCGCCACCGAGTTGGACTGCACCGAGCTGCCGATACCGAAAGAGGCCAGCACGCCAAAGATGGCGAACAGCACGGCCAGCCATTTCTTGCCCAGACCGCGCTCGATGTAGTACATCGGGCCGCCCGACATCTCGCCCTTGGAGTTGGTGACGCGGTACTTCACGGCCAGCACGCCTTCGGCGTACTTGGTGGCCATGCCGAACAGCGCCGTCATCCACATCCAGAACACGGCACCCGGGCCACCGGCTACCACGGCAGTCGCCACGCCGGCGATGTTGCCGGTACCAATGGTGGCGGACAGCGCCGTCATCAGCGCGCCAAAGTGCGACACGTCACCCTCGTGGTCACCGCCATCGGCACGCTTGGCATGCGGTGTGAAGGCCTGCTTCAGGGCAAAGCCCAGTGTGGTGAATTGCAGCAGACGCAGGCGAATCGTCAGGAAGACACCGGTACCCACCAGGAAGGTGAGCATCGGCACGCCCCAGACGTAGCCCCCTGCTGCGTCAAAAAAGTCCTTGATGGCTTCCATTTTTTCCGCCCTTTCATTTGCAACAAAATGCTGCGCATGATAGCAGGCAGAAATCCAGCCGATCAGCAGAAATCGTCGCCGTTACAAAAGTTTTTTACGCTTTTGATGCAGCCTGTCACAGCGTACCGAACTGGCCAGCGGCAAGATCCTGCAGGGATTGTTCGACCTGCTCCGGCGTATTCAGCACCAGCTCGCCACTGCCGGCAATCGTCTCGTCCAGCGGTTCACCGCTGATCAGCAGCAGGCGCGTATCCTGCTCGGCGCGCAGGCCCACCTCCTGGCCCGGCGTCCCCAGGAACACCAGGTGTTGTGCCGTCACCGGCTGCTGCCAGTAGTTGACATGCACCGCGCCTTCCAGCACCAGCAGCACGCCATACCAGTGGCTGGGTAGCTTCAGCAGGGTTTCCTGCTCGCCGGCCTGCAAGCGGATATCCCACAGCTGCAGCGGCGTCACGGTTTCTGCCGGTCCGACGACACCCTCGTATTCGCCGGCAATCACGCGCAGTTCGCCCACGCCATCGCCCAGCTCGACTACCGGAATGCTGGCCGCCGCCAGGTGCTGCTGGTGCGGATCGGTCATCTTGTAGTCGGCTGGCAGGTTGACCCAGAGCGTGGCCAGCTCCAGCGTACCGCCTTCGGCAGCCAGTCGCGGGCCGCCCTGGTCCTGGCGCAGCAGGCCGCGGCCAGCGCAGTTCCACAGCACATCGCCGGCTTCCAGCATGGCGGCATGGCCGGCTGAATCACGCGTCTGCAGCTGGCCCTGGAACATCAGGGTGACGGTTTCAAAGCCGCGCTGCGGCTGCACGTCGGCGACGCCAGCGGCACCCGGCTCCAGCGTGACCGGCGCCACGTAAGAAGCGCCAATACAGGGGTTGGCCTGGCGGCCCATGCCCTGATAGCCAAAAAAGGGAATGCGATCCCAGCCTGCGCCGGTCGCCTGTGCTGCCGTGCTGGCAGAAACTCCGATAACGTTCTTTTTCATGAATGCGTCTTGCTATCTGGTCCGAAGACCGGTTGGTTCTGGTTCTAGTGGTCGTCGTGCATGCCTTCATGCAGGGCGTGGTTACGCTCTACCGACATGGTCTTGATGATGGCTGGCGTGACCTCGGCATGCGACAGTACCTTGCCGCCACGTTGCCTGCTGAAGTCCTGCGCCTGCGCCTTGTCGGCAAATGCCGGCAGATCCCCCATGCGCATCGGCCCGAGCGCGTCCGAGCCATGCACGTACCAGGCCTGCTCGGCTGCCGTCCAGTTGCGGCTGGCGGCATCCGTCACCCACATCGACAGGATATCAGCGCGGCTGTGGCCCGGGTTGAAGCGCTCGACCCCATCCAGGAACTGGAACAGGTCGATCGGGGAATCGAAGAAGTGGGCGTCGCCATTGCGGTACAGCACCTGGGCGGCCCAGATCCGGTCACGCGCCGGGTACATGCCGCACACCGGGCAGCGCGCCGATTCCGGCACCTCACGCGGTGCCTCCATCGGCTTGCCACTGGCCGGATCGTAGGGAGTCGGCGGCGAGACGATGCAGACATCGAGCGCGGCCTCCTCCTTCGGCTGCCACCAGCGCTTCCAGTAGCCCTGGGTGGCCACGCCTCCTGCCACGGCGGCGGCACCCGCGCCCGCCAGCCAGAGCCAGCGGCGGCGTGTCGTACGCGCCTGCCCGGGAGGGGCATTCTGGGGATGATCCGCCATGGCTTACATCCGGTTGTCCAGGTTGGCTCCGCCGCGCAAGTCCACCATCTCCGGGGTGATGTCGCTCATGCGCACCAGTTCGCCACCGTATTCCTCGATGAACTTCTTCGCATCGGCCTCCTGGCTGAAGCTGGCAAAGGTCGGGCCCATGGAGCCCTTGCGCTTGCTGCCATGCACAAAGATGGCAGTACGCGCATCGATCCAGGCGCCTTGCGGGTTCTCCCATTCAGTCTGGCCCATATCCTGCACATACACGGCATTCACCTTGCGCACCTGTTCGGGCACCAGCAACGTGTTCAGCACTTCCATGGTGTCGCAGTAGAACAGCGGCTGGTCCATGCCGGCATAGTGGATCTGGCCCTTGGGACCAGGGTAATCCATCAGCAGCATGCCGTCCAGTTCGCAGGACGTGCTGCGGGTGATTTCCACCGGTGCGGTGCTGGCGGCTTTCTCTTCGCTCTTGCCGCAGGCGGCCAGCGGTGCCACGGTCGCCAGCGCCAGCAGGCCAAGGAACAAACGGCGTTCCTGGGTTGCGGCGTCCAGGTGGCGCGCTTCGCCCGAACAGCACAGGCAGCCGCGGGCATGCAATCGTTGCATGGTCATGGTTTGAATCTCCAGTTGGCAATCATCAGGGGCACCACGATCCAGGCCAGCATCACGCCCGCCAGCACGCCGACATTCGACAGCAGGGGCGGTACGACACTGACCAGGCCGTAGGCATTGCGCAGGCTCTCGGTCGAGAACACGTTGATGATGCGGAACACATCGGTCGGGTTCAACATCAGCAGATAGGGGAAGATATCGCCGCCGTAGTGGCCGCTGGTGGCCACCAGCACGCCCAGCAGCACCAGGTCAAACACCAGCACGAACAGGAACCAGAGCACGATGGCGGCGCCGGACGCGCGGGTGCGGTCATTGACCAGCACCGACACCAGCACGGCCAGGCTCAGGAACACCAGCCCCAGCAGCATGGCGCTGAGCACGAATCCTGAGTAGTGGAACAGCGCACTGCTGCCAAACTGCCAGACCAGCACCACGCCCACCGTCGCCAGACCGGCCAGCATCGCCAGCGTCATGGCCAGTGCCAGCCCCAGGTACTTGCCCAGCAGTAGTTCGCCACGCGTGATCGGGTAGGCCAGCAGCAAGTCAAGCGAACCGCGCTCGCGCTCTCCCACGATGGCATCGAAACCCAGCAGCAGCGCAATCAGCGGCACCAGATAGATCACCAGGCTGACCAGACTGGTGATGGTGAACTCCAGCGAGCGCACGCCGACCGCGCCCTGCTGGGCACCTCCGGCGTAGGTGATGACCAGCGAGAACACGGCAAACACCAGCGCCACGGCCAGCACCCAGCGATTGCGCAGGCGATCGCGAAACTCCTTCATGGCCAATGTCATGACCTGTCCGGGCTGAATCATGCCTGTCCTCCTGTCTGCATGCGCGCGGCGGGTGCCTTGCGGCTGTCCTCCACACCAAAAAACATGTCCTCCAGCGACGGTTCGACGATCTGGATGTCCTGCACCTGTTCCGGCTGGCGCAGCAGGTGCTGCAGCAGGGCCGACTTGTGCGTGCGCGGTACCTGGAAGCTGACCTGGTTGGTCAACCACTCCTGCGGACAGGCCGCCAGCTCGGGCGGCAGTCCAGCCAGCAGCGCCTGGCGCATGGCTGGGTTGTCGGCTTCTGACAGCTGCGCCTGGATCGTGATCGGCAGGTCAAAACCGGCGCGCAAATCCTGCACCGAGCCCATCGCCTGCAGCTTGCCGTTGGCCAGCACCGCCACGCGGTCGATGCGGTTCTGCAACTCGGCCAGGATGTGCGAGGTCAGCACGATGGTCAGGCCCTGGTCCCGCAACTCAGCCAGCGTGTCCCAGAAAAAGTGGATCGCGTACGGATCCAGGCCGGTGGTCGGCTCGTCCAGGAACAGCACCTGCGGCTGGCCCATCAGCGCCTGGGCAAAGCCGAGACGCTGGCGCATGCCCTTGGAATAGGCACGCACCGGCCGGCTGCCGGCATGGCCCAGTCCGACTCGCTCCATCAGGCCGGGGCATTCGCTGTCGTCGATGCGCTTGAGCTTGGCAAAGAACTGCAGCGTCTCCAGGCCGTTGAGGTTGTCCCATAGGGTCACGTTCTCGGGCAGGTAGCCGATGCTGCGGCGTACTTCGCGGGCACCAGCGCCATCAACCGGTACGCCGTGGATGGAAATATGGCCGCTGGTCGGTTTCAGCAGACCCAGCATCATCTTGAACATGGTGCTCTTGCCGGCGCCGTTGTGGCCAATCAGGCCGAACACCTCGCCGCGCCGGATCTCCAGGCTGACATCATCCACCGCCACAAAGGCACCGAAACGCCGGACGACGTTTTCGGCACGGATGGTCACCTCCATGTCGGAACGCTTGCTACTCTCACGGGGCATAGTTGGAATCCTTGGTCAGACGGTCACGCCATTCGGCCCAGGCGGTCGAAAGCGGCAACATGCGGGGAGATTCCTCCACCACACTGGGAACACGAAGAATGGGAAATTGCGCGCCAATCATGCGCAGCACCTGCACCGACGGACTGGCCAGCAGCAGGCGCACCGTCGGGTAACGCCAGGTCAGGCGGTCCACCACATCGTTGGCCTCGTACGGAATATCGCCCTTGCCATCGCCGTCCCGGTCCCAGCCGCGGTAATTGCTCCAGTAGTTGCCTTGCGGCCCGCCCCACTTGATGTCACGCGTGCCCACGTACTTGATCTGTTCATGGTTCTCGATGAAGTCGTTGCCATCCACCGGGTTGCGTGCCGAACCGGACAGGTGCACGCCGATATGGTTGTAGGCCACCACGTTGCGCTTCAGGTCGGTGTATTCCACGTCATAGACGAACAGGCCACGCTCGTTGTACATGACGATGTTGTCTTCCACCACCGCATCCTGCAGCGTGCGCAGCATGATGCCGTGGTCCTGGTTGTTCCAGGCACGGTTGTTGCGGATCACCTGGTTGCGCACTTCCATCAGCGCCAGACCGCCGCGGTTGCTCCAGACATCGTTGTCCTCCCACAGGTTGTAGTAGGAGTTCATGTAGTGCGTGCCGTAACGGCTATGGTGCATCTTGTTGCGCTTGAACTCGGCCTGGTGCGATACGTCGATGTACAGGCCATCGCGCACAAAGCTGATCTCGTTGTCGTAGATGCGCGCGCCTTCGGTGTTGTAGAGCTGGACGCCATTGCCGCGCTGGGCACTGTCAAAGTCACGCTTGCCGGTGATGTTGTTGTTCAGGATCTGGACATCATTGGCCTTCTCGATCCACAGGCCAAACAGGTTGTAGCTCAGGAAGCTGTTCTTGACGATGGCGCGATGCGCACCCGGCTGGATGTAGATGCCGGCGTTCTGCTCACGCAGGCTGCCGCCGGAGTCAGACACGATCAGGCCGTCGATCACCACATCGGGCGCGACCACGCGAATCGTGTCGCCCTTGTCGCCGCCACTGATGGTGGGACGATCCAGGCCGCGCAGCGTCAGCGGCTTCTCGATACGCAGGTTTTCTACATAGAGCCCGCGCTGTACCTCGATCGTGTCACCCGCCGCAGCCTGCTCGATGGCGGTCTGGATGCTGTGTCCGGGTTGTACCGTCCAGGTGGTCACGGCTTCGGCTTTCAGGACCGGCAGGGCCAGCAAGGCCGCCAGCCAGATCTGCCGACATGAAGAAATACATCCGCCTGGACGGCGCTTGAAACCCAGCATGCCCAACCCTTTACGCAATCACCATCCAGCCGGCGCGGGACAGCAGCCAGAACAGCGCGGCTCCGATCAGCAGGTTCTTGAATCCGACATAGCTGAGCATGTCCATCACGTTGGCACGGCGGTAGACCTTGCCCCACCAGACGCCATCCTTGACATAGCGCTTGCCCTGCAGGCGGATCAGCACTTCAAACACGCTCCAGCCCAGCCACCAGCCGATCACCATGATAGGTGATGCACTGCCCTGGGCTGCCAATATCCACACCAGGGTGGCGGCCAGTGCCAGCGCAATGCCGGCCGACTGCAGCAGGCGACCCGTACTCCAGCCTTCACGGCTGAACGGCCACAGGTGATCCCAGATCTCGGCCCAGACTCGCTGCAGGCCGGTAGCGGCGGCCACCGGCGGCACCGCCACGTCGGTCGGCAGACGCGGGTCGGGCTTCCTGGCCAGCAGCGCAGCCGCATGCTGGTATTGGCGATCCTGCTCGATCGGCACGATCGGGATGAAGTAGCCATCGCGGCCAATCGCCGTCAGCGGCTTGCCGTCACGCTCACGCTGCTTGCGCTCCTTGGACAGCGGCGGGCAGGTGTGGTCGTCCGTATACAGGATCATGCAATCCAGGCAGTGCAGGCATTCGCGGTGGTCGATGCGGCCATCGGCGTCAATCGCCTGGGCACCACAGCCCTTGGCACAGGCCTTGCAGCTGTTGCAGTCGGCCTTGCGCTTCAGGCCAAACCAGCGGAAGGTACTCGGCATGGCCAGCGAGGCCCCCAGCGGACAGACGTACTTGCAATAAGGACGCTCGATGAAGATCGAGATACCGAAGATCACGGCGACAAAGGTCACATACGGCCAGCTGCGGTTGGTCAGGCCGACCAGGAAGGTGGTCTTGAACGGCTCCACTTCGGCCAGGATCTCGGCCAGGCCCATGGAGAACAGCGACACCAGCACCAGGCCGAAGAATACCGCGTACTTGATCCACTTGAGGCGGTCATGCCAGACCTGCGGCAGCTGGAACTGGTAGCGCTTCAGGCCGACGGCACCGGCCACCTTGTGGATGATCTCCTGGATCGAACCGAACGGGCAGGTCCAGCCGCAGAACAGGCCGCGGCCAAACACGAAGATCGTGATGAAGATGAAGACCCAGAACAGGAAGATGAACGGGTCGCTCAGGAACAGCGTCCACTCCCAGCGGAACAGCAGCGCGTGCAGCCAGGTCAGCACCTGCGTGATCGAGGGCTGGGCCATCATGATGAAGCCGACCCAGACCACGAAAATGCCCCAGAAACTGTACTTGAAGATGTTGACCGGCCACTTGTTCTTGTGGCTGGACAGGCGCGTCAGGCGGTCACGCACGGCGTAGACCACCGTCACGGCCACCAGCAATAGCGCAAACAGGCTGATTTCGAGTGCGCGCGACTTCCAGATCTTGACCCAGGTCGCTTCCGGCTTGACGATCTTCGGGTGGCCGCCTTCCAGATAGGCTGCGGGCAACCAGTAATCGGTGGCAAAGCTGATGAAATCCTTGGTGCCCTTGGCCTGGTCCACGTGGTTGCCCAGGAAGCTGAAGGTCCACGGATAGGCGGCCGAGAAGGCATTCGAGCGGATCAGGAAAATGCCGGATTCGGTAAAGCGCGGCGCATTGGCGGCCTGGATGCCATACAGGTTCAGCGCATCGCTGTCGCGGAAAGAGAAGCTGTCACCGTCCTGGTGCACCAGGATACGGTCATAGATGCCACCGCGCACAAAGCCGGAGCCCTTGAACGATTCACGGCCGGCCGTGCGGATCACGAAAATCGCGTTTTCCCCTTCCTTGAGCTGGCCCATCAGGTTGCGCCAGCTGGTCTCGCCCAGAATCGCCGGACCCAACACCGGGGAGTTGAGCGCACCAAACCACAGTTCAATATACGGATCCCTGGATTTTTCCAGGCCGACCTGGTCGGTACGCACGACCACCTTCTTCACGGCGCCCTGCTTGACCAGCGTATCCCAGTCGAGTGCCGCCTGGCCGGCCGCCGGCTGTGCATAGACCACCGGCTGGCGCACCTTGGGCGCAATGATGCCGACCTGGCGCGCCACGGCAGCCCCGGACGTCATCATCACCTGGTTCTGGGCAATCACCGTCACGGTGGCGCCCGAAATCGCGTCCAGCCCGATCACGTCGTCGTCAGGACGGGACTTGCCGACTTCCAGCTTGTCGGTCACCATGCGGCCGATGTACTGGTCGTTGAATTTCAGCAGTTCGGACTCGGGAATGCCGAGCAGCAGGATCGGCTCGGAGTGCTTGAGGATCTTGACGCCGACAAACTTGCCGGTCAGATCCATGCCGATCAGCGTCACCACCGGCTTGCCGGAGTACGCCGGGATATCGGTGATGTCGGTCGACAGCATGACGTAGCCCATGGGCTTCTGGTTGGCGTCAAGCGCTTCTACATACGGCGGCTGGCCCTTCTTTTCCGAGAAGGACACGGCGCCAGGGAATACGTCCTTGCATGGCAGCAGCGCACACATGTCGGCGGCCGTTGCCAGATTGGCCGGCAATTCCGCCTCGTACGCCTGTGACCCGCCGGCACCGGCCCCCAGGGGGGCGGCTTGCGCCACGGCCATGCCCAGGGTCACACCCAATGCCAGCCCCAGTTTCCGGACAAACTTCATCCAACTCATGCTGCTGCTCCTGCTTATCCATGCAAACAGGGCCGAACCTGCTGCCAAGCCCGGCCCCGTCATCTACTCCCGCTCTCAGGCTTCGACGATCATGCGGCCACGCATCTCGAGGTGCAGCGCATGACAGAAGTTCGTGCAGTAGTACCAGAACACGCCCGGCTTGTCGATCTTGAAGGTGACCGACTTCGTCTCCAGCGGGTTGACCAGGAACTGCACGTTGTACTCCGGAATGGCGAAGCCGTGCGTCAGGTCCTCGACCTTGTCCAGGTTGGTCAGGATCAGCGTCACTTCGTCACCCACCTTGACCGTGAACTCGATCGGCATGTAGGTCGGCGCAATCGAAGCCATGCGCACCGTGACCTTCTTGCCTTCGCGCGTCACGCCGGCGTCCTTCGGATCCTTCAGCGCAAGCGGATGGTCATCCAGCGCGTAGACCTGCTTGGTCTGCAGCCATTCGCGCTTGAAGATCACGAAGTCGTGCGGCTCGGGGCGAACGGCGTTGTCGTGCGCCAGGATCATCTCGTCGCCAGAAATGTCGACAAGCTGGTCGTTTTCCGGGTGCATCGGGCCCACCGGCAGGAAACGGTCCTTGGAGAACTTGTTGCCCACGGCCATCCAGATGCCATCGGCGGCAATCGTTTCGGCGTTGGTGGCGTTGATGTGGCCCGGCTGGTACATCACGTCCAGCTTGTGGACGACCGGGTTGATGGCCTTGTCGCCGGCATACTTCTTGATCGCCTGGTCGATGTTCCACTTCACCACCTGGCTGTCCAGGAACAGCGTGGTGTAGGCGTTGCCACGACCGTCAAAGGTGGTGTGCAGCGGGCCCAGGCCGATTTCCGGCTCGCCGATGATGGACTTGTCCGGATCGTCCAACTTGCCGTCGAACCAGTCCAGCACTTTTTGCAGCTCGATGATGGTAGCCGTGGGAGACAGCTTGCCAGAGCAGATGAAGTACTTGCCGTCCGGCGTGGCGTTCACGCCGTGCGGGTTCTTCGGCACCGACACGCGCACCGACAGGGCGGTCGCGGGATCCTTGTTGGCTTCGACCGTACAGTCGACCACCGGCACCTTGGAATCGCCAATGGTGGTGAACTTGCCATCCTTCACGGCCTGCTCGATGCGGGCAATGTTGAAGAACAGGCAGGCATCGCGCTCGGCCGACATCATTTCGGGATAGAGCACGCCGTTTTCGGTGTTGTACTGGTTGCTGGCGGCCAGCTTGCCGTCAAACGAGGTGGCAATCAGGTCGCAGTTGCCATCAATGCGGGCTTGCCAGCGCACCTCCATGGTTTCTGCGTCGACGCAGGTAAACAGGCAGTGGTGCTTGGTGCTGTCGGTCATGTCCGCGCCCTTGTTGGGCATGGGTACATGGAACTCCTGGCCGCAGAACACGCGCGTGGTGTAGTTGATGGCCGGATCAACCGGGTCACGCTTGTCCGGGAAAATACCGTGGAAGCCCTGGATATTCGGGATCTTGGTGATCTTGTCGCAGACCATGTAATCCAGACGGAAACGCGCCAGACGGGCGTTGATCTTGTCGTTGATCCACGCGTACTTGCCGTCGTAAATGCCGTCCTTGTAGGAGGCGTGGATGTGGTGGGTATCGGCCACCGTATATTGCAGCGAACCATCGGGACGGGTGCCCATGATTTCCTTGGACTCGTTGGTCTGGCCCCAGCCAATCAGCGCGTCCGGCACGAAGCAGGGAATACGCAGCAGTTCGCGGCCGGAAGGAATACCCAGGATACGGGCATCACCGGTATGGCCGCTGCTCCACAGACCGTAATGGGTATCCAGTTCGCCCGGCTTGACTTCTACCGAGCCGGCACCGCCCACCTTGTGCGCCGCACCCTTGCCTGCACCGGCGCCGGAAGCACCGCTGGCGGCACCTGCACCACTGGCACCTTCGTCCTTGCAGGCGACGACGCCAACGCTGGCCACACCGGCCACGCCGAGTGCTGCAGCAGAATTGAGGAATCGGCGACGTCCAATCACGCCCGGCTCCTCGACTGTCTTCTTGGTGGTTTCGCTCATAATATCACCCCTTTTGTAACATTACACGATTTGATCTAAATCAAAGATATCCGGGTAATCTATCGGATAACAGCGCCAGCCTATCACCAACCCCTCTATTTGTAAATCCTTGTTTCATAACCATTCGGCAAAATATCCTTTTGATTCAATAACCTTTTCATTGAATAACCTTTCAATCCATCGCACTTTGCTGGCATTTGCCAATATCCATGCCTTACATGCAAGCATGGATATTGCGCAGGAACCCCGCTTTTTGCACTAAAGTAAAAGGATTAATCGGCAACCGGACTGCAGACCGCTTGCGGCAACCCGCCGATAGCGTGCGCAGACGGCGCTTGCCAGAAAGAGGATTCCATGCCACATCACCTTCCGAGCCTTCCCCGTCGTCAGCTGCTGGCAGCAGGCAGCCTGCTGGCCCTGGCACCCCTGCCCGTCTGGAGCAACACGCTCAAGCCCTACCAGGCCCGGCGCCAGCTCCTCGGCACACGCATCAGCATCACGGTCGCCGATGGCAGCCAACCCGGCACCGCCCGGCTGGTGGATCAGGCTTTTGCCGAGATGCAGCGTCTGGAAAAGCTGATGAGCCGTTTCGATGCGGACAGCCAGGTCAGCCAGATCAACCGCGCCAGCGGCCAACGCGGCATGATCCGCGTGGCTCCTGAACTGATGGCAGTATTGCAGCAAGGCCAGGCGCTGTCGCAGCGCACCCAGGGCCTGTTCAATCCGCTGCTGGGCCGCCTGACCCAGCAGGCCGACCCTGGCGGCCAGCCCTTGCCGGCACCGGTGGCGCGCAGCCTGCTGCAACACACCCGCGCCTCGGCGCTGGAGCTTTCCCCATCCAGGTTGCAGGCACGCCTGCGCCATCCGGCGGCACAGCTGGATCTGGGGGGCGTGGCCAAGCTGCCGATCCTGCAGGCCGGCCTGTCCTCGCTGGAGCGCGCCGGTCTGCGCGGCGTGATGGTCAATGGGGGGGGTGACGTGCTGGCCAGCGCACGCCCCGATGGCCAGCCCTGGCGTATCGGTATCCGCGATGCGCACCAGCCGGATCAACTCATGGCCGTGGTGCCGCTGCGCGCCGGCGTGGTGGCCTCATCCGGCGATTACGAGCGTTACCAGGATGCCGGTGGTCGCCGCTACCACCACATCATGGATCCACGCACCGGTCAATCGACCCAGGGCGTGAACGGCCTGACGCTGGTCATGCCGACTGTCTCCCAGGTCAACGGCCTGGGTACGGCGGCCATGGTGGCGGGCTCCGACCAGGCCATGCAGCGGCTGCAGCAGTGGGGCATCAGCAAGGCCTTGCTGATGCATGCCGATGGCCGCGTGCAAGTGACTGCCGGCCTGCGTCAGGAACTGCAGCCAGCTCCGGGCAAGACCGGCATTCGCGGGCTGAACGCCTGAGCGCCAACCCGCTGGCCGCTCATCAGGAGCGGCTGCTGCGGCCGTTCAGGCGGCGCGCATTGGCCACGGCACGGCCACGCACCGGCTTCATGCCGGTGTTCATGATGTCGAGCATGGACTTTTGCCACTGCTCCGACACCTTCGCGTTGCCGGTCCAGGGCTGCATCCACATGCCCGGGCGCGAGAAGGCACCCATCCAGGTGCTCATCAGCTTGAACTGCGACTGCATCGCCTGCAGGCCCATGGCCTGCCAGGATTCGGAGAAGGCAGCAACCTTCTCCATGTACATGCGGTTGAATTCCTGCACATCGTCAGAACGCGGCGCGATGCCGAAGGTGGCCATGCGACCGACACGGTGAGCGATCACCTGCGGTGCGGCAAAAGAGAGTTGCGCGGTCTGGCGTGCCAGTTGGTTGACCTTGCGCTGGGTGGCTGGGGACATGGTGTGTTCCGTTTCTGCTGGAGGGAATGGAAGGATTTTCCGGGACTCTCTGCAGGTCGATCTGTCAGCTGCCGAATATCCCTGATGTCGGACAGCCATCCCTCTTGCGGTGACAGGCGGCCTGTCGCCCCCCTGGCTGGCCCGGCCCATTCACTCCGGACGCCTTGGTGCGACACCGCCAGAATAAGGGATTACCCTAGGTTACGGTCATATTACATTCGTAAAAGTCACGAATCTGTGGATTTTTTGGGGGTGAATCCCACGCACAAGTTGTAATACAGTAACACCCATAGACTGCTGCATGGCAGCGCCCTCCGTTTTTGTGCATTTGTCCGTATTGCTAGAAAGGAAGTTCCATGACCACGCAACGCACCCAGGCCCATCAGCTGCAAGTGGCCACCCCGCTGTACGATTTCATCAACCAGCAGGTGCTGCCTGACCTCGGCATCAGCCAGGACAGCTTCTGGCAGGGTTTTGACCAGCTGGTGGCCGACCTGGCCCCCAAGAACGCCGCCCTGCTGGCCGAGCGTGACCGCTTCCAGGCCGAACTGGACACCTGGCACCAGGCCAACCCCGGCCCGATCCGCGACATGGCCGCCTACCGCCAGTTCCTGGAGCAGATCGGCTACCTGGTGCCGCAGCCCGAAGGCGTGAAGATCACCACCACCAACGTCGATGACGAACTGGCCATTCAGGCGGGTCCGCAGCTGGTGGTGCCGATCATGAATGGCCGCTACGCGCTGAACGCCGCCAACGCCCGCTGGGGCAGCCTGTACGACGCCCTGTACGGCACCAACGCCATCGCCGAGACCGATGGCGCCGAGCGCGGCAAGGGCTACAACGCCAAGCGCGGCGAGAAGGTCATCGCCTTCGCCCGCAATTTCCTGGACCAGGCAGCACCGCTGGCCGGCAACTCCCACGCGGACGCCTCCGCCTACTTCGTCGAAGATGGCCAGCTGCGTGTTGCCGTCAAGGGCGGCCAGATCGCCAGCCTGCAGGATCCGGCCCAGTTTGCCGGCTACCAGGGCGATGCGCGCGGCCCGTCCAGCATCCTGCTGCAGAACAACGGCCTCTATATCGACATCCGCATCGACCGCAGCACCACCATCGGCCAATCCGACCTGGCCGGCATCAGCGATGTGGTGATCGAGTCTGCCGTCTCCACCATCATGGACCTGGAAGACTCCGTGGCCGCTGTGGACGCCGAAGACAAGCTGCTCGGCTACAGCAACTGGCTGGGCATCCTGCGCGGCACGCTGACCGAGACCTTCGAGAAGGGCGGCCAGAAGATGACGCGCGGCCTGAACCCGGACCGCCTCTACACCACGCCCAACGGCAAGGACGAGCTGCGCCTGCATGGCCGCTCCATGCTGTTCGTGCGCAACGTCGGTCACCTGATGACCAACCCCGCCATCCTGTGGGGCCCCGAGGGCAAGGAAATCCCCGAGGGCATCATGGACGCCGTGATCACCACCGCCATTTCCATGCACGACCTCAAGGGCCTGGGCAAGAACGGCCTGCGCAACTCGCGCAAGGGCAGCATCTACATCGTCAAGCCGAAGATGCACGGTCCGACCGAAGCCGCCTTCGCCAACGAGCTGTTCGGCCGCGTGGAACAGCTGCTCGGCCTGCCCGACAGCACCGTGAAGCTGGGCATCATGGACGAGGAGCGTCGCACCAGCATCAACCTGCAGGCCTGCATCAACGCCGCCAAGAGCCGCATCGCCTTCATCAACACCGGCTTCCTGGACCGCACCGGCGACGAAATGCACACCGCCATGCAGGCTGGCCCAATGATCCGCAAGGGTGACATGAAGGGCAGCGCCTGGATCCAGGCCTACGAGAAGAACAACGTGCTGGTCGGCCTGGCCTGCGGCCTGCGCGGCAAGGCGCAGATCGGCAAGGGCATGTGGGCCATGCCCGACCTGATGGCCGAGATGCTGGAACAGAAGGTCAACCACCCCAAGGCCGGAGCCAACACCGCCTGGGTGCCCAGCCCCACCGGTGCCACGCTGCACGCCCTGCACTACCACCAGGTCAATGTGGCCGAAGTGCAGCAGGAACTGGAAAAGATCGATGCCGCCGCCCAGCGTGACGACCTGCTGACCGGCCTGCTGTCAGTGCCGGTCACCAGCAATCCGGACTGGAGCGATGAAGAAAAGCGCCAGGAAATCGAGAACAACACGCAGGGCATCCTGGGCTATGTGGTGCGCTGGATTGACCAGGGCGTCGGCTGCTCCAAGGTGCTGGACATTCACGACATCGGCCTGATGGAAGACCGTGCCACGCTGCGCATCAGCAGCCAGCACATGGCCAACTGGCTGCGCCACGGCATCGTCACCGAGCAGGAAGTGCGTGACACCTTCGAACGCATGGCCGCCGTGGTGGACCAGCAGAACGCCGGCGATCCGCTGTACCAGCCGCTGGCCGGCAATGCCGCCACCAGCTATGCCTACCGCGCTGCGCTGGATCTGGTGTTCAAGGGCGAAGAGCAGCCCAACGGCTACACCGAGCCGCTGCTGCACCAGTGGCGCCGTGAGCTGAAGGACGCCGCACAAGGCTGATTCCCGCAGCTTGCACGCTGAACAAGGGCCGGTAACAAACCGGCCCTTTTTCGTGGTTGTTACAAAGTGGTCCGGAAACGGCCTGGTGGAAACCTGTCGGTACACATTCATGACATTCCTCAACACCCAAAACCGGATTGGCGGCACACAATGCATACATCACAGATTTTGAAATTGTGTCTACTACCTCAGGAGGTTTCATGAAAAAGAGTCGCATCATGTTGGCCGTGGGTTCTGTTGCCCTGGCGGGCGCCGTCACCCTGCCGGCATTCGCCCAGCCTTCTCCCATGCCGGGCAGCAACCAGCCGATGTTCCAGGCCTATGACCTGAACGCCAACGGTTCGCTGGACCGCAACGAATACAAGCGCATGCGTGACGAGCTGGTCGCCAACTCGGCGCAGCGCGATGCCAGCAGCTTCCCCGACTTTGCCGCCGCCGACCTGAACAAGGACGGCCGCATCAGCCATGACGAGCTGATGCAAGTACGCCCGGGCATGCGCTCCGGCATGATGGGCCAGAAGGGCCAGCGCATGAGCAAGCAGATGCGCGGCCAGGCCAGCTTCGCCGCCATGGACGCCAACAAGGACGGCTACCTGACGCAGGACGAGCTGGATGCCTTCAAGCAGGCGCGCGCCAAGCAGCGTGCCGATGCCGGTGGCCAGCTGCGCAACTTCGGCAAGAACCATGCCGATCTGCTCGCCAAGTACGATGCCGACAAGGACGGCCGTATCAGCCAGGCCGAATTTGACCAGTTCCGCGCCGATCGCATGAGCCAGCGTGGCGGCATGAAGTCCGGCCAGGGCCAGATGCGTGGAACTCCTGCCACTTTTGCGGATCTGGACCTGAACAAGGACGGCCAGATTACCCCGGCCGAAGCACGCCAGGCGCAGCAACAGCGCATGAACGCGCGCATGCAGGCCAACGCCGAACAGCGTGAGCAGCGCCAGAACGCCTGGTTCCAGTTCCTGGATAGCAACAAGGACGGCAAGATCAGCCAGTCCGAGTTTGACGCCATGCAACAGCGCCGCGGCCCCGGCCGTTGATGCACCACCCCGGAGCCTGCGCTCCGGGACACTTCCGGCACGGTATTGCAAGTGCCTGGCCGAAAGATCCTCTGCCACAGCAGCCTCGCCCCTGTTACGCCACAGCGTACGGGGGCTTTTTTTGCCTGACGATGGGAGCTGGAACTGGCCGCTGTGTCGCGGCAGCCGGTCAGGCGATGGCCTGCAGGCGCTGCAGCAGGCCCGCCAGTGCGATCTGCACCGTCTGCGCACGCACCTGCGCCCGGTCACCGGCCAGCAGATGGTGTTCGGTCAAGGTCTGCCCGGCCAGCTGCCAGCCAAACCAGACCGTACCCACCGGTTTCTCGACGCTGCCGCCGGTTGGACCCGCCACGCCAGTCACGGACAGCGCCACCTGCGCCGCCGACTGCTGCACCGCGCCCTGCGCCATGGCCGCAGCCACCGGCTCGCTGACCGCGCCATGCGCCACCAGCAGCGATTCCGGCACGCCCAGCATCTGCTGCTTGGCCAGATTGGAGTAGGTCACGAAGCCGCGCTCGAACCAGACGCTGGAGCCGGACAAGCCGGTACAGGCACCGGCGATCAGGCCGCCGGTGCAGCTTTCTGCCGTGGCCATCATCCAGCCACGCTGTTGCAGCGCCTGCGCCAGTTGCTGGCACAGGGTTTCCAGCTCTGCGGAGTCGGGCATCACATATTGGAGTCGGGCACCACGCCGGCCTGGCGTTCCCAGCGGCTCTTGCAGGCCACACAGTGCTGCGTAGGCGGCTCCAGCTTGAGGCGCTCAAAGGGAATATGGCAGCCACATTCGTCACACAGGCCGTAGACACCGGCCTCGATACGCGCCAGAGCGGCTTCCACGCGCGTCAGTTCCACCTCACCCATGTCGCTCAGCGCCAGGTCCACCTCGCGGTCGGAGCTATGCTGGCGCTCCACGCTGCCGCGCGTCTGGATGATCTCGCGCGCGTGCTCGGCGCGGGTCTGGCCATCGCGCACATCATGCAGACGTGCTTCGATCTCGGCCTTGCGCTGTTCCAGCAGGGTCTTGAGTTCCTGGATTTGCGCAGCGGTGAGGGGCTTGCTCATGGAGGCTCCTTCTGTCTCGTTATACATGCGACTGATACCCCCAGTGTACGCCGATTGCAGGAGAAAACCCACTGGCAGCCCGCTGCCCGGCGTGCCGCCGCGCCAGCCCGGATCAGGCCGTGATCACGCCGCCGCCCAGGCAGACATCGCCGTCATACAGCACGGCACTCTGTCCCGGCGTCACCGCCCACTGCGCCTCGGGGAAATCGAGTTGCAGCGCGCCGTTGGCCAGCAGCGCAGGCGTGCAGGCCGCATCCTGCTGGCGGTAGCGCGTCTTGGCGGTAAAGCCGGCCGGCGACTGGGCCGCCACCGGCGGCTTGCCGGCGCACCAGCTCAGGTCGGTCGCCTGCAGCGTATGACTCAGCAGCCAGGGATGGTCATGCCCCTGCACCGCATACAGGGTGTTGCTGGCCATGTCCTTGCGCGCCACGAACCAGGGCTGGTGCTCGCCGCCACCGCGCTGCGCACCCTTGGCCTTGATGCCGCCAATGCCCAATCCCTGGCGCTGGCCCAGCGTGTAGAAGCTCAGGCCCATGTGCTCGCCAATCTTGCGCCCCTTCTCGTCCTTGATCGGGCCGGGCTGGCTTTGCAGGTAGCGATTGAGGAATTCGCGGAACGGGCGCTCGCCGATAAAACAGATGCCGGTCGAGTCCTTTTTCTTCGCGTTCGGCAGACCAACCTCCTCGGCGATGCGGCGCACCTCGGTCTTGGGCAGTTCGCCCACCGGGAACATCGCCTTCTGCAGCTGCGCCTGCGTCAGGCGATGCAGGAAGTAGCTCTGGTCCTTGGTCACATCGCAGCCCTTGAGCAGCTCGGCCAGGCCGGTGGCCTCGTTCTGGCGCACGCGGGCATAGTGGCCGGTGGCGATCTTCTCGGCACCCAGGCGCATGGCGTGGTCCAGGAACGCCTTGAACTTGATCTCGGCATTGCACAGCACGTCCGGATTCGGCGTGCGGCCGGCCTGGTACTCGCGCAGGAATTCGGCAAACACGCGATCCTTGTAGTCGGCGGCAAAGTTGACGTGCTCGATCTCGATGCCGATCACGTCAGCCACGGCTGCGGCATCGACAAAATCGATGTTCGAAGAACAGTATTCGGTGTCGTCGTCATCTTCCCAGTTCTTCATGAAGATGCCCACGACCTCGTGCCCCTGCTGCTTGAGCAGCCAGGCGCTCACGGCAGAATCCACGCCGCCACTAAGGCCTACCACAATGCGATGTTTCGTCATTGGCGTATTATCCTAGAAGGTAGCCCTTTCTGCAGCCAGTCACGACGATGGACTGGCTTAACGCAACACCAGTCCAGCGCATTACCCAGCTGGTAGTCTCCCGCCATTCTGTTTTCCCGGATCGACATGCAAGTCCCTGCCCCTACTCCCTCCCTGCCCACCATGGCCGACGCCAGCGCCCTGGTCGAGCGCCTGCGCGACAAGGCCACGGCCTCCGGCCTGAAGCTCTGGAGCCTGGCCGGCAAGTCGCTGCTGCCGGTGGTCCAGGGCGGCATGGGCGTGGGCGTCTCGGCGGGCGGTCTGGCCGGTACCGTGGCACGCCACAGCGCCATCGGCACCATCTCCTCGGTCGACCTGCGCCGCCTGCACCCCGACCTGATGGAGCAGACCCAGCACCTGGAAAAATCGCGTGACGTCGATTACGCGCGCGCCGTCATCAACGACGCCAACAGCGAAGCGCTGCGCCGCGAAATCGCCCGTGCCCGCGAAGGCTCCATGGGCTTTGGCCTGATCGCCGTCAACGTCATGAAGGCGATCAGCGCCTATGCCTCCAACGTGCGTACCGCGCTCGAAGCCGGCATCGATGCCGTGGTGGTGGGCGCCGGCCTGCCGCTGGACCTGCCCGACCTGGCCAAGGACCACCCCAAGGCCGCATTGATCCCGATCCTGTCCGACGCCCGCGGCGTGCAGCTGATCATCAAGAAGTGGGAAAAGAAAGGCCGCCTGCCCGATGCCATCGTGATCGAGCACCCGCGCCTGGCCGGCGGTCACCTGGGTGCCGCCAAGATCGCCGATCTGGATGATCGCCGCTTCGACTTTGACGTGGTGTTGCCGCAGGTGCGCGAGTTCCTGGAAAAGGCCGGTTATGCCAAGGAAATCCCGCTGATTCCGGCGGGTGGCATCAACTCCATGCAGGACATCCTGCACCTGCAGTCACTGGGTGCCAGCGCGGTGCAGATGGGCACCGCCTTTGCCGTATCGCGCGAAAGCGATGCTGCGCCCGAGTTCAAGCAGGTGCTGGCCAATGCCGGCCCGGAAGACGTGGTGGAGTTCACCAGCGTGGCCGGCCTGCCGGCGCGCGGCGTGCGTTCGCCCTGGCTGGAAAAGTACATCCGCATCGAACCCAAGCTCAAGGCCGTGGCGCACGAAAAGCGCTGCAACATGGCCTTCGACTGCCTGGTGCACTGCGGCCTGCGCGACGGCAATGCCGAGGTCGGCCAGTTCTGTATCGACAAGCAGCTGGCCGATGCCCAGCGCGGCGAAGTCAACAAGGGCCTGTTCTTCCGCGGTGCCGGCGTGTTGCCTTTCGGCAACCAGATCCGCCCGGTCGAAGACCTGCTCAACTGGCTCGTCAGCGGCGAGCGCCCGGCTGTAACAGCCTGATACAATACACTTTCCCGCACGCCCGGTCGCGAAACGCAAGCGGCTCAAGGGCTTGCGGCAGAATGCTGATTTATCAGGCATTTCCCCGATCGGCCAACTCCCCCCAAACCAGCTAAACTGGACTGATCGACACGGCATGCTGCCCCTGCAGGGCACAAGCAAAAAAGCCCACCAGAGGCTACAAGAACACAGCCCCTGCACCCCGGCACAGCATGCCGTTTCCCCTTGTACGCCCCCTATTGAACTGATGTGATGTCTGCCATGGATACTCCTGCCCGCCACCCCCTGTCTACCCTCGAACTGCCCGAACAACCGATCAGCAAGGACGTGATCCAGGAGAAATACTGCAAGGCCGGTGAATCCTCCGCCGACGAGATCTACGCCCGCGTTGCCCGCGCGCTGGCCGGTGCCGAAAAGCCCGAACTGCGTGCCGAGTGGGAGCAGAAGTTCCTGGAGAACCTGCGCGCCGGCGCGATCGGCGCAGGCCGCATCATGAGCGCTGCCGGCACCGACATCCAGGCCACGCTGATCAACTGCTTTGTGCAGCCGGTGGGCGACTGCATCCAGGGTTTTGACGACGAAGGCTTCCCCGGTATCTACGAGGCCCTGCGCGAAGCGGCCGAAACCATGCGCCGTGGCGGTGGCGTCGGTTACGACTTCTCCCGCATCCGCCCCAAGGGTGCCCAGGTCAAGGGCACGGCCAGCATCGCCTCCGGCCCGTGCAGCTACATCAACGTCTTTGACCAGAGCTGCTCCACGGTAGAGAGCGCCGGCGCACGCCGTGGCGCCCAGATGGGCGTGCTGCGCATCGACCATCCGGACGTGCTGGAATTTATCACGGCCAAGCGCACGCCGGGCCGCTGGAACAACTTCAACGTCTCGGTCGGCGTGAGCGACGGCTTCATGCAGGCCGTGACCGACGGTACCGACTGGGAACTGGTCCACAAGGCCAAGCCCGGCAAGAAGGTGATGGACGCCGGCGCCTACCAGCGCGATGACGGCAACTGGGTCTACCGCAAGACGCCGGCGCGTGAGCTGTGGAACACCATCATGCAATCGGCCTACGACTTTGCCGAGCCGGGCATCCTGTTCATCGACCAGATCAACCGCGACAACAACCTGAACTACTGCGAAGAGATCGCGGCGACCAACCCCTGCGGCGAACAGCCGCTGCCGAGCTACGGCTGCTGCGACCTGGGTCCGGTGATCCTGACGCGCTTCGTGCGCCATCCCTTCAATGTGGGCGGCACCGCCAGCTTCGACTTTGACGCTTTCGAGAAATCGGTGGCGATCCAGGTGCGCGCGCTCGACAACGTGCTCGACGTGACCTTCTGGCCGCTGGAGCAGCAGCGCGAGGAAAGCGCCGCCAAGCGCCGTATCGGCGTCGGCTTTACCGGCCTGGGCAACGCCCTGAGCATGCTGTGCCTGCGCTATGACCGCGAGGAGGGCCGCCAGATGGCCGCCCAGATCGGCGAGCGCATGCGCAATGCCGCCTACCGCGCGTCCGTGGAGCTGGCCAAGGAAAAAGGCGCCTTCCCCAAGTTTGACGCCAAGGCCTACCTGGGCAACGACAGCTTTGCCAGCCGCCTGCCGGCCGACATCAAGGCCGACATCAAGAAGCACGGCCTGCGCAACAGCCACCTGCTGTCAATCGCGCCTACCGGCACGGTCAGCCTGGCCTTTGCCGACAACGCCTCCAACGGCATCGAACCGGCCTTCTCCTGGACCTACACACGCCGCAAGCGCGAAGCAGACGGCTCCACCAGCGAGTACGTGGTGGAAGACCACGCCTACCGCCTGTACCACGCGCTGCATGGCCAGGACGCCAAGCTGCCCGAGTACTTCGTCTCGGCGCTGGAAATGTCTGCCGCCGATCACGTCGGCATGATGCAGGCGGTGCAACCCTTCATCGATACCTCGATCTCCAAGACGGTCAACATCCCGGCCGACTACCCCTACGAGGACTTCAAGGACCTGTACCACCACGCCTGGCGCGCCGGCCTGAAGGGCCTGGCCACCTACCGCCCGAACAGCATCCTGGGTGCCGTGCTGGAAGCTACGCCGGCCAAGAAGGAAGAGCCGAAGCCGGCAGCTCCCGCCGCCGAACCGGTCGATCCGATGCGCGTGGTGATCGAGAGCCGCCCCAAGGGCGCGCTGAACGCCGTGGCCGAGAAGATCGAATACTGGACACAGGAAGGCAAGCAGCGCCTGTACCTGATCGTCTCCTTCATGCCGATCGAAGGCGAAGACGGCCGCAATGTCGAGCGCGCCATCGAATTCTTCATGCCGGTGGGCCAGAGTAGCGAATCGCAGCAATGGATTACCGCCACCATGCGTTCGCTGTCGCTGGCCGCGCGTGGCGGCTTCCTGGACCGTGCGCTGGACGACCTGCGCAAGGTCAGCTGGGACCGCGGCCCGGTGCGTCTGGGCACCTACGCCAAGGCCGACGGCACACTGGTGCCGCGCTGGCACGATTCCGAAGTGGCCGCAATTGCCTACGCGCTGCAGAACCTGATCGCCGAGCGCAGCCAGATGGAACTGCCGCTGCAGGACATCGATGCGCCCTCGCCCAACCACACGCCTGACGTGATGAGCCAGCAGCAGAACCTGCTGCCGGTGATGGCCGGCAAAAAGTGTCCCGAATGCGGCGCGCACGCCATGATCCGCAAGGATGGCTGCGATTACTGCACACAGTGCGGGCATATGGGGAGCTGCGGCTAAGCAACACAGCTGCCGCAGGGAGCAGCACCTGCGGCTCCTGCGCTCGCCATGTTCTACGGCGTCACCGACCTCGCCACCTTCATCCTCGGCACGATTTTCATCGTGCTGATTCCGGGGCCGAATTCGCTTTACGTGATGACGGTGTCCTCGCGCAAGGGCAAGGCGGCCGGATTCTGGGGCGCAGCCGGCATCTTCATGGGCGACCTGATCCTGATGGTGCTGGCCGCGACTGGCGTGGCCTCGCTGCTGAAAGCCTATCCGACGGTGTTCGTGCTGCTCAAGTATGCCGGGGCCGGCTATCTGGTGTTTCTTGGCCTGGGCCTGCTGCGCGCGGCTATCGCGCGCTGGCGCCAGCCGGAGCAGGCCGCTGCGCCAGCCAGCGCGCCACGGCAGGACCGGCCATTCCGCGTAGCGCTGCTGATCAGCCTGCTGAATCCCAAGGCAATCCTGTTCTACGTCTCCTTCTTCATCCAGTTTGTCTCGCCGGACTATGCCTGGCCAGCGCTGTCCTTCCTGATCCTGGGGATCATCGTGCAGTTTTTCAGCATGCTGTACCTGGCGGTACTGATCCTGGGCGGCAGCTGGCTGGCCGGGGTTTTCCGGCGGCGACGCCGGCTGGCAGCGTCCGCTACTGGAACCGTTGGTGGCCTGTTTATTGGCTTTGGTGCCAGGCTGGCGCTGGCTGGTTGAGGACCCTGCATGATCCTGGTCATCGATCTCGAAGCCACCTGCGAAGAACACCAGAGCGGCATCGCCGATATGGAAATCATCGAGGTCGGCGCCTGCTGGGCCACGCCGGATGGTACGGTACGGGACACCTTCCAGCGCTTTGTGCGACCAGTGCAAAAGCCGCTATTGAGCAACTTCTGTCGCGAACTGACGCGCATTTCGCAGCAAGATGTGGATACGGCCGCCTGTTGGCCGGAGGTGGCAGCTGAGCTGGCCGACTTTGCCAGTCTGCATGCAGTCCCTGAACCGATCTGGGCGAGTTGGGGCCAGTACGATGCGCGCCAGATCCTGCGCGATTGCCAGCAGCACCAGACTCCCCATCCACTGGCCGGCTGGCAGCACCTGAACCTGAAGGCGGCGTTTGCACAACGGCGCGGCATCCGGCAGACCGGCATGGGCACGGCCCTCCAGCTGGTTGGACTGGTTCTCGAAGGGCAGCACCACCGCGCCCTCGCCGACGCGATGAATGCCGCGAAGCTGCTGCCGTTTTCGCTGCCATTGCCGACATGAACCGCCTTGCCTGGCGCACCGGCCAAGGTGGCCAGCCAGCGTAGCGGGATTGGTCTACCCTGCATGGACTTGCGCCGCGACGGATATCCCAATACCGCACGCCGTACCCCGCATTTGGCAGTATGCTTGAACGATCAACAGACCTTCCCACGACGCCGCCATGATCATCCAGAGCCTGCTCGATACCGACCTGTACAAGTTCACCATGATGCAGGCGGTGCTGCACCAGTTTCCCGCCGCCCAGGTCGAATACAAGTTCAAGTGCCGCTCAGCCGGCGTGCAGCTCACGCCCTATCTGGAGGAAATCCGCGAGGAAATCCGCCTGCTCTGCCAGCTGCGCTTTACCGAAGACGAACTCGCCTACATGCGCAGCCTGCGCTTCATCAGCAGCGACTTTGTCGACTTCCTGGCGCTGTTCAAGCTGAACGACAAGGCCGTGACGCTGACGCCGCTGGACAATGGCGAGATCGATATCCGCATCCGCGGCCCCTGGCTGCACACCATCCTGTTCGAGATCCCGATCCTGGCGATCGTGAGCGAGGTCTATACGCGCAACACCTCGCCCGGGCTGGACTGGAGCGAAGGTCGCCGCCGGCTGGAAGACAAGCTGGACCTGCTGCAGCAGCATCCCGGTGTGAAAGTGGCCGATTACGGCACACGCCGGCGCTTCTCCGGTGCCTGGCAGCAGGAGGTGCTGCAGATCATGAAGGCGCGCCTGGGCACTGACAGCCACAGCCAGCTCACCGGCACCAGCAACGTGCTGTACGCCAAGGAAATGGATTTGCGCCCGATGGGCACCATGGCGCACGAATACCTGCAGGCCTGCCAGGCGCTGGGACCGCGCCTGCGCGACAGCCAGAAATTCGCCTTCGAGAAGTGGGCGCAGGAATACCGCGGCGACCTCGGCATTGCGCTGTCGGACGTCTACGGCATGGAAGCCTTCCTGAACGATTTCGACATGTATTTCTGCAAGCTGTTCGATGGCGTGCGCCATGACAGCGGCGATCCGTTCACCTGGGGTGAGCGCATGATCGCGCATTACGCGGCCAACCGCTGTGATCCGCTGACAAAATTGCTGATCTTCAGCGATGGCCTGACGATCCCGCGCTGCATCGAAATCCACGACCGCTTTGCCGGCCGCTGCCAGACCGCGTTTGGGGTGGGCACTAACCTGATGAACGACCTGGGGCCGGCGCCGCTGCAAATCGTGCTCAAGATGGTGCGCTGCAATGACCAGCCGGTGGCGAAGATTTCCGACACCCCGGGCAAGACCATGGTCGAGGACGAAGGCTACCTGACCTATCTGCGGCAGGTGTTCAACCTGCCGGCCGATGCGAGCTAGGAAGGCCGGATCATGTACGGATGGGCGCTATTGCTGCATGTACTGGGTGCCACGGTCTGGACCGGAGGCCACCTGATCCTGGCCTGCACCGTGCTACCACGCGTGTTGCGTGAGCAGGATGTGGACGGACTGCTGAAGTTCGAATCGGCCTACGAGCGCATCGGCATGCCGGCATTGCTGGTCCAGGTCATCACCGGATTCTGGATGGCGATGCAACTGCAGCCTGATCACGGCCAATGGCTGGCGTTTGGCGATCCGGTCACACGCCTTATCGGCATCAAGCTGTTTCTGCTACTCCTTACGGTGCTGCTGGCACTGGATGCACGTTTTCGCGTGATTCCCCGGCTACACCAGCCCGGCAAACTGACCGACATGGCCTGGCACATCGTGCCGGTGACGCTGATCGGCATCGTCTTTGTCGCCACCGGGGTATCGCTGCGAACGGGCTGGCTGGCCTGAACCCCGGCTGATGACTCAGGCCGACGCCGCGGCAAACTGCCGCCGCAGCTCCCGCTTGAGCAACTTGCCGGCCGTGCTGCGCGGCAGGTCATCGACAAAATGCACCGCCTTGGGCACCTTGAACGGTGCCAGCTTCGTTTTCGCGTAGGCCACCAGCTCCTCCTGCGTCGCGCTGGCGCCCTGCTTCAGGCAGACCACGGCAGTGACCGCCTCGATCCAGCGCTGGTCCGGCAGCGCGATCACCGCCACCTCGGCGACGGCCGGATGGGTGTAAAGCGCCTCTTCGACCTCGCGGCTGGACACCACCACGCCACCGGTGTTGATGATGTCCTTGACGCGATCAACCACGAACAGGAAGCCATCTGCATCGAAATAGCCGATATCTCCCGAATGGAACCAGCCGCCCTCGAACACTTCGGCGGTCTGTTCCGGCTTGTCCCAGTAGCCGACCATGACCTGCGGCGAGCGGTGCACGATCTCGCCCATCTCGCCCACCGGCATGTCGTTCATCTCGTCATCGACGACCCGCGTTTCGACGTTCAGCACCGGACGGCCGGCCGAGGCCGGCTGGATCGCATGCTCTTCCGGTGACAGCACGGTCGCCAGCGGCGCAATCTCGCTCTGGCCGTAGCAGTTGAACAGGCGCACGCGCGGCAGGCGCTGGCGCAGCTCTTCCAGCACGGGGACCGGCATGATGGAGGCGCCGTAATAGCCCTTGTGCAGGCTGGACAGGTCGTGCGTTTCCAGCCCGGCATGGCGCAGCAGTGCGATCCACACCGTGGGCGGTGCAAAAAACGAGGTAATGCCTTCCTGCTGGATCGCCTGGAAGCAGGCCTCGGGCAGTGGCGCCGGGATCAGGAAGGTGGTGGCGCCGACCAGCAGGTGCGGCATCAGGAACACATGCATTTGCGCCGAGTGGTACAGCGGCAGCGAGGCCAGCGAACGGTCCGAGGCCTGCAGCTCCAGCGCGGCAATGCAGCTGGCGTACTCGGCCTGCAGCGAGCGATGCGTCATCATCGCGCCCTTGGGCGCCGCCGTGGTGCCTGAGGTGTAGAGAATCTGGCAGACGGCGTTTTCGTCAATCTCGATGTCGGGCGCCTCCACCGGGCCGTTGCCTTGCGCCAGTGCCAGCACATCCAGGCCGCTGCCGCCATAGAAACTGCCGTGGAATTCACAGGGCAGGCTTGCGCACACCTGTTCGACCTGCGTCTGCAGGCTGGTGTCCGCGATCAGCGCACGCGCACCGGACTGCACCACGATGTACGTCAGCTCGGATTCGGTCAGGGCAAAGTTGACTGGCACATGCACCAGACCAGCGCGGTTGCAGGCCAGCCAGAGCAGCACATAGGCATCGGAATTCTTGCCGTAGGCGGCGACGCGATCGCCCGGCTGCAGGCCTTGCGCCAGCAGCTCGTGGGCGATGCGGTTGACTGCCTGGTTCAGCGCCTGATAAGTCCAGCGGCGCTCGCCAAACACCAGCGCCTCCTTGGCCGGGAAGCGGCGCACGGCGCGCTGCAGCGCATCGCCCAGGGTGTTACGAATGGTGCGGCGGATGGTCGGCAGCAGGGTCGATGTCATGTCTTGTCTCCTCATTATCGTTTTTACCAGCCGATCAGGCCGGCAGGCGCTCCACCACCGTGGCAGTGGCCATGCCATGGCCGATGCACATCACCTGCAGGCCGAAGCGGCCATCGACGTGATCGAGCCCGGCCAGCAGCTTGGCCAGCAGGCCGCCGCCGGTACCGCCCAGCGGATGGCCATGCGCAATTGCGCCGCCCCAGGGGTTGAGCTTGTCCATGTCGGCATCGAACTCGCGTGCCCAGGCCAGCGCCACGCTGGCAAACGCCTCGTTGACCTCGATCCAGTCCATGTCGGCCAGTTGCAGGCCGGCTTTTTGCAGAGCGGCATGGGTTGCCGGAATCACACCGGTGAGCTGCAGGATCGGATCGGAGCCGACCACCACGCGGGCGCGGAAACGCGCACGTGGGCGCAAGCCATGCGCCTCGGCGGCGGCACGGCTGCCCAGCAGCACGGCCGATGCGCCATCGGACATCTGGCTGGCATTGGCCGCCGTCACTACGCCCTGCTCCGGGCTGCGGAACACCGGGGTCATGGCAGCCATCTTCTCCGCATCGATCACGGCGCGTACGCCCTCGTCGAATTCCAATGTGATCGGCTGGCCCTCGGCATCGACGCCGGCCACCGGAACGGCACCGCCCGTCAGACCGGCCTGTCGCGCGGCATGGGCGCGACGATGGCTCTCACGCGCAAAGTCATCGCAATCGGCACGGCTGAGCTGCCACTGTTCGGCAATGCGCTCGGCGCTTTCGACCTGATGCGGAATGGCAAAGCGCTGCAGGATGCCCGGGTGCAGATTGTCGAATCCGGCAAAGGCATGCCGGCCCAGCGTCAGGTCCAGGAACATCGGCACGCGGCTCATGCTTTCCACGCCGCAGCCGATGGCAAAGTCCAGATCGCCGGAGGCAATCGCCTGTGCTGCCGCGTGCACGGCATACTGGCTGGAGCCGCACATGCGGTTCAGGCTGACGCCGGGCACGCTGGCCGGCAGGCCGGCCAGCAACACCGCCTGGCGCGCGATATTCGCGCCCTGCTCACCGGCCTGGCTGACGCAGCCGGCTATCACGTCGCCAATCTGCTCTGCCGGCACGCCAGCCTGTTGCAGCGCCTGCTGCAGCATGCCTGCCAGCAGTTCGTCCGGACGCATCTCACGCAGGGCGCCCTTGCGCTTGCCAAACGGCGTGCGCACGGCGCTCAGAATAACGGGATCGTTGGCCATGATCATGTCGGTAATCCTTGTGTTGGCGGTTACTTAGCGGCCCTGCGCCAGATTGCGCTCCATCTCGCGCGCGATGATGCTGCGCTGGATTTCGCTGGTGCCTTCGTAGATTTGCAGCACCTTGGCATCGCGCAGCAGCTTTTCCACCGGGTATTCGGTGCTGTAGCCCATGCCGCCCAGCACCTGGATCGCTTCGCTCGCCGCCCACATGGCAGCATCGGAGGTATAGGCCTTGGCGACCGAGGCCTGCAGCGTGTTGCGCTGACCCTGGTCGGCCTGCCAGGCTGCCTGGTAGGTCAGCAGGCGCGAAGCCTCGAGCCGGATCTGCATCTCGGCCAGCTTGTGCGCAATCGCCTGGTGGTCGATCAGGCGCTGCCCCATGGACTTGCGCTCACAGGCATAGGGCAGCGCCTCGTCGATGCAGCGCTGCACCAGCCCCAGGCCAAATGCCGCCACCATCGGTCGCGACTGGTCAAAGGTGCGCATCGCCAGGGCAAAGCCTTCGCCCTCGGCACCAATGCGCTGCGCCAGCGGCACGCGCACATCGTTGAAGAACACCTCACAAGTCGGCGCGGCGCGCTGGCCGAGCTTGCCGAGCGGCTCGCCCACTGTCAGGCCCGGGCTGTCGCGCTCGACGATAAAGGCGCTGATGCCCTTGTGGCCGGCAGCCGGATCGGTCTTGGCGAACACGACAAAAAAGCTCGCCAGCGAAGCGTTGGAAATCCACATCTTGCTGCCATTGAGCACATAACTGTCGCCATCGCGCACGGCTGTGGTGCGAATGCCGGCGGCATCGGAGCCGGCCCCGGGTTCGGTCAGGGCAAAACTGGCAAACTCGCCATCTCGCGTCAGGCGCGGCAGCCACTGCTGCTTCTGCTCCTCGCTGCCACCAAGCAGGATCGGCTCGGCTGCCAGCGCATTCACGCACAGCGTGGTGCCCAGCCCCAGGCAGGCACGGCACAGCTGCTCGGTCACCAGCACCACTTCCAGCGATCCCAGGCCGGCGCCGCCGTAGGCTTCCGGCATGGCGATATTCAGCAGGCCCAGCGCCAGCGCCTGCTGCTGCAGCGGCACATGGAATTGCTGGTCGCGGTCGGCCTGCGCCGCCAGCGGCGCGATTTCCTGGCGGGCAAAATCGGCCGCCAGCTGCTGGATCATGGCTTGTTCTTCGGTGAGCTGGAACTGCATGGGATGGTTCTCAAAGGCTGGATCATGACAAGATCTGCCAGAGCGCATTCCGTTGAGAAATGGCCTGCCACAGACCCAAGGGTTTACACTGATATCGGTTTTTATTCAGGAAACTGATCTGATTCTAGGCAGAGGCTACTACTATCGGGTTTGCCGCCTTTGCCTAAAACATGGCATATTCCGCCAATCCGATCATGCAGACTTCCCAGCCCACCATCGCCATCGATCTGGTACGCGCCCTGCTGCAGGGCAGCGGATCAGACACCGCCCAGCAGCTGCGCTGCGTGCAGCAGGCCGGCATCGCCCCGGCGCTGCTGCAACAGGCGGGTGCCCGCGTCACTACTGGCCAGTTCGCCACGCTGTACCGCCTGCTGGCGCAGTTGCATGACGATGAAACCCCGGGCATGTTTGCGCGACCGCTGCGTGGCGGCACGCTCAAGTTCCTCTGCCTGAGCCTGATCGGCTCCCCCAGCCTGCTGACGGCGATGAACCGCTTTTGCCAGTATTTCCGCTTGCAGCTGGACGACCTGCACTTTGCGCTGCGGCCGCACGGCCCACTCGTGCAAATTGCGCTGCAGCCACGCACCGAAGCCGTACAGCAGAACCTGTTTGCGCAAAAGATGATGCTGAAGCTGGTGCACGGCATCGCCTCCTGGCTGGCCGGCCAGAAAATCCCGCTGGCACGGGTCGATTTCAGCCACTCGAGGCCGGAACAAGGCGCCGAATCGGTCTTCCTCTATCCCGGCCCGCAGCGCTTTGGCCAGCCGGAGATGGCGCTCTGGTTTGCCCTGCCGCAGCTGCAGATGCCAGTGCGCCAGAATGCGGCATCGATTCCCGGTTTTCTGGCACGCGCGCCGGGCGACTGGATGTTCGTCTCCTTCGCCGAGCACATCATCAGCCACCGTGTGCGCGAATACCTTCAGCCACGGCTGGAGCAGCCCTGCAGCCTGCCCGAAGTCGCCGCCGCCCTGCATTTTTCCAAGCGCACGCTGGCACGCAAGCTGCAGGCCGAGGGCAGCAGCTTCCAGGGCATCAAGGACGCGCTGCGGCGTGATGTGGCGATCCAGCAGCTGACGCAAGGCCGGCTGCCGGTGGCGGCGATTGGCCAGCTGGTCGGCTTTGGTGATCCGACCAGTTTTCAGCGGGCGTTCCGGGAGTGGACGGGGAGTGCGCCGGGGGCGTATCGGAGGCGGCCGGGGTAACCGGTCAGATCAAGCCTGAACCTCTACCGCTCATGCATCATCACTGGTGTCCGGTTCACCGGCAGCCAACTTTTTCACGATCTTGTCAAAGTCGCTTTCAAACAGGCCATCCTGCACCACCCTGTACTTTTCAAACTCACTTTCTGCATGCATCTGGGCCAGTTTTGCAGATATCTTGCCGCTGTCTTGCAGCACTTCCCGATCATCAAACTCAAGGAAAGCATCCAGACGCCGGGACCAGTCTTCCATGCTCATGGGGATCTTGCGACGGGCGCGCTCCTCTGCCAGCTCCAGATAGGCGTTGACGATACGGCCCAATGACTCCAGCTCGTCCTTGCTCAGGTAGTTCTTGGCCACTGCCACGTCAGTTTTCAGTATCTTGCCGTCAGGGGCACCCGCCCACGATGTCAGCCCCATATGCGGTTTGCTGCTATCAGCCCGCTGCTGGATCAGCTCTGCCGCGGTATGGCCGTGGATGGCGTAATGCAGCTTGTTCTGTACTTTGGCGAAGAATGCCTTGGTCGTCGGTGCATCCTTGTTGTAATCCACACTGGTGGCATAAATGTCGGTGATCTTCTGGTAAAAGCGTCGTTCGCTGAGACGGATTTCACGGATTTCTGCCAGCAATCGCTCAAAGTAATCCTCACCCAGGAAGCTGCCGTTTTCCATGCGCTGGCGATCCAGCACATAGCCCTTGATGGCGAACTCACGCAGGACGCCAGTGGCCCACTGGCGGAACTGCGTTGCGCGTATGGAGTTCACCCGATAGCCGACGGAAATGATGGCATCGAGGTTGTAGAACTGGGTCTGATAATTTTTGCCATCACTGGCAGTTATCCGGAATTTCCGGATAACTGCTTCCGCGGCCAGTTCTTCGCTGGCAAAGATATTCTTCAGATGTTCGCTGATAGTGCGTACATCCACGCTGAACAACTCGGCCATCAGCTTTTGCGAGAGCCAAATAGTCTGATCTTCGTAACGCGCCTCGATGCTCTGCTCTCCCGCCTGGCCGGTGAAGATCAGAAATTCGGCAGTGCTGTTGCGGATCAATGGCTTGCTACTCATGATGGGCACTCACTTGCCAATACAAAACTTCCCAAAAATCTCCCCCAGCAAGTCATCCGGCGAAAACTCCCCGGTGATCTCGTTAAGCGCGTTCTGCCCCAGTCGCAGCTCCTCGGCCAGGATATCCAGCGCCGGCTGCGGGGTGTTGAGATGCGCATCGGCCAGTTCCACATGCGTGGCCACGCGCTCCAGCGCCTGCACATGGCGCTCGCGGGCGATGAACACGCCTTCGGGCGCGGACTGCCAGCCGACGATCTGCAGCAGGCGCTGGCGCAGCACATCCAGGCCTTCACCCGTCCTGGCCGAGATCGCCAGATGGGTTTCGTCCTGCTGGCCGGCAGCAGCCACCGCATCGGCCTTGTTGGCGATATGCAGCACCGGCACCTGCTCTGGCAGCTGTGTTCGTAGCCGTTCGGCGATCAGCGCATCGGCAGCCGCGTAATCCGGTTCGCCCACCCGCGTCAGGTCATGCAGGAACAGCACCGCATCGGCACGCGTGATCTCGCTCCAGGCGCGTTCGATGCCGATCGCTTCCACCTGGTCCACCTCGGCCAAGGCTGTATCGCGCAGGCCGGCAGTATCAATCACGTGCAGCGGCACGCCTTCGATCTGGATCGTCTGCGTCACCTTGTCACGCGTGGTGCCGGCAATCGGCGTCACGATCGCCAGCTCGGCCCCGGCCAGCGCATTCAGCAGCGAGCTCTTGCCGGCGTTGGGCTGGCCGGCAATCACCACCTGGATGCCCTCGCGCAGCAGTGCGCCCTGTTGCGCCTGGCGCCGGATCGCGTTCAGCTGCTGGCGGATACCGGCGAGCTGGCCGGCGGCATCGGCCTGCTGCAGGAAATCAATCTCTTCTTCGGGAAAATCCAATGTCGCCTCCACCAGCATGCGCAGGTGGATCAGCGCATCACGCAGCGTGTGGATTTCCTGGCTGAAGGCGCCACTGAGCGAACGGCTGGCGCTGCGCGCGGCGGTTTCGGTACTGGCGTCGATCAGGTCGGCCACCGCCTCGGCTTGCGCCAGGTCCAGCTTGCCGTTCAGGAAGGCGCGCTCGGTGAACTCGCCCGGTTGCGCCACGCGCATGCCCAGCGCCTGGCCGGCCTGCAGGCAGTGCGCCAGCAGCATCTGCAGCACCACGCTGCCGCCATGCGCCTGCAGCTCCAGCACGTCCTCGCCGGTATAGCTGTGCGGCGCCGGAAACCACAGCGCCAGGCCATGGTCCAGCGGCTGGCCATCGTCTCCCGGGAACGGCATATAGGTCGCCACGCGTGGTGCCAGCTCGCGCGCCAGTAACTGCTGCACCAGCGGCGCCAGGCCCTTGCCGGACAGGCGCACAATGCCCACGGCACCACGGCCGGGCGCGGTGGCAATGGCGGCAATCGGATCGTTATAGCGGCTCAGCATGGCAGACAGGCACCTGGAAAATCAGACATTCCGGCATTGTACGGAGTGCCCTGCACCCACGGGGAAACGCCGGTAGGCGCTGCAGCCGCCATCGGGCATGATTTCGGTGAACGGTCGTTCTTTTATGGGCGATCCCTGCAACCCTCTTGCCCAGATTCCGCCATGTCCAGTTCTTTCGATTCCCGCCCCTGCCTGTTCATCTCCGGTGCCGCTGTCGGCATCGGCCGCGCCACTGCGCGCCTGTTCGTACAGCAGGGCTGGTTTGTCGGCATTGGCGATATCGATCAGGACGGCATGGCGGCACTGGAGCAGGAGCTGGGCAGCCAGAACTGCCTGTGCTTCCGGCTCGACGTCTCGCGCCCTGAAGACTGGAGCGATGCGCTGGCGCACTTCCACGCCCACACCGGCCGGCTGGATCTGCTGGTGAATAACGCCGGCATCATGCTGTCCGGCCCGTTCGAGCAGACCAGTGTGGCGCAGCACCTGCGCCAGATCGGCATCAATGTGCATGGCGTGCTGCTCGGCTGCCACGCCGCCCACCCCTATCTGCGCGATACCCCCAGTGCTCGCGTGATCAATCTGGCGTCGAGTGCTGCCTTCTACGGCCAGGCAGCACTGGCCAGCTATTCGGCCAGCAAGTTCTTCGTACGCGGCCTGACCGAATCCCTCAACATCGAATGGCAGGCTCAGGATATCCGCGTGATGGACCTGATGCCGCTGTTCGTGCAGACCGGCCTGCTGGATGGCAACCAGCCGCTCAGCCTGCGCCGTCTGGGCGTGCACCTGCAGCCGGAAGATGTGGCGCAAGTGCTCTGGCAGGCGGCGCAATGCCCGCGCTGGAGCCGGGTACATTGGCCGGTTGGCCTGCATGCGCGTATGCTGTATAAGGTGATGGCGTTCACGCCCGATTGGCTGAACCGTTTTATTGCCCGCCAGATAGCGACCTGAGGAGACACGATGCCCACCAGTACCCTGCCCAGCAGCGCCGCCAGCGAGCGCAACAAGGATCCGATCCTGGACGCCCTGCGTCCCCTGTTGCCTGAACAGGGCAAGGCACTGGAAATCGGCAGTGGTACCGGCCAGCATGCCGCCTACTTTGCCGCGGCACTACCCGGCTGGCTGTGGCAACCGAGCGACATGGACAAGGAGCTGTTCGAGGCGATTGCCGCACACGCCCGCCTGCAGGAGGCCGCCAACGTGCAGCCGGCGATCGAACTGGATGTGCGTACCAATCCCTGGCCCTTGCCGGCCAAGGCGCAATTCGACCTGATCTTCAGCGCCAACATGCTGCACATCGCCTCCTGGATCTGCTGTCCCGGCCTGATGCAGGGCGCAGCTCGCCACCTGACAGCGGATGGCCTGCTGGTCACCTATGGCCCCTACCTGGAACAGGATGTGCCCACCGCCCCCAGCAACCTGGCCTTTGATGCCGACCTGCGCCAGCGCAATGCCAGCTGGGGCATCCGTCAGCTCGCCGACGTAGAGAAAGAAGCCGGCCGCGCCGGCCTGCAACTGCGCCAGCGCATCAGCCTGCCGGCCAACAACCTGCTACTGGTGTTCAGCCGCTGAGCTGATCGCTTTTTCCAGCCCCAAGACAACAAGGGCGCCTGCAAGCAGGCGCCCTTGTCATGTCAGGCCGTGATCGTCGGCAGCGGCATCAGCTGACGCCAAGCTTGCGGTTGATGAACCACTGCTGCGCGATCGACAGGATGTTGTTCGTCAGCCAGTACAGCACCAGGCCGGCGGGGAAGAAGAAGAACATCACGCTGAACAGCAGCGGCATAGCCCACATCATCTTGGCCTGCATCGGGTCCGGCGGCGTCGGGTTCAGCCACACCTGCAGCAGGCTGGAGGCCGTCATCAGGATCGGCAGGATGAAGTACGGGTCCGGCGTGGACAGGTCCTTCACCCACAGGATCCAGGGTGCGCCACGCATCTCAATGCTGGACAGCAACACCCAGTACAGCGCGATGAACACCGGGATCTGGACCAGGATCGGCAGGCAGCCGCCCAGCGGGTTGACCTTTTCCTCGCGGTAGATGCGCATCATCTCCTGCTGTATCTTCTGCGGCTCGTCCTTGTAGCGCGTGCGCAGCTCCTGCACCTTGGGGTTGATCGCCTTCATCTTGGCCATGCTGGCGTAGGCCTTGTGGTTCAGCCAGAAGAAGGCTGCCTTCAGCAGCACCACCAGTGCCACGATCGCCCAGCCCCAGTTGTGCAGGAAGCCGTACAGGAAAGTCAGCAGCCAGTACAGCGGGCGTGCCAGGATCGTCAGCCAGCCGTAGTCCTTGACCAGGTCAAAGTTGGGCGACAGCGCCTGCATGATCTTTTCTTCCTGCGGGCCCACGTACAGCGTACTGCCCAGGGTCTTGCTGGTGCCCGGCGCCACTTCGCCGACATTGAACAGCTGGCCGGCCGCATACAGGTTCTCGGCCTTGCGCACGTAGTTCTCGCGCGCCGTGCCTTCCGGCGGCAGCCAGGCACTGGCAAAGTAATGCTGCACCATGGCCACGTAACCGTCCGGCGCATGCTTCTGGTAATCGGCCTTGCCCTTGTCGATGGACGAGAAATCGACCTTCTGGAACTTGCCTTCATCGCTGTAGAAGGCCGGACCGGTAAAGGTGGAGTAGAAGAAGTTGCCACCCGGGCCCTTGGAGCCGTCACGTACCAGCTGCTGGTAGAGCTGCGGCGCCACCGGTACGCTACCTGTGTTGATCACCTCGTGCTGCACGTCGATGGCGTAGCTGCCACGCTTGAAGGTGTAGGTCTTGGCCAGCTTCACGCCACCCTGCGGTGCCGATTCGAAGCGCACCACCAGCGTGTCCTGGCCGTCGGCCAGGCTGCGCTCGGGCGTGACCAGCGTCATCGGCGTCACGTGGCTGGGCAGCGTACCGCCGCTCAGGCCGCTTTGCACCATGTACTGGTAGGACTGGTTGTTCTGCAGCAGGTGGATCGGCGTGCTGGTCGGATCGTTCGACAGCTCGGGGTACTTCAACAGCTGGGCACCGATCAGGGAACCACCATTGCTGTCAAAGGTCAGCTGGTAGACATCGGTCGTCATGTCGATGCGCTGGCCTGCCACGGCGCCGGCCGGAGCCGCAGCACCTGCTGCACCGGCAACCGCCGTGCCCGCAACAGCGGAGGCGCTGCCGGCAGGTGCCGAAGCGGTAGCCGCCGGCGGCGTGCTGGTCGGGAAGAACGTGGCCTTGCGGCCGTTGTGGATCTGCCACTGGTCCCAGAGCAGGATCAGCGAGAAGGCAAAGATGATCCACAGAATGGAGCGACGGATATCGTTCATCATGGGCGTGAGGGGGTTGAAGTCGGGCTGTCGCCGCGAGTGGGGGAAGGCGCAGTCCCGGCACCCGTGAAACGGGTGAACAGGCGCGGCGGCTGCTCGGGTACCGGATCGCATCCGCCCTGGCACCAAGGCTGGCAGCGCGCCAGGCGCGCCACCATCAGGTAGCTGCCAGCGGCCGCACCATGCCGTTCCAGCGCCTGCATGGCATACGCGGAACAGGTCGGCTCGAACCGGCAGCCATTGCCCAGCCAGGGGCTGAGCAGCAGACGGTAGGCCTTGATGCAGGAGATGAGGATGCGCTTCATGGTGTGCCCTGCATTGTGCCAGATGGATGTTGCAGTGCGTCAGATGGCGCAAGCGGCACGGCAGGCGGCTGCGCTAGCGGCTGCAGGCGTCGCCAGTCGGTACGCGCAAACAGCTGCTGCAGCTCGGCACGCACCGCCTGTTTCAGGGCGTCGGAGCTGGCGCTGATGAACTGGCGCCGGTCAAAGCCGGCGCGCAGGCGCAGTACGATGGCTGTATGCAGGGGCAGCTCAGACGCCAGTTCGGCCGTGATGGCACGCATCTGGCGCTTGATCAGGTTGCGCGTGACGGCGCGCTTGGCCCAGCGCTTGGGTACCAGCACCCCCATAGCGATAGCGCCGTCTGCGAACAGACGGCGCTGACACGGCTGCGCGCCCTGCGGCGCAGTCCCGGAAGCGGGACGCCACTGCAAGGCGTGCAACACAAAATGGGGCGTGCGATACAGCACAGTTCCCTGCATCACGGCCTGGAACTGGGCCGGTTGGCGCAGGCGCTGCATGCGTGCCGGAGTGCTCATGGCCGCAGGCGGCTAGTGCCGGCCAGCGTCCGTGCGGACTCAGACGGCCAGGCGCTTGCGGCCCTTGGCGCGACGTGCGTTGATCACGGCACGGCCGCCCTTGGTCTTCATGCGAACCAGGAAGCCATGGGTACGGGCGCGGCGGGTCTTGGAAGGCTGGTAAGTGCGTTTCATGGGGAAAATCCTCAGGTCATGTAGTTATTAGCAAGGCCAGACGACACGCGCCCCGGAGCACCAGGACCCGGCCTGCAACCGCCACAATGGCAACTGCCCAGCCTCTGTTCTCCCGTAAAATTTCGGGAAAGCCTGTGATTATCACAAAAAATCCGCATCTGATCAATCACTTATCCCGGTATGGCGGTGCACCGGGGCGAAAAAACCACCCCGGATTGCCTGCCCCGGCCTAAAATGCTGCTTCCGCGGCACAGATCAGGCTCCGCCCTGCCCCCTGTGCGCTGTCAGGCCAGACACAATGGCCCGACGGCAGGCTCGCTCCCGCGCCCTGCCGTATCCAGGCATGATTCCCACAACAAGATTTGCTCATTTGCCATTCCGACATGTCTGCAGAAGCCCTTCCCTCCGCCGGAGAATCCACTGACGCTGCCCTGTGGCACGCCTGC